>OKRF01000184.1:0-12759 GCA_900290315.1 Candidatus Sulfopaludibacter sp. SbA3 | reverse complement strand
GAGCTTGGATTTTTCCGCCATGGCCACGGGAGGAAGGGCGTGTGAGCGGGCCTCGGGTTCGTCCACCGTGACGCTGAGAGTCTTCTGCAGCGGCTGCAGGGAGCGCGTCTCGGAGCGGATGAGCTTGATGTGATCGGGCGTGGTGCCGCAGCATCCGCCCACAATCTTGACTCCGGCCCACAGCATGCGGCGTGCGTACTGCGCCATGTATTCGGGCGAGCACAGATAGATGTTGCGGCCTTCCACGCGCATGGGCAGGCCGGCGTTGGGCATGGCGCTGATGGGCTTGGTGGTGAACGCCATCATCTGTTCGACCGTTTCCAGCGTGGTTTTGGGGCCGACGGAGCAGTTGAGGCCGATGACATCCACGGGCCAGGAATCCATGAGGCGGGTGAAGGTTTCATCCACGGGCCAGGAATCCATGAGGCGGGTGAAGGTTTCGGGATCGGTGCCGCCGGGGAGATGGCCGAAATCGTCGATGGTCACCTGGGCGATGACGGCGAGTTCGCTGCCGGCCGCTTCGCGAGCGGCCATGACGGCTTCGCGCAGTTCATCGAGATTGGCGAAGGTTTCCAGGATCAGGAGGTCGATGCCGGCTTCGACCAGGGCTTCGATCTGTTCGCGAAAGGCCTCGCGGGCCTCGGCGAACGAGGTGGGGCCGAGTGGTTCGATGCGGACGCCCAAGGGGCCGACCGCTCCGGCGACGTAGGCGGCGTCCTTGGCGGCTTCGCGGGCGAGTCGGACGCCGGCCTGGTTGATGGCTTTGAGCTTTTCGGCCATGCCGAAGGCGGCGAGGCGCGGGCGGCTGCCACCGAAGGTGTTGGTTTCCAGGATCTCGGCGCCAGCCTTGGCGTACTCCTGGTGAATCTGGCGGACCAGATCCGGCTGGGAGAGGTTCAGTTCATCGAAGCAGCGATTGATGAACACACCGCGCGCGTAGAGCATGGTGCCCATGGCGCCATCGGCCACCATGACACGGCGGGACAACTGGTCTCGGAATTCCTGGGCGCGGCTGGCGGTGGCTGTATTCATGGGAAACGGTCGCAAGGGCCGATTTCGGGCACGCATATTGCGATTCTTTTGATTTTAGCGCATGGGGCAAGAGGGGCGGCTTGTGTAGCGGCACTCGAGTGATTAACCGCTTTGGGGGAAGAGGGCGCTTCGAGCCGCAGAGGTCAGGCTGGTTCAGCCGGCAACCCGATCAACGCCGTAACATTCTGATCAGCGAGTCGCACAGATCCGATGGAAACATGCAAATTAGGCCTGTTTTGATCTTCCGGCGCTTGTACGCACAGTTGCGAGAAATGGGTTGGGCGGGTTCGCACACTGTGGTAGCGATCGTCGGCGACGGCGCCGAATGGATCTGGAGTCGCACCACGATATTCGTCAGGTCCGCCGCCTTGAACATCTGGTTCGGCGCCAGCACCGCCGTCCCGTAAACGTGTTTCAGCAAGTTGGGGTTGCTGCTCAGCGACCGTCGTTCTGAAACTTCCATGACGTTGACTCGCCCCGTTTCAGCCTGGGATCGCGCCGGTCGATTTCACCACTTTGTCATGTGAATCCATCCATAATTATGGATAGAGGACTGCATGCACCCATTACCCGAAGAGGAACTCCGCAAAATCGACGCATACTGGCGGGCGGCCAATTACCTGTCGGTGGGGCAGATCTACCTGTACGACAATCCGCTGCTCTCCGAACCGCTCAAACTGGAACATATCAAACCGCGGCTTCTGGGCCACTGGGGCACCACGCCCGGGCTGAATTTCATCTATGTTCATTGCAATCGTCTGATCCGCAAGTACGATCTCAATATGATCTACATCTGCGGTCCGGGACACGGCGGACCGGGCATGGTGGCCAACACATACCTGGAAGGCACCTACAGCGAGGTCTACCCGAATATTTCGGAAGATATCGAAGGCCTGAAGCGGCTGTTCACGCAGTTCTCCTTTCCTGGCGGCATTCCCAGCCACGCCGCGCCGGAGACGCCCGGCTCGATTCACGAAGGCGGTGAACTGGGCTATGCACTGGTACATGCCTACGGGGCGGTGTTCGACAATCCCGGCCTGATTGCCTGCTGCGTTGTGGGCGATGGCGAATCCGAAACCGGCGCCTTGGCCACCAGTTGGCACTCCAACAAGTTCCTCAATCCGGCGCGCGATGGCGCGGTGCTTCCCATCCTGCATTTGAACGGCTACAAGATCGCCGGTCCCACGGTGCTGGCCCGCATCCCCAAGGACGAACTGACCGCTCTCTTCACGGGCTATGGCTACANNGGAAGGCGACGACCCTGAAAAGATGCACCAGGAGATGGCGGCCACTATGGAAACCGCCATCCTGGAGATCCGGGCCATCCAGCAGAAGGCCCGCGAGCAGAATGAAACCCACCGGCCGGTGTGGCCGATGATCGTGCTGCGCTCTCCCAAAGGCTGGACCGGCCCGAAAGTGGTCGACGGAGTGGCCATCGAAGGCACCTTCCGCGCGCACCAGGTGCCCATCACCGATTTCCCGTCCAAACCCGGCCACATCCAGATTCTGGAGGACTGGATGCGGAGCTACAAGCCCGAGGAACTGTTCGACGAAACGGGCGCGCTGCGCGGCGACCTGCGTGGCATGGCCCCCAAAGGGGAGCGCCGCATGGGCGCCAATCCGCATGCCAACGGCGGTCTGCTGCTCAAGGATCTGCGCATGCCGGATTTCTGCGACTACGCGGTAGACGTGCCCAGTCCCGGCGCAGTCAACGGCGAGGCCACACGCGTACTGGGCAACATGCTGCGCGACATCATGAAGCTCAACAGTGAGGCGCGCAACTTCCGCGTGATGGGACCGGACGAAACGGCGTCCAACCGATTGGGCGCTCTGTTCGAGGTGACCGACCGCGAATCCATGGCCGAGATTCTTCCCACCGACGAGCATGTGACGCACAACGGCCGCGTGATGGAGGTCCTCAGCGAGCACATGTGCCAGGGCTGGCTGGAAGGCTACCTGCTCACCGGGCGTCACGGTTTCTTTTCGTGCTACGAAGGCTTCATCCACATTGTGGATTCCATGCTGAACCAGCACGCCAAGTGGCTGAAAGTGACTCGTCACCTGACCTGGCGCAGGCCCATCGCCTCGCTGAACTATCTGCTCACTTCGCATGTCTGGCGCCAGGACCACAACGGTTTCAGCCACCAGGACCCCGGATTCATCGACCTGGTGGTCAACAAGAAGGCCGACATCGTGCGCGTCTACCTGCCGCCCGACGCCAACACCCTGCTCTCCGTGGCCGACCATTGCATGCGCAGCCGCCATTATGTGAACGTCATTGTGGCCGGCAAGCAGCCCGCGCCGCAGTGGCTCGATATGGATGCCGCCATCAAGCACTGCACCATCGGGCTGGGCATCTGGGAATGGGCCAGCAACGATGCGGGCACTGCACCATCGGGCTGGGCATCTGGGAATGGGCCAGCAACGATGCGGGCACTGAGCCCGATGTGGTGATGGCCTGCTGCGGCGACGTTCCCACGCTGGAGACTCTGGCCGCCGTGGATTACCTGCGCGGCGCCATTCCCGACCTCAAAATCCGCGTGGTCAACGTAGTGGACCTGATGACCCTGCAGCCCGCCAGCGAGCATCCTCATGGCCTTTCCGACAAGGATTTCGATTCGCTGTTCACCAGCGACCGGCCCGTGGTGTTCGCGTTTCACGGCTATCCCTGGCTGATTCACCGGCTCACCTACCGGCGCACCAATCACGACAATCTGCACGTGCGCGGGTACAAAGAAGAAGGCACCACGACCACGCCATTCGACATGACCGTGCTGAACGACGTGGACCGCTTCCACCTGGCCATGGACGTGATCGACCGAGTGCCCCGCATTCAGAAGGTGGCCGCGCACCAGAAGCAGGCGCTCCGCAATAAGCTGATCGAACACAAGCTCTACATCGCGAAGCACGGCGACGACATGCCGGAGATTCGCGGTTGGAAGTGGCCCGCATAGATGCGCGTACTGGTTCTGAACGGCGGGTCGAGCAGCCTGAAGGCCACCCTGCGAGATATCACGACAGCGCAGTGATGCGGCTCGACGGCGCGACGTCCACCCTGGCTATTCAATCGCCCGCAGACGTGTTGGGCGCCGTGCTGGATACCATTCCTGGCCCGGTGGAGATGGTGGGCCATCGCGTGGTGCACGGCGGAATCGCATTTCGCGAGACCGCCCGCATCACACCGGAAGTGAAAGAGGGCATCCGCACGTATTGCGAATTCGCTCCCGAACACAATCGCCTGGAACTGGAAGCGATTGAAGAGGCCGAGCGGATTCTGGGAAGCGGGGTGCCGCAGATCGCCGTGTTCGATACCGCCTTTCATGCGACCATCCCGGAGCCGGCGCGCGTCTACCCAGGGCCGTATGAATGGCTGGACCGCGGAATTCGCCGCTACGGGTTTCACGGCATCAGCCACCAATACGTTTCACGCCGCGCGGCGCAGATGGTGGCCTGCGACCGCCTGGTGAGCTGCCATCTGGGAAATGGCGCTTCGCTGGCCGCCATTCGTAGTGGCAAGAGTATCGATACCACCATGGGGTTCACGCCGCTGGAAGGCCTCATGATGGGCACGCGTTCCGGCTCGCTCGATCCCGGCATCCTGATCTACCTGGTACGGCACAAAGGCTACGATGCGGCGGAACTCGATCGCCTGCTCAATCGGGAGTCCGGCCTCAAGGGCATCTCGGGGACCTCCGGCGATATGCGCGAAATCCTCAGCGCCATCGATCAGGGCAACGAGCGGGCGCGCCTGGCGTTCGACATCTACGTTCACCGCCTGTGTCGCGAAATCGGCGGCATGGTGGCGAGTTTGGGAGGGTTGGACGCGCTGCTGTTCACCGCGGGGATCGGCGAAAATTGCCCGCCGCTGCGCGCCGCCGTGTGCGAGCGACTATCGTTCTGGGGCATCAAGCTGGATGTTGCGAAGAACGCTCACACGCCGGAAGACGCGGACATCGCGGCGGCGGATTCCGCTGTGCGCGTGCTAGTGGTGCACACCGATGAAGATTGGGAGATCGCGCGGGAGTGTGTGAGGGTCGGGTGAAGGTGGCGAGTCAACGCTGATCAACATGCGACCAAATCCCAGCTTAAGTCTTAGGCCAGTTCAACGGTTCTGTCGCGCTATGTTTTCTTGAGTGGTTCGCCTGTTGGCCCTAAACTGCCTTTCTTAGGGCGTCCACACCTGCAAGATCTTGCGGTCTGCCGGAAGCAAGCTTAGCGGCGATCAGATCGTCCCTCGAAATAAAAACCCTTGAGGCCACTTTCTGTATCAACCCAAAAACGGCAGTTGCCAACGCCGAAGTCTGCCATCCCGTGTGGAGGCAGGACCTGTAAGCAAAGCAGTCCTCACCCAAATGGTGAATCTGCGGAGCAGTTGGAAGCCACGACGGGAGGCGAGGACTGGATAAGCCAAGAAACCGGCGGCAAGACCGCCGGCGTTACCCAGACGGTGAATCTGCGGAGCAGTTGAACTCGTGCCAAAGTAACCGGAACTGCCGTTTCTAGGATCAATCACGCCTTCTTGCCGGCGTTCCCATGCGGTGTCAAAATCCACTCCCGGAAGATCGGCCAGGATATCAATGCCTCGCGGATCGCGTCCGAAGCGAAAGAAGCTGCTGCGTTGGGCAAACTCCTCCGGACGGATGTTTTGCAGCGGCGCACGAAACTCGGAAAGCGCCGCATCCACCGCTCGCGCGTTGGCAGGATCCGCTTTTATGAACACCTCGATGTAATTCGTGAAGCGGGGCTGCGCGTGGAAGATGACAGCGTAACCGCCGACGATCAGGTATCTAACACCATGGGCATGGAAGGCGGACAAAAGGTCTTTGTAGTCTTGGTACATCCGGCTCCATCTCCCAACCTTTTAGTTCGCGGGCGGTCTGGATCATTTCCTCAACCGCGTCTATCCGCTCATGCACCGGCCGGCTCTGCCAGTAACGACACTCGCCGGCCTTCTCTAACCGGCGACAAGATCGCCGGCGTTACCAAAAACACCTCACCTCGCCAATCGTCGAGGCTGCTGTACTTGCGTATGATCGGGTCCATGTCGTTCCGTTTGCGGCACCTGCTCCTTTCTAAGGTTACGGCGTGGCGCCGCGTGCCCGAAAGGCCCGGTAAAATAGTTCTGTGCATCAAGCCAAGTTTCGAGTAGGCCTGATTCAAATGGCCTGCTCCCTGGACCCCCATGAGAATCTGACGAAGGCGGAGTGGCGTATCCGCGAGGCCGCGGGGCGCGGCGCGCAGATCATTTGCGTGCAGGAACTGTTCCGCTCGCAATATTTCTGCCGCGAAGAGAAGGCCGAACTGTTCGATCTCGCTGAACCGGTGCCGGGACCCACCTCGCAGAGCTTCACGCGGCTGGCCGGCGAGTTGGGCGTCGTAATTGTCGGGTCGATCTTCGAGCGGCGCGCCGCGGGCGTGTATCACAACACCGCGCTGGTGATCGATGCCGATGGCAGTCTGCTGGGGCTGTATCGCAAGATGCACATCCCGGACGATCCTTTGTTTTTCGAGAAGTATTATTTCACGCCGGGCGACCTGGGCTTTCGCTGTTTCGACACGCGGTTTGCGCGCATCGCCGCGCTGGTGTGCTGGGACCAGTGGTATCCGGAGGCGGCGCGCCTGGCGGCGCTGGGCGGCGCACAGGTGCTGTTCTACCCTACCGCCATCGGCTGGCACCCGTCCGAGAAAGTGCAGTATGGAGTCGCGCAGCACGATGCCTGGCGGACCATTCAACGGGCGCACGCCATAGCGAATGGGCTGTACGTGGCATCGGTGAATCGCGTGGGCTACGAAGGGCCACCGGAACACGGGCTGGAGTTCTGGGGCGCGTCGTTCGTGGCCGATCCATTCGGCCGCCTGCTGGCGGAAGGCACGCACGATCAGGAAGAGACGCTCATCGTCGAATGCGACCCGCGGCAGATCGAAGAAACGCGGCGTAACTGGCCGTTTTTGCGCGACCGCCGGATCGACGCCTATGCGCCCATTCTGAACCGGGTGATCGATTGACCACTCCCAGGTCGGAGGGCTTTCGCATGCCGGCCGAGTGGGAGCCGCATGAGGCTACCTGGCTGGCATGGCCGCACAATCGCGAGGATTGGCCGGGGCGCTTCGCTCCCATTCCGTGGGTGTACGGCGAGATTGTGCGCAAGCTGAGCCGTGTGGAGCGAGTGCGCATCCTGGTCGACAATCCGGCGCTGCAGCAGCAGGCGATGCGGGTGCTGGGCGATGTGGGTGCGCGCATGGAGGCGGTGGAGTTTTATCCGTGCCGCAGCAATCGCGTGTGGACGCGCGACTACGGTCCTATCTTCGTGAAGAACGGAGAGGGCGGCGTGGCGCTGACGGGGTGGCGCTTCAACGCCTGGGCCAAGTATGACGATTGGCGGCTCGATGCCAAGGTGCCGGGCCTGCTGGCGAAGCGGCTGAAGCTGCCGCTGTGGAATCCCGAGATGGTGCTGGAAGGCGGCAGCATCGATGTCAACGGCGAGGGGATCCTGCTGACCACCGAGGAGTGCCTGCTGAGTCCGGTGCAGGCACGCAATCCGGGATGGAATCGCAGACAGATCGAGCGGCGGCTGCGGGACTACCTGGGCGTCGAGCAGGTGATCTGGCTGCGCAACGGCATCGTGGGGGACGATACGCACGGGCATGTGGACGACCTGGCGAGGTTTGTCAATGCGACCACGGTAGTTGTGGCGTCGGAGAGCGACGAAAGCGACACCAATTACGTGCCGCTGCGGGAAAATTACCGGATCCTGCTGGAGGCCGGCCTGGCGGTGGCGAAACTGCCCATGCCGCGGCCGCTAGTGTTTAAGGGGCATCGCCTGCCGGCTAGTTACGCCAATTTCTACGTGGCAAACGGACTGGTGCTGGCGCCCACCTTCAACGATCCGGCGGACCGAGTGGCGCTGTCGACCCTGGCGCGGCTGTTTCCAGATCGGGAGGTGGCGGGGATCAACTGTACGGAGCTCATCTGGGGCCTTGGCGCGCTTCACTGCATGACCCAGCAGCAGCCAGCCGCACCTTCAGCGCACCCTTCTCGGCGGCGCGCTCGAACGCCCGGGGAGCTTCGCTCAACAAGAATCGATCGCTGACCAGCGCTTTTACCGGAATTTACTCCAGCAGAGGCAGGGAAGCTTCGAAGCGCCCGCAGCGCGAGCCCACCAATGCGAGTTCGTTTACGATTCACATTTGGTGTCCATCTCGTCAAAGGCATTCGGAATCAAAAAGACAACTGGACACCCAATCGCCAGGTGTGCGGCGGCCCGTCAGTCTTCAGGCTTTGCGACGTTACTACCGTTTCCCCTACCGCCCTACTCTGTTTGCGGTATGGTGAAAGACCTCCGTGGGTGTATGATCGTCCCAGGGGACGACTTGCGATGAGTCGTGGATGCAAACACTTGATCGTGCCGTCCGCTTGCGGCGCGATCCTTCTGGCTATGATCGCCGCATCCTCCGGGGCGGGTCAGCGGGGTGGTGGAGTGGCCGGCGGTGGAGACAATCGTGGCGCGGCGGGTCTGGACCTGAGCGTTCNNCGCGGCGCTCCTCGCGCAATTGGCCAACGAAGTCAAACAGGAGTTAGAGGACGGCGGAGAATCCACGCTCTCGGTCGCCAGCCTTAAAAAATCGGAAGAGATGGCTAAACTTGCCAAGAAGTTGCACGACCGCATGAAGGCCGACAACGCATCGCCCCTCAAGTCGCCTCGCGTTGGGGATGTGACGAACCGGTCCGCCCCGAAGCAGTGAGTTGTCGTGGCAGCGTACCGTTGCAGGTTCAAGGGCCAGAAAACGGGAGTACCGGAAAGTTGGCGACGTGGTAGGGTCAAGAGAGCGAGGATGCTTCAGCCCTGATTCGTCAGCAGCACCTTCAACGTTCCCGGCTTAGCCGCCGTACCAAACGCCTCCACCGCCTGCGCCAGAGGGAATCGCGCCGCGATCATCTGCTCCACCGGAACCAGCCCATTTCGCAGCACAGGCAGCGCCGCTTCGAAGCGCCCGCAGCGTGAGCCCACCAATGTGAGTTCGTTGACGATGATCGAAGCTGTATCCACCGCGACGGTGCCGTGGACCGTCGATTTCAAAATCACCGTCCCGCGGGGGCGGGTGATCGCGGCGGCGGTGCGCAGCCCTTCGGGACTGCCGGTGGCATCCACCGTCCAATCGTAAGCGGCGGCCGGCATGACGCTGCCGGCGAGTTTGGTGACCACCCCCGCGGCGGCGCTGATGCGCAACTTCTCCCGGTGACGGCCGAACTGATGCACCTGGTAGCCGTGTGCCTGCAACACCAGCGCGATCAGCAGGCCGAGTTTGCCATCGCCCAGCACTGCCACCGTTTCGCCCGCCGGGATGGCCACCTGGTCCAGAATCTCGCAGGCGGCGGCCAGCGGTTCGGTGAAAACGGCGCGGTCGGATGAGAGGCCCTCCGGCAAGACGTGGAGATTGCGTTCCGGCAGCGTGAAGAACTCCTGGAAAGCGCCGGGGTGATTCACAATGCCCAGGACGGTGCGGTGCGGGCAATGGCGTCCCATGCCTCTGCGGCACCAGTCGCATTGCGTGCAGGCGAGATTGATTTCGCCCACCACGCGCTGGCCCACCAGCGTCGCGGTATCGGCTTCCACTACCTCGGCGACGAATTCGTGCCCGGGAGTGCCGGTGAATCCGTAGTAGCCGCGCTGCAGTTCCAGGTCGGTGTTACAGATTCCCGCGACCAGCGGACGCAACAGGGCGAAGCCCGCGGGACGTTGCGGCACAGGAACCTCGCGCAGACTGGCCACACCGTTTTCGAGATGAACTGCGAGCACAGCTATAAGCTTGCCATAATGGAAGCTTCATGACAGCAGAGCTGATTTGTTTTGAGGAGCGGTGTCGCTCGCGGTATCCCATCACGGAAGTGATCTACAATTGCCCGCGTTGCGGCGGATTGCTCGAGGCCACGTACGGTAAGCCGCTCCTGCCCGCCGAGGAGTTAAAGGCGCTATGGCGCACGCGGCGCACGTCGAACGCTCCGCTGGATCAAAGCGGCGTCTGGCGCTATCGGGAGTTCATTCCATTTCTCGCCGATTACGGCCGCGTGGTGACGCTGCGGGAAGGCAAGACGCCGATTCTCGATGGGAGGCTGACGGCGGAGTACGGCGGGCTGGAGCGCCTTTGGTTCAAGCACCAGGGCTTCAACCCTACGGGCTCTTTCAAAGACAACGGCATGACCTGCGGGGTGGCACAGGCGCTGCGCCTGGGAATGACGCGGGTGGCCTGCGTCTCCACCGGCAACACGTCGGCCTCCATGGCGGCCTATGCCAGCGCGGCCGGATTGCAGCCCATCATTTTCATCCCGCATGGCAACATCGCTTACGGGAAATTGGCGCAGGCTCTGGAATATGGCGCACGCACGTTTCAGGTGGAGGCGAATTTCGATCAGATTCTGGCGCTGGTGCGCAGCCTGGCCGAGCGGCTGGGAATCTACCTGCTGAACTCGATCAACCCGTTCCGCATTGAGGGCCAGAAAACTATCATGCTGGAGATGATGGACCAGCGCGATTGGCGCGTGCCCGACTGGGTGGTGCTGCCGGGCGGCAACCTGGGAAACACCTCGGCCTTCGGCAAAGGGTTGCGCGAGATGAAGGATCTGGGGCTGATCGACCGCTTGCCGCGCCTGGCTGTGATCCAGGCGGCGGGCGCCTCGCCGTTCTACGATCTGATGCAGGCCGAGGATCGTTCGAAATTGCGTGCGGTGGAGCATCCGGAGACGCTGGCAACGGCGATCAAGATTGGCGATCCTGTCTCGTGGCCCAAGGCCCTGCACGAAGTGACCACGAGCGGCGGCGTGGTGGAAAGGGTGACAGAGCAGGAGATTGCCGATGCCAAGGCCGTGATCGGGAGAGCCGGGATCGGCTGCGAGCCGGCGTCGGCCGCCACGCTGGCAGGCATTCGGAAGTTGACAAAAGCAGGGGTGATGAAGTCCGATGCCGAAGTGGTCGGTATTCTTACCGGAAATGTCCTAAAAGACCCGGATTTCATTCACCAGTACCATACAGGAGCACTTCGCGGACCTGATGGCACCCAAATTCAGCCGAATTTCGGTAATGCGCCGGTTGTCGTCGCGAATAATGTTGAGATAATTGAGAATATGTTGCAGAGTTAATTATCGGATACCCTCATTAGGGTGTATAGGTCTACCCACAATTTAGAATAGGGTTGGTCCTCTAATTTCTATTGTCGTAGATTAGGACTTCTGGTACATATGTACTATGGTCCTGAAGAAAGCTCCCTCCCCCGTTTCCAGCGGCCGCGGCCAGAAAGAACAGCTCGAGTACCTGTACGCCAGACGTTCAGCGATCGATTCGTTGATTCGTTCCCTGCAGGAGTACGACCTGTCGCGCATGCAGTGGAGTGATTTCGAAAAGCGTAAGACCGCGTAAGCGGGCTTTTTATAGCTTCAGGATCGCCCGAATCCGGGCGGACAACTCAGCCTCCGAAAGTACTCCGGGATGGTACAACCTCACTACGCCGGATCGATCGATCAACACGATCGTGGGAGTCGTGCTGGCGCCGTAAGTTTGAAAATTGGCGGCGCTCAGTGGCGCGGACATGCCCGGCAGAGCCGAGTAGTACTGTTGGCGAACTTTCTCGATATACTGCTTTTCGACGGTCGGCGGCGCATCCTCACCACCCGCCGCATACCCATATAACCTGGTAGGAGCGACCACCACCAACCCTTGCGGCGCGAAGGCCCTTTGCACGTTGGCCAGGATGGGCACCTCGCCTTTACAGTCCACGCACCAGTGTGCCCAGAAGAAGAGCAGCACGGGATGACCTTTGACGGTGGCAAGAGAAGGGGGTTTGACGCCCAGCCACTCGGCCTCTTCCAGTGGGGGCGCCGCCTTGCCTTCCAGGCTGAGCAGGTTGATGTTCTTGCGGATGCGCTCGGTGATGGAAGTACCGGCGAAGAGCCTGGCCTGCTCGCGCAGCCACGCTACCGATTCGGCCCGTTCCCCGCGGGCCGCCATCACCTGGGCGTGCACCTCAATGGAGGCTCCCACGGCGATTGGCAGGTAGTTATCGGCGTCCAGTTTGCGCTGCCGCAGGAGAGCGTCGGAGAGCTTGCGGGTTTCCGTGGCCCAAGAGTCGGCGCGATCGTACTTCCTGGCGTCCAGGGCGCCGCGAGCCAGCCACGAAAGGGCGTTGGCGCACTCCGCAGTGGCGCCGTTTTGCGCCTGGTAGGCACGCACCTGCTGTTCGGCGGCGGCGGGATTATGATTCGCAATGAGTTCCCGGACGTTGTTGATCAACGACCCATAGAGGAACAGAACAGGCAGCATGCTTCTATTGTAACGGTCAGCCGAGTGGGGATGTCCGATCATCGGAGCCGCGATCCGGTCAGGTTTTCAGTTACACGGCGCCCTCACTGACGTTTCCTGGAATATTGATTGGGCGCACCGGGAGTGGGAACGCCGCTGGCGACCGGCGCCCCGCTGGCATGCGCCTTAGTCAATGCGCCGGTGAGGGTGATGCCGGTGCCGGAGACCTGCGCCCCGGCCGCGTGTGCAACAGTGAGCGGCGCGAAGGTGATGGTGGCGCCGCCTCTGCCGCCGGTGGTGGAGACGACTACCACCGTCTCACGGTTCGCGCCACTATCGATGGCGATGGTCTGGCCGGCGCTAAAGCCGACCGCGCTGGCGACCGGGATAACGGTGGCGCCCACGTTGGTGGCGGCTCCCACCGTGGTGGCGCCCG
>OKRF01000191.1:15758-44145 GCA_900290315.1 Candidatus Sulfopaludibacter sp. SbA3 | reverse complement strand
GATTTGTTTTGGACGAGCCGTTTTTCGGGCCGGAGTTCTGCAAGAGGCTCACCGGACCGACTTTCAAAACTCCCGGCAAAACGGCTTGACAGGCGAGGTGGACTGTGAAAGTAGCTTTTTTGTTGACGATCTGATGGTTTTCGTCGTTTCGGGTCTGGTTGGGGCTAAGAAGACCTATTTCCGCCGAAAGAATGGCGCGCCTCCGCTGGACCTGCCCGAGAGGCCTTTTTTGCTGAAATTAGTTTAGATGGGTAATTTAAGGTTTTCCTACCCTGTTATCTACATCTGCAGTCACTGATCCACCATCAGCGCCAGCACCCGAACATGAGATGCGCCATCGCTTTGGCAGCGCCCCGCACCCGCAGATGGCTCGCTCCAAATTCGTTTTTCAACCGCGCGTTGACCCGTTCACTCATGGTCCGGGTCTTATAGCGCTCCTGTTCCACCCGCGTCAGTTCCGGCGTCGGTGTCGCAGGAAACACCTTCGTGCGACGGTTTCTTGGTGCCGCGCCGCCCGTGGCGCCGTCATTCGCGGCATCGGGAATTTCGCCTCTTCTACCAACTACGCATTTCGTACTCTGCCCAGGGGTGAACTCTCGCCGGATTTTGAAGCCATCGATTCGTTTTTCGCGAGCCATGGAGTTCGCGAGCCATGGAGGCAGCCGGCCGCTGTTATTTGGATTCACATTCATTGTCTGGACGCGCTTCGTGCTGGAGATGGAGAAGCGTGGCTTAGCCTTCAGCGCCTCGGGCGACACCCTGCTGCACTCGGGAGGCTGGAAGAAACTCACCGCGCAAGCGGTTTCCAAGGAGGCGTTCAATTCCCGAACTGCCGCGGCGATAGGCTGCGCCCCGCAGGCCATCCTGGATTTTTATGGCATGGTGGAGCAGGTGGGAACGGTTTTTGTGGATTGTCCCGCGGGGAACAAGCACGCCCCGGCGTTTGCGGACATTGTTGTGCGCGCTCCCTGCACCTTAGATCCGGTCGCTATCGGAGAAGAAGGCCTGATCGAGGTGCTCAGCGTCCCTTCCAGTTATCCGGGCCATGCGGTGATCACGGAGGACCTGGCCACGCTGATTGGTTGTGACGATTGTCCCTGCGGCCGCAAGGGAAGCTACTTCCGTTTCACCAAACGGGTGGAACGGGCGCAACTGCGCGGGTGCGGCGACACTTTCGCCAAGTCGAGGGAGCGGCCATGAGGGTGACCCGGTTCCTACCCCCCGGCAGACAATTGGTGGATTCCAATACGCCCCTGGCGGAGGCACTCGACCAGCAGCGTCCGGCCCTTGCGCGAGTCCCTTGTGCCCCGCTGCTCGACTTGTTCGACGACTTCAGCCGGCGGCTTCTGCAACATCCGGACACCAGGACGCTCGACGGCGTTGCCTTCCTTTCCAGTTGGCTGCGCAAGTCGAACCTGGAGGGGATGCTGCGCCTGAAACTGGGAGGTTCTCAGCAATTCCTGGACGGCCTTCTGCTGTTGGGATCGCTGAAGCTGGCCGCCAAGCCCCGCGGCCTCGTGGCGATGTGGATGGCCGGAAGCCTTCCCACCCTGCCTCTGTTTTCCATCGTCTCGGCGCTCCTGGCAAAGAACGTGTCCCTTGTGAAAATGGCGCTGGGCAGCAGTGAAGGCATACTCCCTTTGTTGACTGTTCTCTCCCAGTCCGCGGCCGGGGACTTGAAGGGATCGGAACTGCTCCCACGGCAGCTCTTCGTTCAGGTCGTGGTGCTGGTGATCGTACCAGATCACCACAACCAACTGGGTCGGTCCGCATTCTCAAACCGTCCGTGATTGCACCGCCTCCTTCATTGAGACCGTGCTGTCCATGCAGATCGTCCAGTTGGCCTCGGGTCCCGATGCGATCACGTCACGCTGATCGTCGAGGGCCCATTCCGCGCGGACATTGCTGCAGAAGCAGAGGCCTTCGCCAATCAGGCTACGCAGCGTGGCGTTGCGCGCTGCGTGCGCGCCGGACTGATGAACGGCTTCGAGTCGCCCTGGGACGGCAAGCTTCTGATTAGCGAACTCGTGCGGTGGGTCGCTCTCAAGGCGTAACGGACGCTGGACGCATGACTTTCTGAGAAACTGTACGCCGTCGAACGCCATGTTTTCCGCATGGACGGCCAGATTCCGCCAAATGGAAGCCACGGCGGCGATTTCGCCGATTGTGAATCCGAAGTTCGCGATCACGATCCAGTTCGTCGTACGCCAAGGTCTCGAGCGAGCGGATCCTTCTCCTCGATATTGGCGTTGAACTGAACTTATCGAACAGCACCCCGACATTCGGATGTTCATCTCGCGGCATGACGCTGCGGCATCCGCGGCGGTGTTCAGAAAGTATGTCTCGAGCCGGTTCAATGGTTCGATCGCGATGTGGACGCCGCACTCCACCAGGGTACGCCGCCGTACGCTGGCACCGTCACTGATGACATTCAGAGCGTCCAGCAGCACTGAGCAGAGTGTGCATGCGTGACGATTGTCTTTCAGCAGCCGCCCTGCAGCTTTCCCGCGGGAAGTTCCAGATGCAGTGCCGTGCCGGTGGCATTGCGAAAGCCGACTGAGAGTCGAGGCGGGTCCTGCAGAGGCCAGAATTCCACCGGACCGGTCTGGTCCATTCCGAGAGCGTCAGCCTCGGCAATCGCGACCGGCCAGGATGAGATCCCATTAGGGAAAGTCTCTCAGTCCTGAAAATACGGTACAGCGGCACTCAAATAGTCACAGGCAAACGGCCAGTGGAAGAGCGCCAGACCTCGGCCGGAGCGGCCGTTTTCACCTGGTAGTACACCGACCGCAAATGACGCTTGGACTCAAATTGCGGGCATACGCCACTCAGCGACTCCATCGCTCCGACCACCAGGCAACCACCGAACTCGAGGGCCCGTTCAATGCGCTGAAACAGTGCAATCCGGTCGCGATCGTTGAAGTAAATCGCCACGTTGCGGCAAAAGATGATATCGAATTTTCCCAGAGCCGAGAAATCCGTCATCAGGTTCAGGCGTTTGAATGAGGCCATGGCGCGGATCTCATCGCGAATTTGCCAGCCGCCGCTGGCTTGCTTGAAGTACTTCTCTCTCAGGATGTCGCTCAAGCCTCGCGAGATCTCAGTGGGACTGTACCAGCCGCGGCTGGCCCGGGCCACGGCGTCATCGGAGATGTCTGTGCCAACCAGCCGGACACCATAGCGGTCCGGATCCCCTAGCAACTCTTTGAGGAGGATGGCGATGCTGTAGATCTCCTGGCCGGTGGAGCAGGCGGCGCTCCAGATGCGGATGCGCGCGGAGCCGGCGCGCGCCCTGCGATCGATCACCTCGGGGACAATTTTATGTCGCAGCAGATCAAAAGGAGCGGTATCCCGAAAAAACAGCGTCTCGTTCGTGGTGATGGCGTCGATAATCCGCCGCTCGATGGCGCGGCCCGGTTCGGATCTCGCCCGCTGAACCAGCGCGCCGTAGCTGGCGCAACCTGTCTCTTCCACGAGACTGCCCAGCCTTCCTTCGATCAAGTATCCCTTGGACTCGTCCAGGGTGACGGCGCACAGTGAGTAGATGTATTGAGCGAGAAGCCTATGTTCTTCCGGGAGGAGTTTGATCACGCACCGCCCTCCCGCACCGATCGCACGATGGCGCCGGCCATACTCTCGAGGGGCATAACCGAATCCACTACGCCTGCCGCGATGGCTTCCTTCGGCATACCAAAGACCACACAACTGGCTTCGTCCTGCGCAAGCGAGAAGCAGCCGCCGCGCTTGAGTAAACGCAGACCCGCAGTTCCGTCGTTGCCCATTCCCGTTAGGACTGCGCCAATTGAGCGGCCGGGAAATTCCAGAGCGGCGGAACGGAAGAGGTAGTCCACGGAAGGCCGGCAGCCATTCTCCGGCGGATCGTCGCTGAGGCGCACGATGATCTCACCCCGGGGGCTTGACGCCACCTTCATGTGCCTGCCGCCGGGCGCCAGGTAAGCGCAGTTAGGCCTGGCGGTTTCACCATCCTCTGCCTCTTTCACTCGAATGGCGCTCTTGCGATCCAGACTGGCCGCTAGCGGTTGTGTAAACATCGCCGGCATGTGCTGCACGATGAGGACTGGCGCGCCCAAATCATGAGGCAGCGCGGGCAGCAGCTTGGCCAGCGCCCCGGGGCCGCCGGTAGACACTCCGATTAATACCAGAGGGGCGCCCGGGCGGGATAGTCTTCGGACCCCGTGTTCCTGGGCCGAGGGTACGGCCAGCGGCACGGCGCCGGAATCCGGCCGCGCTGATGGTCTGCGAAGCATGGCGCGAATCTCGCGTCGCCGCTCGAAGGCGCGGATCATCGGCAGCAGGCGGTCCCGCAAATGCACCAGATTCTCGGTCGGGCCGCCACCTTCGGGTTTGGTCAGGAAGTCGAAGGCTCCCAACTCCAAAGCGCGCACGGTCATCTCTCCGCCACGTACGGTGAGGGCGCTCAGTACGATGACGCCAGCCTTCAGACCAGCGGGGCCCATGGCCTCCAGCACTTCGATACCATTCATCTCCGGCATCTCGATGTCGAGAGTTACCAGGTCGGGCTGCAGCGCAGCTATGCGGGATAACGCCAGGCGGCCGTTGGCGGCCGTGCCAACTACCTCGACCCCCGGCAACGCCGTCAGGGCGTCTGAGATCACACGCCGGAAGACCACCGTATCGTCGACAACCAGCACTCGTATGCTCATTGGTTTGCTTTCTGACGGGGCGATTTCACTGTGCACTTTCCGCCAAGATGGGTCCGGGTTCGAGGACCGTGATTACCCGGCCAGACGCGCGGCATACGCCCTGGAAAAAGCGCGCCTGTCCCCAGGAAACGTTGGCTGGCGGCGCCTGCCATAGGTCGCGCTCGACTTCGACCACTTCGCCCACCTGGTCCACCAGCAGTCCGACAAATTCGCCGCGGTCTTCGATGATGAAGATCCGGCTCTCGCCGCCGGGGACGGCTTGGGCGAAGCCGAGCCGGAGGCCGAGATCGAGGATAGTCACAATCTTGCCACGCAGGTTCACGATGCCAACCACCTCTTCGGGGGCGTGGCGCACTGGCGTGACGGGGCCGAGCCGGATTACCTCCTGGATTCCGGCCGCGTCCAGGGCGCAAAGTGCATCGCGCACGAAAAAGGTCGTCAGGAGCACTGTCTGCCCAGTCCGTGATTTCAACGTATCGGACATAATTACCTCGTGTGTTGGACGTGGAACCGGGCCACGCTCGTTTGGAGTTGCTCGGCTAACCCGGAAAGCTCGATTGCGCTGGATCGGACCTGCTCACTACCGTCCGCCATCTGCCTGGCCGCATGGTCAACGCCGGCAATCTCCCTGGCAATGTCCTGACTGGCCTGAGAACTCTCCGACACGCGCAGATTGGCATCCCGCACGCCGGTCGACGCCTCGCCAATGTTGCGTGCGATATCTTTGGTGACCGTGGCCTGCTCCTCGATGGCCGCCGCGATGGAGGAGACGATGTCGCCGACCTCGTGAATCACTTGCGAGACCTTCTCGATTTCGGAAATGCCTCCAGCCGTCGACGACTGCACCCCCGCAATCCGCGCCTTGATGTCTTCCGTGGCGGCCGCCGTCTGTTGAGCCAACGCCTTGATCTCGTTGGCCACCACGGCGAATCCTTTGCCGGCAGAGCCCGCGCGCGCCGCCTCGATGGTGGCGTTGAGGGCCAGCAGGTTGGTCTGCGAGGAGATTTCGGTGATGGTCTCGGTGACTTTGCCGATCTCGCGTGCGGCTTGGCCGAGATGCTTCATCTGCTCATTGATGCGGGCTGCCTGACGCGTGGCCTCTTCGGTGATGCGGCGGGCCTTCTCCGAATTCCCGGCGATCTCGCCGATAGTGGCGGTCATCTGCTCGGTGGCAGTCGCGACGCTGGCCAGGTTGGCGGTGGTCTGCTCCATCCCGGCTGCTACAGATACGACGTTGGTCGTCATCTCCTCGGCGGCCGCAGCCACCGAGTGGGCCTTTTCCGAAGCTTCGCGCGAGCCGTCCGACATCTGCCCCGAATTGGTGGACAACTGCGCCGACGAAGAGGATATCACCTGGATTCCCCCCGTGATGCCCCCCAGGAGCTCGCGCAGGCTGACGGACATGGTCTGCATAGCTCTGGATAGCAGGCCGATTTCATCGGTGCGCCTCATGTACTCGCTCTCCACATCGCACGAAACATCGCCGCGGGCGACCTGCTCCAGGTGACTGACCGCCACGGTAAGCGGTTTGGTGATGCTGCGGGCGACCACCATGCCCAGGACGATGGAAACCGTCAGCGCCAGGAGCGAAAGGATCGTCACCGGAATGGGCATGCGGTTCTTCAGTGCACTGGCGTGCTCTTTTCGTTCGTTCAGCCGCGGTTGCTGCCAGGTCAGATAGTCTCTCAGCGCATGATCCAGGGGACCAATGTTCGGAATGCTCTCCTCCCGGTAGAGCGTGGCGGCCTCAGCGGTCTTCCCGGCCTGGCCCAACTCCAATACCTTGAGGTTCGTCGCGAGCCAACCGGTGCCCACCTTATCGAGCGCGGCTAACAGCTTCTGGCCTTCCACGTTGCTTTCGTGCGCCTTCAAGTCGCTCAGCAGACCCTGGCACTCGCGCGCTACGGCGGCCTGGTTTTCCCGGTTGCCGCCCGTGCTCACGCCGTGGCAGAGCACGCATTGCCGGCTCAGGGTGATGTGGCCGACCACCGAGTTGACCCGCCCCAGGCCACTGGCAACGCGCTGGGCGTTCATCATTTTGTCGGCCTCAGCCTGTTCCTGATCGACCGCGTTCGAAATGGCGCCCAGGGCCCATAAGCTGAGGACCCCCAAGCATACGATTGGCCCGATCCCGCTGCCCACCAGAAGCGCGAGTTTCTTACCGATTTTCAAGTTCGCGAGCATTTTCGACATGATATCTTCTCCCTTTGACTCTCTTTCCCGCTTGGCCTACCTGGCCATCACCGCGGCGCTGGAAAGCGCCGCGCCACACTTCGCCAGGGCGTTCATCAGTGCAGAGGAAACCCGGGAGAAATCGCTAGACAAGTCCATCGCTTGTTCTGCCGCCTGCTTTTGGCCCGTGGTGGCGAATTGGGCCACCTTGGACGCCGCTTCGTGAAACTGCGCGTGGAGTTCCTTCACCGTGCGGTATTGCTCTGTTTGCTTTTCGTGGGCCGACAGCTCCGTGCCGTAGAGCCACTTCCCGAACTGGCACTGGTTGTCCACCTTTATTGTGGCCACCGGGATGTCGAGCTTCCCACTGGCGATCGCGTTCCGCAGCCGCGCCTTCCAGGCCGAGTGGGCCACGACCGCCTTCTGGAGCACCTCTGGATTTACCCGGAATGAGCCATCCGCGCTTACGCTGCGAGGACTGCCCGGATTCACAGCCGAGAGCTGGAACCGGCCCACTGCGGTTTGCAGCCGCTCGGCCACCCGCGAAAGTTCACCAGCGCTCGTCCGCACGTGCTCGCTGCCTTCCGCCACCCGCCTGGCCGCATGATCGACACCAACAATTTCCCTGGCGATGTCCTGATTGGCCTGGGAACTCTCCGACACGCGCAGATTGGCATCCCGCACGCCGATCGACGCTTGGCCAATATTCCGCGCGATGTCCTGGGTAACCGTGGCCTGCTCCTCGATGGCCGCGGCGATCGAGGACACGATATCGCTCACCTCGTGAATCACCTGCGAGACCTTCTCGATTTCCGAAATGCCTCCAGCCGTGGAGGATTGCACACCAGAAATCCGCGCCTTGATGTCTTCCGTGGCAGCCGCCGTCTGCTGGGCCAACGTCTTGATTTCGTTGGCCACCACGGCGAATCCTTTGCCGGCGGNNTGGCGTTGAGGGCCAGCAGGTTGGTCTGCGAGGAGATTTCGGTGATGGTTTCGGTGACTTTGCCGATCTCGCGGGCGGCCTGGCCGAGGTGGTTCATCTGCTCATTGATGCGGGCCGCCTGACGCGTGGCCTCCTCGGTGATGCTTCGGGCCTTCTCCGAATTCTTGGCGATCTCGCCGATGGTGGCGGTCATCTGCTCGGTAGCAGTCGCGACGGTGGTCAGGTTGGTGGTAGTCTGCTCCATCCCGGCTGCCACGGACACGACGTTGGCAGTTACCTGCTCGGCGGCCGCGGCCACCGAATGGGCCTTTTCCGAGGCCTCCCGCGAGCCGTCCGACATCTGTCCCGAATTGGCGGACAGTTCGGCCGAGGAGGAGGACACCACGTTAATGCCCCCGGTGATGTGCTGGAAGACCTCGCGCAGATTAGCGGACATCGTCTGCACGGCCCGGGATAATAGGCCGATTTCGTCGCCGCGCTCCAGGTGCTCGCCTGGCATGTCCCGCGAGAGGTCCCCGCCGGCTACCCGGTCCAGGTGGGCGATGGCGGCGGTAAGCGGTCTGGTAATGCTGCTGGCGATCAGTGTGCCCCCTACTCCCGCGATGAGGAGACAGGCCACTCCAAGCGCAATCATGAGGAGCGACATCCGCGAAGCCACGGCCTGCCGCTCCCGGCCGGTTTCCTCCAGACGCTTCTGCCGGTGCGCGACAAACTCCGCCAGAGCAGCCTTTACAGCCAGGCAGTGGGCCAGGGACTCCTCCGTGACCTTGGCTGCGTCGATGCGCTTGTGGGCTTGCGCTGCTCCCATGATTCGGTTGTTCAATTCCTGCCAGGGAACGACGGCGGCTTCTATGCTAGTCAACTGGCGCTTGCCTTCCTCGGTAACCGCGTTGGCTTTCAGATATGCCAAGGCTTCCGCGTATTCCTTACCAACCGCCAACGCCCGTTCCGTGTCCACGGCGGGTTGTTTAGATGCCGGCAAACCGATCATACGCAGGGAGATCTCCAGCAAGTTGGAATCGACCTGCATCGCGAGGTTCATCTTGCTCGATTCCTTCTGCGCTTTCTCGGTTGCCGAATTGACCGCACCGATGGACCACAGCGCCAGCCCCGCCAGCAAGGCTAACTGGAGGACGCCGCCTCCGAATGCCAGCGCCAGTTTCTTTCCCATCTTGATATTTGCCAGTTTGCTCATGATAATTCCCCTTGTCCGCCGGAGCGGCATGCTTCCTCGTTTCGGGTGTTGACGGGCCTGCGGACCGCCTTTTGAATGCTGGCCAGCAATTCGTCCTTGTTGAGTTTGACCTGATACTCGTTGACGCCGGCGGCCAAACCGCGGGCGATTTCCTCTTCCCCGGCCAGCGAGGAGAGTGCGATGACCGGCAGCCCGGCGAAACGACGGTCCGCGCGTATCTGCCGGGTCAGGGCCAGCCCGTCCAGCCGCGGCATCTCGACATCGGTTGCCACCAGGTCCACATCGCCAGGATGCCGATCCAGGATTTCCCAGGCCGCCTGTCCGTCTTCTGCCGCGAGCACGTGGCAGCCGACAGCTTCGACCAGGCGCTGAATCTGTCCCCGGAAGAAATCCGAGTCGTCGGCTACCAGTACCGTGGGCGCTGTGCCCTGCGCATTGGTGAAGGCCCTGTGCTCCATCTCCCGTGGGGCGCCTTCCGGCCGCGCAGCATCCGCCAATTCGAAGATGTCCAGGAGCAATAGAGTGTGCTCGTGGAGTACGGCCGACCCGGCGATGCCGCGCTGCCTTAGAGTGACCGAGTCAATGTCGAGAGTGGCTTCGACCATGTCCAGAGGCTCGGCAGCCAACAGGCCTAACGGCCGGCCCAGTCTTTCGAAAACGATTACCACCCATTGCTGGTCATCGGCGAGTTCCCCCACCGCGGCGGTGAANNGCAACGAAACCAGGGGCAGGCTGGCCCCGCGATACAACATGGTGCGGCGGCCGCCCAGGTACTGAATCTGCGAGGCCCGGACGCGTTCGATGCGGGACACCTGCTCGATCGGCACGGCGCAGACTTCCGCGGGTGCGTTGTGGAACAGAAGCAGCGAGTGCAACTCCCCACCCGTGGCAGCCTCCTCCACGGATCTCCGGGGAAGGGCTTCGGCCGCGCCGGCCGACAGTCCGGCCCGCGCCGCCAACCCGGCGACGTCCAGGATCACGGCCACGCGCCCGTCGCCCAGAATGGTGGCGCCGGCGTAGTCGTGCAAGCCCTTCACATGCCGGCCCAGCGGCTTGACCACGATCTCCACGGTGTCGTGCAATTCCTCGACGACCAAGCCATATTCAAAGGCCCCCGTATCGACCATGACCACATTCAGCGCCCGCGCCGCACTCTCCGGACGTGCCACGCCAATGGTATCCGCCAGGTAAACCAGCGGCACCAGGCGGTCGCGCAGCGTCAGGATCTCCGCATCCCCCACGCGGTCCGTCCGTTCGGCGATCTGTGCGGCGGAAATCCGAATCAACTCGCCCACGTTCACCTGGGGGATGGCGAAGCGCTCTCCGCCGTTGGAAACCAGCAGCGAGGGAATGATTGCCAGCTTCAGCGGCAGCTTGATGCGGAAGCGCGATCCGCGGCCGGGCACCGAATCGATCTCGATCTTGCCACCGAGCCGGTCGAGGTTGGTCTTGACCACATCCATGCCGACGCCGCGCCCGGACACATCGCTGACCTTTTCGGCGGTGGAAACGCCGGGCAGAAAAATGAGCGCCATCTTGTCGCGGTCCGACATGGTCTGGAGATGCTCGCGCGTGACCTGACCCTTGGCCAGTGAAGAGGCGGCGATCTTCTCGACTGCCAGTCCTTTACCGTCATCTGCGATCTCGATCACAACCTGGCCGGCCTGATGCGAGGCTTTGAGTGTCACCATCCCGGAGGCGGTCTTGCCCGCCGCCACGCGCTCCGCGGGCAGCTCGATACCGTGATCCACCGAGTTGCGCACCATGTGAGTGAGCGGGTCGCTGAGTCCCTCGAGGATGGTCTTGTCGATCTCCACCTCGCTGCCTTCCAGCTTCAGTTGCACCTCCTTGCCCAGGCTGCGAGCCAGGTCGCGCACCAGCCGTGGGAACTTGGCGAACAGACTGCCGACCGGCTGCATGCGGGTCAGCGTAACGACTTCCTGCAGCTCCGAGGTCACCAGGCTCACGCGTTGCGCGCCCGAGCGGATCCCGGTCTGATCCTGGCGAGACAGCGATTCATTCAACTGGTTGCGGCTGAGCACCAGCTCGCCCGCCAGTGTCATCAGGGTGTCCAGCAGAGTGACGTTCAGCCGTATGGTGGTCTCGCCGGGCGATGCGGAACCGGGAGTGGCCGGGACGTTTTTGCAGGCTGCTTCTGCCGGCATGGCCGCGGGTGGCGAGGGAAGCGCAGGCGCAGGCGGCGCTGCCGCGGCCGCTTCCTCAGCGGGACCAGGCGACAGTTTCGTGAAGCTGTTCTCTTCAATCAGGCGGATGCGCTCCAGAGGCACATCCACCACTTCGCCAATCCCGTCGAGCGCCAAGGGAGTGGCGTAAAGCACCTCTAGAATCAGCCGGGATGAAGGTTCGTCATCCAGGCTCCCCGCCGAGTCCAGATCGTAGAAGGTGTCGAGGATCGTGCCCCACTGGATGAGACGCTTGAAGGCCTGCCAAGGCGTCTTGCCCCGCCGCTGTATGTCGTGAATCAGGTCGCATTCGATCAGGTAAATGCAGTTCCCGCCCCGCCGCGCCTGATTCAAGTCGAATGCGGAGGCTTGCACCGGCGTACTGGTCTCCGTCAGACAGACCTCTACCCGGTCGGTGACGGAGCGTTTCTGTTCGGCCGGCAGATTGTCCGCGGTCAGCGTGGTGAGCGCGGCTACAAACTCCGCAATGTCTGCCTGGTTGCTTGCCCGGTGGTCGTGGATGAGTTCGCGCAACTTGTCGAAGCCGGCCAGCACAATGCCCACGACTTCAGGGGTGGGAACCATTTGCCGGGAGCGGATCAGGTCCAAAGCGTTCTCGGTCTTGTGCGCCAGTTCGCGGATCTTGACCAGGTCGAAGAAGCCGGCCCCCCCCTTGATGGAGTGCGCGGCCCGGAACACGCGGTTCACCAGTTGCTCATCGATATCCGCTCCACCTTGCTCGATGGCGAGCAGATCCGTCTCTATGGTTGCCAGGTGTTCGCGGCACTCCGCCAGGTAATCCTGCACCAGTTCGTCGTCAACGTTGAGTTCGCTCATCATTCCCTCTCAGTCTCCGGACACGCTGAAATGCTGGTGCATGCGCATCGACTGCAACAGACGGAGAATTTCCTTTGAGGCGTGGATCACCGATAGCCGGCCACCCAGCTTACACAGCGTGCTATGGGCGGAGAGCAGCAGGCCGATGCCAGCCGAATCGACCATTCGGACATTGCCGAAATCCACCACCAGGAGGCGGACCCCAGCCTCCACGAGACGGCGCATTTTGGCCCTCAATTCGGGGACCGTGGCGGCCACGACGGCCGGTTCCGACGGGCGGATTACCACCTGGCTGCCCCCATCAGGAAGCGGCCCGACTGCCTCAGCGCCCTCGCTTGACAAAGGTGAGTGGGGCGCCGCGGTTCGGGCCACGGGTCCGGCGGCCGTACCGGCTAAGGGGGTCACGGCGCCATCCTTCCCAACCAGCCCGATACGCTCGGGCGGCACTTCCACCAGGTGACCAATCAGTTCGGGGTCCAGCACAGTGGCGTAAATCAGGTGTAGGGTCAACCTGTCCGAGGGCTCTCCATCGAGCGTTCCGGCCGAGTCCAGATCGAGCGCGGTCTCGACAATTGTGCCGCACTCCAGGAGGTTCCTGAAAACCTCCCGATTGGTCTTGTTCCGCCGCTGGATGTCGCCGATCAGATTGTATTCGATCAGATAGGTGCGCTTGGAGCCCTTGCGCTGCCGGCTCCAGTCGAAAGCCGGGCCCGGCTGCCCGTCCTCGGGTTGCGGCGCGTCCGCGGTCAAGGCGGCGAGCGCGGCGGCGAACTCGCTGGTATCGGCCTGATTGCTTTCCCGGTGGTTGCCGAGAAGCTCGCGGATCTGGTCGAAGCCCAACAGCAGGACGCTGGTAACGTCCGTAGTCGGCTGCATCCGGCGCGTGCGGATCAGGTCGAGCGCATCCTCCAACTGGTGAGCCAGGTCCCGGATCTTGACGAGGCCGCACACTCCGGCGCCGCCCTTGATGGAGTGGGCGGCGCGGAAGATGCGGTTCACGGTGCGCTCGTCGAACTCCGTTCCGGCTTCTTCCAGGGCCAGGACGTCGATGTCGATCGTGGCCAGGTGTTCGCGGCACTCAGCCAGGTAGTCCTGCACCAGTTCGTCGTCGAGGCTGGGTTCTTCCATGGCTTCCTCCCTTCAATCTCCGGACACGTTGAAATGCTGGTGGATGCGCATCATGTGGAAGAGCTCCAGGACGTCTTTCGAAGCATGAACCACGGCCAGCCGTCCGCCCCGCCTGCGCAGCGAGTTATGAGCAGAGATCAGCAAGCCGATCCCCACCGAATCCACCATGCGGACATTGACGAGATCCACTACCAGATCCCGGACGCCTTCCTCTAGGGCTACGCGCATCTTGGACCGGATCTCGGGAGCCGAGGACGCAACCACGTCTTCCCCCTCCGGCCGAATCACGGCTTTGTCGTCTTCACGGGTTAATTGAATCATTGTTATTCCCTCAACAGCACTGTTTGAAAATCGTCACCGCATTGCCCCTCTCGTTGTACCGGACGCGAGTGGCGTACCACCGCAGGATCTGCATCCCACGGCCGGAAGAAGCTGACAACCCCGGCCTTCGGCCCCAGGCGGCCCGCCAATCGAAGCCTTCGCCGCCGTCGGCCACGACAATGGTCAGGCGTTGGCCCTTCAGCCGCAGCCGGCACCGGACCTCCCTGCTCGGATCGCTCCCGCATCCGTGCACGACGGCATTGTTCAGCGCCTCGCGCGCCAGCAGTTCCGCGGCGAAACTGTGCGAACTGGCCAGCCGGGCTTCGGTGTGCCGCCGGAACTCGGCGAAGAACTCCTCGACGGCCTCCGGGGTGGCGGAAATTGTCACCCATACTTCGCACTCGACCCGGCAAGAACTACTCATAGGAACGCCTCCACCGCCAGCAGCAGCAGGTCGTCTTCGACGATCCCGGCCTCTGGCCGGATTTCACCAGCGATCGCCGCTGTGGCTTCCGCCAGCGGCGCCGTCCGGTGCCGGACACACGCATCGATCAGTTGCTCCAACCCGGCCCGCCGCCCGCCCCCCGGCGAAGACTCGATCAGGCCGTCGGTGTAGAGAAAGAAACGGTCCCCTTTCGACACCCGCAGGTCTTTGCGCTGCAGGACGGCGGAACTGAACACTCCCAGCGGGTCGCTGTCCATCTTGACGGTCTGCGCCTGACCAGTCCGGCTCACCAGGATCAGGGGGGGATGCCCGGCACTCACTACGGAAAGCCGCCTGGTTTGCCGGTTCAGGCGCGCGTAGCAGGCCGTCAGATACTGTTCCTCGCCGAGCATCTGGCGCATCACCGAATCCACTCCGCGCATGGTGTCCTCAGGGGAAAACATGGGCCCGGAGTATTGCCGCAGCAGCGCTTTTACCGCCGAAGTGAGAAAGGCTGCGGTGACGCCGTGGCCGCTGATATCGGCTACAAAGTAAGCGAAAGCATCGGAGCCCATGGGAACGACGTCGTAGAAATCGCCGCCGGTTTCCTCAAGGGGTTTGTAGTAGACTGCAAAACCCGCCTCGGGGCAGTTCTCGGGACGCGCGAGGATCGCTTGCTGCGCATCGCGCAACTGCTCGAGCCGGCCCCGGTGTTCGCGCACCAGCGCGCGATTCGATTCGCGGATGCGCAGGTGAACGCGCACCCGCGCCAGGACTTCCTCTCCGTGGACTGGTTTGGCGATGTAGTCTACGCCTCCGATCTTCAGTCCGGCGACCTTGCTCGTCACGTCATCCAGGGCGGACAGGAAGATGATGGGGATATCGGTTGTTGCCGGGTCCGACTTGAGATGGGCGCAGGTCTCAAAACCGGTCTCGCCCGGCATCATGACGTCCAACAGGATGAGGTCTGGCTGCTCTGCGCGGCACAGGGCTCGGGCCGCCGGACCGTCGGCCGCCGTCAGGGTTCGGAAGCCGACCGTCTCCAGAACGCTCTGGACGAGTTCGACGTTGGCCGGTGTGTCGTCTACCACGAGGATGGTCGGTGCTTCCATTAAGAGAGTCCCAGACAGTGTCCACGCGCCCCTTGCGGTCCCGTTTTCTCCGTCAACCTCTTATCGGCTTTTTTCAGAACGATAATTACGATTTTCATGACTGAAATTACGATTTATTCCTCATTCTCCAGGACCTTTCATCCGATAAGAGAAGCAGGCTGGGAAGAGTGCGGCTCAAAAAGGCTTAGCTGTGAACGAAACTAACGGAACATCGACCTTCATTCTTGTAGTAGACGATTCGACCTTCTTGCGGAAGCGGATCAGGCAGGCTCTGCAGGAGGACGGATACCTGCTGGTGGAGGCCGGTAGTGGGGCGTCCGCGCTGGCCGAACTAGACAAGCGGGAATTCGCCTGCATTCTGACCGACCTGGTCATGCCTGATCTGGACGGCTTCGGCCTGCTTGCCGAACTGCAGAGGCGGCACATCCAGACACCAGTCGTGGTACTGACCGCCGACATACAGAAGACCACGCGGGAAAGGTGTGAACAGCTCGGTGCGGCAGCGTTTCTCCAAAAGCCGGTCAACGCCGACGCGCTGCGGTCGACGTTGGCTGGTGTATTGGGCGGACGGTGCTAATCATGTACCTTACAGAACTGCAACTGGACACTTTGAGAGAGATCATCAACGTAGGCGTAGGCTATGCCGCCGGGTCGTTGAACGAGTTGGTTGGCACGCCGATTTCTTTGCGAGTTCCCGAAGTTGAGGTCTTACCCCTGGAAGAGGCCCGGCCGCGCGTGACGGCCTTTGGATGGGATCGTGTGGCCTCCGTGCAACTGACATTCTCCGGACCGATCAACGGCAACGTGGCCCTGGTGTTTCCCTACGAGAATGCCGTCAAGCTGGTCTCTCTTCTGACGGGTGACGAAGGCTCCAACTCGGATGTCGATGGGATTCGAGCGGCCACCTTGGAAGAGACGGGCAACATCATCCTGAATGGCGTCGTGGGGTCCATATCGAACATGTTGCAAGGGCAGATCTCTTTTTCCATACCCTACTACAGCGAGCAAGGAGGGCTTCCGGCGCGCTTTGCGAAGCTGGGCATCGCTGCGGATGTTCAAGTGATTCTCGCGCGGGCGCGCTTCGGCGTGGCCCAGCATGAAATCGAGGGAGAGATATTCCTCTTTTTTGAAATGGGGGCGCTCCAGAGTATGGTGGCCGCCTTGGACCGCTTCGTAGAGTCGCCCACGTAGCCGTGCCCGACATCCTCCACAGCGAATCGCGCTTCGACGTACTCGACAAGGTTCCGGTAGGGATTCTTGTGCTCGACCCGGAGTACCGGATTCTATTTTGGAATGAGTGTCTGGAGAATTGGACCGGGATCCAGCGCGCCCAGTTGCTGGACGTGGACGCACGCCTGCGCTTCCCCAACATCGCCAAGTCCAGCTTTTCCAAGCGCATCGAGAGAGTGTTTCGGGATGGCGTTCCGACCGTCTTTTCACCGCAGCTTCATTCTCCATTCATCCAATGCGAAGTCACTCCGGGAGTCTCCCGGGTTCAGTACATCACCGTCACTTCCATCCCCAACCGGACTGGTGCGGGATTTCTGGCAGTGTTCTCCATTCAAGACATCACCGATCTGACGCGCCGGCTGGATGAGAGCCGCAGGACGGCCAGCGAGCTCTCGCGTGAGCTCAAGCAACGCGCCGAACTGGAGGACGACCTGCGCCGGGCGAAGGAGGCGGCGGATACCGCGAACCGGGCCAAGAGCGAGTTCCTGGCCAACATGAGCCACGAAATCCGAACTCCCATGAACGGGATTTTGGGAATGATCGGACTGCTGCTGGACAGCGAACTGGACGGGCGCCAGCGCCAGCGCGCTCAGACCGTGCGCAGCAGTGCTGAAGACCTGCTGGCGATCCTGAACGACATCCTCGACCACTCCAAGATCGAGGCGCAGAAACTGCAACTGGAGACGGCAGATTTCGACTTGCGCACGGTGGTCGAGGGTGTAGCCGACCTGGTGGCCGTGACGGCGCAACGAAAAGGCCTGGAAGTGCTCTGTTTCATCGAAGCGGATGTACCCACACGGCTTCGCGGCGACCAAATGCGCTTGCGCCAGGTACTTCTCAATCTCGCCGGAAACGCGGTCAAGTTTACGCATTGCGGCGAGGTTACGATTCGCGTGAAACTGGATGGCCTGGAAGACTCGGCGGCCATTCACTTTGAAGTTGCGGACACCGGGATCGGTGTTCCGAAAGATAAGATGGACCGGCTGTTTCGGCCTTTTTCACAGGCGGACGCCACCACCACGCGCCGCTACGGCGGCACCGGCCTCGGCTTGTCGATTGTGGCGCGCCTGGTGGAAATGATGGGCGGACAGGTGAGGTTCGACAGCCGCGAGGGACACGGCTCCCGCTTCTGGTTCACGGTTCNNGTGCTAGTGGTAGATGACAGCCCTGCCTGCCGCGAGTTGCTCATGCAATTGCTCACCTTTTGGCAGTGCGCAGTCGAGCAGGCCGGCGATGTGGAAACCGCGCTCGTCCGGCTGCGGACAGCCCGCGATCCTTTCGATGCGGTGGTTGCCGATCTGGAGATGCCGGAAGGCGGCGCTGAGCGCTTGGCTGCCCGGATGCGGGAAGACGCCGGGCTGGCGTGCGTTCCTTTGGTGTCGCTGGTGCCTTTGACGCACATCGAACACAACCCGGTTGGCATCTCGCCACGGTTTGCGGGAACCGTCACAAAGCCAGTGAAACACGGCGAACTGGCGGCTTGCCTGGGCTCGGTCTTCGGCGATGGCTCCAAGTTCACGCACGCCGCTCCCAGGGTGGCCGAAGACTGGCGTGGCGACCTCGCATCGCGGGCCAAGGTCCGAATCCTTCTGGTCGAGGACAACCCGACCAATCAGGAGGTCGCCCTGGGAATGCTCGACAACCTGGGATATGGGGCCGATCTGGCTGGCGACGGACGCAGCGCTCTTCGCACCTTGATGCAAAAGGAGTACGACCTGGTGCTGATGGATTGCCAGTTGCCGGATTTAGATGGCTATGAAGCCACACGTCTCATCCGCTGGCCGGGTACCCAGGTTCGAAACCATGAAATCCCCATCATCGCGATGACGGCAAACGCCATGACGGGCGATCGCGAACAGTGTCTCGCAGCCGGGATGAACGATTACCTCTCCAAACCGATCGATCGCACCGCCCTCGAGCAGGCGGTGGCGCGCTGGACCGCGGGGAACGAAAGAGCCGGCGCGCCGCCGGCGGAAGCTCCGGCTCCGCGCGGAGCGGCCGAATTCGAGCAGGAGGATCTTCTGGAGCGCCTCAGCGGAAACGAGGATCTGGCGCAACGCGTCGTCAACCGGTTCCTGAACGACATGCCGCAGCAACTGGGGGCGCTGAGCCAAGCCATAAACGATGGGGACGCCGAAGGCACGCGCCAAGCCGCGCACGCGATCAAAGGGGCCGCCGCAAATGTCGGGGGACAGCAGGTGCGCGAGCTGGCGCTGAAATTAGAACAACTGGGTAAGTCCGGCGATTTGCATCCGGCCGCTGCCATCTTCGGCGAACTCTCCGCGAGTTTCGAGCGTGCCCGCGGACTGATGGAGCAGTTCTGCCAGGCGGCACTTTCATGATTCGGACTGCTCTACGAGCCAGTNNGTGGGTCCGGACGGAGGAAACGGCCGCCCCAATCGATGGAACTGGTGCAGATGCCCCGGTATGAGCTGCCATCAGGGGAGCCGATGCCCCTGTCACACTGCTGACCGTTTCGTGACGCTCACGCGAACAACTGCGTTTTGGACCGTCGTTCTACCGGTTTCGCCCACTGCTCCGGACCACGCGATGTCTTGCGCGAATCGCCCTCGGGGACTCTGCCGGCCGGCACACTTCGGATTAGATCAACGCACTCAGTTGCTCTACCGTGCTTTTAAGCCGCTCGGACTGAGCGCTGAGCTCTTCGCCGGCCGCCGCGTTCTCCTCCGCATTGGAAGCCGCTTGTTGGGTCACCTGCTCCATTTGCCGGATGGCCGCCGAAATCCGATCCACCCCGTGCGCCTGGTGGACGCTACCCTGCGCTACCTCGCCGAATAGCCCTTTCACCTTCTGGGCGCAACTGTTCATGGATTGCACGGCGGCACACACCGCCGACAGGCGTTCGCCGCCCGATTTCGACATCTCCTGCGACTCCTGTATGAGACCCGCGGTTTCCCTGGCAGCTTGGGCGGAGCGTTGCGCCAAGGTGCGGACCTCCTCGGCCACCACGGCAAAGCCCGCACCCGCCGCGCCCGCGCGAGCCGATTCCACGGCGGCGTTCAGGGCCAGAATGTTGGTCTGGAACGCGATGCCATCGATCACCGCGAGGATCCGGGCAACTTTGTCACCCGATTGCTTCATCGCCGCCATGGATTTCCGCATGTCCTCCAGGGCCGTCTCCGCCGCGCTGAGTTGGGAATCGACCTTGCAGCTCAGATCCGTGGCGCTGTCGGCGCGCTCCGCATTCCCGTGAGCTTGTCCCCTGATGGTCTCGATCGCGGAAGCCGTGTCTGCAAGCGATCTCGTTTGCTCAGTGGCGGCTTGGGCAAGCGCCTGCCCGCAACTGGAGACCTGCAACGCCCCTTGCGCCACTTCGGCGGAGGCCTGCAGCACGCGGCCGGCAAATCGGCACAACAGACGATCGACCCCGATCACCACCCGGTGGAAACATAAACCGATCAGCAGACAGGCCCCAACCAAAACAAAAATGGCTTTCCGGCTCATGGCGATGCGATCGTGAGAGTCGCTGCGGGCTACTGCCATGGCGGCTTGGCCTTGCGCGCCCAACCGGTCCGCGGCGGCCTCCATGGATTCGACCAGCGGGTAGATCTGTCCAAGCATTACCTCGTGCCCGGCGTCGAATTCCCGCCGGGCTGCCAGATCCAGGTATTTATGGTACAGGGCCAGCCACCGGCGGCTGCCCTGATCGATCAACTCAACCGCTTGGTTCTCAGAGGGGTTAACCGTCAGCGCGCGGAGTTGTGCTACGTCGTTCGCCAGGCTTGCGGCCACCGCCTCGAATTGGTGCGTCTGGATCGTAACAGTGTTTTCCGTATGACAACTCGCACACGTGGCTACCTCCTTTCCCGTGTCCTGGCCCATCTTCGTCACCATCGAGGCGATGAGCGAGATCTCGGTCTGGGCGCCTTTGGCGCGCATTTGCTGGAAACCGGTTCGGATGTTGCCAACCAGCCGCTGTTTGAGGGCGGTGGTATTGACCGCCGAATCGAGTGCTGAGCCCAGGCGCTCGATCACCTGGAACGAAGTAGCTGCGAGCCCCAGAACCAGTATCATCACGGTTGCGAAGCCACCCAGCAATCTCGTACGGATTTTCAACGTGCCCTCCTTGTCAAGCACTGCATCGCGAGCAAGCCGCCCACCGCGCAACGCTCGGAAATGCCGCGAAATCGACCGACACCCCGGAACCAGGGTGCTGTCATAAATATAATCGGCACTTCACGCCTTCTTCCCTAGCCTGGTTTGGCCTGTGGGATCCATGCCTCCCCACAGCGCAAATCCGTGCGTGGATTTCAGGCACTTCTCGATTGGGGGCCACATTCGCTAAATTAGAGTGGCAACGGACGATGACTTCACTAAGATTTTGGGCTGGCCGGGCTACTGGGGCGCTGGCAGAGGACGGGCTGTGTCCGTTGCGCTATGGCTCCGCGGCCGTGGGCGCGCGCGGCCAGACCATCCTGGCCTTCCTACTGGTGACGGCACTATGAAAGTGCCGGTAAAGGCGGCGAGTCGCGCGGATTGGCGGCGGCACGCGGTGCCGGTGCTGGCGCTTTGGGCCTTCGCCCTGCTGGCGTATTCCAATTCCTTTGGGGCCGGCTTCGCGTTCGACAACGATCGCGCGATTCTGAAAGACTCTCGCGTACACGCCGCCACGTCTGAGAATCTCCACCTGATCCTCAACGAAGAGTATTGGTACAAGACCACAGCCACTTCGCTCTATCGTCCGTTGACCACGTTCTCTTATCTCTTCAACTACGCCATCCTCGATAACGGCGCCCATCCGGCGGGCTATCATTGGGTCAATTTCGCGCTGCACGCCGTCAATATCGCGCTGGTCTACCTGCTGGGCCTGCTCCTGTTCCGGGATACGAAGCCGAGAGAGCACCTTGCCCTGGCATTGGCCGCTGTCTGGGCGGTTCATCCCATTCTCACCGAATCCGTCACCAACATTGTGGGCCGCGCTGATCTGCTGGCCGGTTTCGGAGTGCTGGCGGGTCTCGTTTGCCACGCGAAAAGCGTGACTGCTTCCGGGCGGCGCAGGCTGGCGTGGCTGGCGGCGCTGATGCTGGCCGCCACCATCGGGATGTTCTCAAAGGAAAGCGCCGTGGTGCTGCTGGCCGCCATGGCGATATACGACTTCACATTCGGGACGGGCGGGGCGCGCGCCCGCTGGCCCGGATACCTGGCGGCGGCGCTACCGGCCGCGCTCTTCCTATACGTCCGTTCCGGAGTGCTTGCGGGTCTGGCCTCGGCACCGGTTCCGTTCACCGATAATCCGCTGGCCGGCGCCAGTTTCTGGACGGTGCGGCTGACCGCCGTGAAAGTGATCGGCAAGTACCTGTGGCTGCTGGTGTGGCCGCGCGACCTCTCCTGCGATTACTCCTACAGCCAAGTCCCGCTGTTTGCCTGGGGGGTCGGAGATTGTGCCGCGCTGGTGTTTTGTGCCGCTGCCGCCGTGGCCGCGGTTCTTTGTTATCGCCGGCGCAAAGCGGTGTGCTTTTTCATTGCTTTCTCTTTCGCGACTCTGGCGCCAACCTCCAACCTGGCGATCCTCATCGGCAGCATCATGGCCGAGAGGTTTCTGTACCTGCCCTCGGTAGGCTTCGCGGGTTGTCTGGTTTGGGCGGTTTATAGGCGGCCGCGCATCGCGCCCGCAGTACTGGCCCTTATCAGTGTCGCGCTGGCCATCCGTACTTACGCCCGAAATATCGACTGGCTGGATGACCAGAGCCTCTGGACCAGCGCTACCAAGGTGTGTCCCGCCAGTTATAAAGCGCACCTGCACGTGGCTACTGCCGTGATCGGACCGCAAGGGGAAGGGATGGACCGCGCCGCCGGCGAGGTGAACCGGTCCCTCGCCATCCTGGATGGCCTGCCCGACGATCGAAACGTGCCTCAGGCGTACGCCACCGCCGGTTTGATATACCTCATGCAGGGCGAGTTGCTGGCTGAGAAGGGCTCAGCGGCGCAGAGCCAGCAGTGGTATCAAAAAGCGCTGGAGGTGTTGCTGCGGGGCGAGAGAGTCGACCGTATCGCCACCCAGGAAGTCCTCCGCGAAAATCAATTGCGCGGCATCAGGGTATCCGCCTCGGGCTGGTATCCCTTATACCTGACGTTGGGTGACGCGTACCTTCGCCTGTCCAATCCGCGCAAGGCCATAGAAGCGTTTGAGTACGGCCGCGTCCTTCGCCCGGCGCCGGAGTTTTTCGAAGACATGTCGGGTGCATGGCGCGCGATGGGAGACCCGCGGCAGGCCGCCATCGTACTGATCGAGGGCCTGCTCGTGGACAAGAGTTACACCAGGCTGGCTTCCGAGCTGGCCGAGTTGTATACACAGACCGATCCGGGAAGCTGCGCCGTCGCCGGCGCCGGCGCACTCAGAGTGGATCCGTCCTGTCCTATGGTGCATGACCAGATCTGCACGGCCTTTCGGAACGTGAAGCAGCTTTATATGCGGATGGGGCAGGAGCCCATGGCCGTCAGCACCGGGCAGAGAGCCGTGAGCGAGGCGGGGTGCCCGGCGCCGCTATAACTTCAGTTCCCAGCCCTTGCGGAATACCGGCTTGACGAACTTGTTGGCCTCCGCACTGTTGGTGAAACGCTGGTTCCTGCTGTCCCACTCGAGCTTCCCCGGCACGTGCAGAGCGATCGCAGTCAGCGCCAGCCATTCCGCGTAAGGGGCGGTGATGCGGAAATCCGAGCAGCCCGGCTCGCCGCCCTTGCAGGCGCGAATCCAATCCAGCATGTGGCCCGGCGAGCGCGTCAGCAGCGGCGGCGGCAGCACGTACTCCTTCCACCGCGCGGCCGGCAGCAGCCACACTCCTTCGCCGCGCGAGGACGTAGCCATCACGCCTTTGGTGCCAATGAAGACGCTGCCGTTGCCGGTGAGAATGCCAGGCTGCGCGGGGGTGGACGGATCTCCAAACACGCGCACGCCCGGGCCGCCCGCGCCCTGCCGCACTCCGCCATTGGCGCCGGAACGTCCGCCGCGTCCCGGTCCCGGGAAGGCAGTTCCTCCGCGTCCTGCTCCCTGGCCTGCCGCTCCTCCCGGCCCACCCCGGCCGGCGCCACCGCCGAATCCGCCACGACCTCCGGTAGTCCGGCCCTTATCCGCCAAATTGTTGGTGGGTGGCAGAATGGTCTCGTTCTCCATGCCCGGCACGCGGTAGACGTCCGCATCGCTGGTGCGCGGGCTGTCGTGAAAGTATACCTTCACGGGAGGCATTTCTCCACGCGCCGGGAACTGCAGGCACACCACAGCGTGGTTAGGATAGGTGATGGTGCTGCGGCCATCCACCCCGGTGCACTCCAGGCTGGTGGGCGCGCCCAGTTGCAGCGCCGTCTGCACCGGCCCGGCTGTATGAGTGGCCCAGTTGCCGATTTGCCCGGTCCCGAAATCCAGGAACCCGCGCCAGTTATAGGGCACATAATAGCTGCTGAAAGGACGCGCCGAGGCGCCCCCCAGCCACAGGTCCCATTCCAGCGTCTTAGGCACAGATTCATCGGGAGGCAGCGCCAGAAGCCCGGTGGGATGTGTGCCTGGAGAGGTGGAGAAGTGTGCCTCGGTGACATCGCCGATGGCGCCCGACCACACGATCTCTGCGGCCACGCGGTTGCACTCGTGGGAAAATCCCTGGTTGCCCATCTGGGTCGCGACCTTGTACTTCACGGCCGCATCCTGCAGCAGCCGCGCCTCCCACGGGGTGCGTGTCAGCGGCTTCTCCACATATACGTGCTTGCCGTGCTGCATGCACGCGAGAGCCACCGTGGCGTGCATAAAATCGGGGATGCCGATGGTGCAGGCATCGATATTCTTGCCTTCTTTCTCGAGCATCACCCGAAAATCTTTGTATCTCGGCGCCTTGTCATAGCGGCTGAGGTTCTGCGCCGCGCGGCTCTCATCCACGTCGCACAGAGCTACAATGTTTTCGCTGCGGGCGGCATCGTTCAAGTCCGCTCCGCCCTGCCCGCCACAGCCGATGGCGGCGACATTCAGCTTGTTGTAAAACGGCTTNNNNCCCGCCACAGCCGATGGCGGCGACATTCAGCTTGTTGTAAAACGGCTTGTACCCCAGCGCACGGAGCGTGGGCACACTCCCAAATCCGCCGCGCGGCACAGCCCCCGCCAGCAGAGTCCCAAAGAAGAAATAACGCCGCGAAACACCTTGGCTCGACATAATTCAAACCTCCAGGGGGCCCGTGCGAGCCCCCTTCTGCAAGATCGACCTGAACCGCTAGAACTGGAAGCGGGCTGTGAACGCCAGCACGCGGTTCGGTAGCGTCCCGGTGGCATATCCCAGCGACGAAGCGTTGGACACCTGGTTGGTAGACGGATTGAACTGAATGCCGGTACCGATGGCGTTAATTTCCGTATGGTTGAACACGTTGTACGCTTGAAGCTGAAACTTCAGAATGCGCCTCTCGCTGCCCAGCGGGACGATCTTGGTAATGGTCGCATCGAAGTTGGTGATGAACGGCAGCCTGAGAACGCCGGCGCCGCCGCCCAAGTCGCCCAAAACAGGCGATCCGACCATCGAGTTATCCGGCCCCGTGGCGATGCCGGGCAGGGCGAACGCCGCCGGATTGTAGAATACCTTTCCGAAGCCACTGGTCGGTATGTTGGCCAGCGGATTACCGATCACTTCGCAGCGCGCGCTTACGTCCGGTGTCCCGGTATAGCCTCCGGTCACCCCCGCCGCCCCCGAAGTGAGGCCGCAACCGGGGTTGTACGGTGCGCCGCTCTGCGCGGAAATGATTCCGGAGAGTTGCCAGTGATCGGTGAGAGCGCCGAGCGCCTTCACGCCCAACCACTTACCGAGACCCGGAACTGTGTAGTTGAAGTTGATCTGGAGGTTTTGGGGCCGGTCCCCACTCACGCGCCCGTAATTCCATTCCTTGTTGTTGGGAACCGCCGGGTTGTAAGTGGTGACGCCCATGGCTTTGGAGAAGGTATACGCCGCACCTATTGCCAGACCGTGGGTCATACGCCTGTTTATGGTGGCGGTCAAAGCGGTGTAGATGCTCTCCCCCATAAACCCGGAACTGTTCATCCCGCCGTACCCCGGGTAGATGCTCCGTTCGAAAATAGAGCCGATGTCGGTACTCGTACTTCCCGCCGTGGTCGGATTGATGTTCTTTGGATTGAATGGCCAACCCGTTCCGATGGGAATCCAATTGGGATTGTAAAGCAGATGCTGATTGTAGCTGTGGTCCCACCTGGTTCCGATACTAGCCACGGTGTTCGGGCCGAAGCTTCGCTGCAGATCCAGACTGCCGTTCAACGTGGTATCCCACGGCACTTTGGAGGGCAGCCAGATATACGGGCTGTTGGGAGCAGTGCTCAGACTCGAAAGACTCGGCGGAGCCCCCGAATTCTGCGCAGCGATTTGGGCGAGGGATAGGTTACTGACCGACACCTGGTACGCAATGGGCGACTGTCCGGAACTGGTGTACACCTGGTTACCATCCAGCCGGTTGTAGAACATTCCAAACCCGCCACGCAGCGCCGTCTTGCCATCGCCAAACAGGTCGTAGGCAAAGCCGATGCGCGGGCCCAGAGCAACGGGCGACTGGCTGTAGAGTGCATTGGGTGCGCCGTTCTGTCTCAGTACCACCATCCCCGACGTCGGATTGCCCGAGTTAGGAACAAAATCCCCCACGAATCCGCTGGAGGTGGTCGCTCCCGTCAGAGGATCCTTCGCTACCAGTCCGTTGGACGAACTAGTACACGTCGCGGCGCCGTTCGAACAGGCCGGAACGTATAGCCGCGGCATGGCCGACGCGGAATAGTCGGCGGGAATGAAATTGACAAACGTATCGTTGACATCCACCTGAGGCGACTGATGATAGAAGCGCAAACCGTAATCAAGAGTCAGCCTGGGACTCACCTTCCAGTTGTCCTGCACATACCATTCCGCATTCCAGTACTTGACGTTAAACGTGGTTGTTGCGTTCCACTGGCTGTAGCTGTTGACATTACCCAGCAGAGCATTGGCAAAGCCGTCGTTGGTGTTGAGTTGTGGAGTGGAAGTGGAGGAGGCAAAACTGAAGGCCCCCATGTAGTTGTTCCCTTTGGGCTGATACTTATCGTTGTTTTCCAGGTAGATTCCCATCTTGAACGCGTGATGGCCCCAGACCTTGCTGAGGTTATCCTGGTAGGTCCAGATGGGGTTGCCGTTTTGATACGTCCCGGCCGTTGAGCCGTTCCGCGAATAGGACATGGCGTTTGAGGGTGCGCTGCCGAAGCTGAACGTCGGCAGGATATTCAGGTAACCGTTGATAGGCAGTACCGATCCGTTATTCGCGGCCGTTGGCACTGGAAACAGGCTTGGCAGACCGGGTTCGAGCGTGCGCGATTCGCTCTTCATGTTGTCCAGCGTATAGAACGAATAGGTGTCCCAGCTTTCGGCGACGGTGACTTCGTTGATCAGCGTCGGTGTGAACGTGTAAGTAGCCGTACCCGAATAGCCGTGTCCGCCGTTCGGATGATCGATGGGCGAAATACCGGCCTGGCCGAGAACGCCGCCGACGTCCGAAGTGAATTGGACCCCCTGGTAGAGCTGGACCGTGTCGTCGTAATCGTTGATATAGCGGAAATATCCGCTGAGCTTCGATGTAATGTAGGTGTCGAAACGCAGCACGTCGTTGCGCCGCGGATGCTTGGCGCTGGCCTGTTCGAAGTAGTTCACGATGTTCAATTGCGAGGGTAAAGTTGCGGTAAAGTTGGGCAGTGGGAAGAAGTTGAGCAACTGCTGGCCTACCGGATTGATCCGGTTCGCGGGTATGACGTTCCCGGGGAACGGCGCATTGTTGTTATTCGGATCCAGAACCGAGATGAGACTGCCGTTGTTATTAAAACTCTTGGAAAAGTCGCCGTTGCGCTCCAGCGCCGTGGGTGTGTACATGCTCTCGCTGCCGCCGGTCACAAACTGCGCCGTGTATTCCTGAGACCAGAAGAAGAAGAGTCTCTTCTTCGCCGTATTCCAAACCTTCGGGATATACACGGGGCCGCCGATGGCGTACGTTTCCACGTTATACCGGTAAGGCACCCGGGGAGTCGCCGCTCCGTTCTTGATGGTGTGGTTGTTGGCCCAGCTATCCGCGTTGAATTCCTCGTGCCGGTGCGTCCACTGCGCCGAGCCATGGAAGTCCTGGGTTCCGTTCTTGGTGACCACCGTGATGGTTCCGCCCGAATTGCGCCCGTATTCGGCCTGGTAATTCGTAGTCAGAACCCTCAGCTCCTGAATGGAATCCATGTTCGGTTCGTAGTGGTTCGAACCGTTCGATCCGGTATCCATGTCGGTGATGCCGTCCACCATGAAGTTCAGCGTGTTGGATAACGCCGTGTTGCCATTGATGATGATGCTGCTGAAGGCGGAGTGGCTGGTCACATCGCGGCTGGTCGAGGTGTGNNCCAGCTTGACAAAGCCGAACAGATCGCGGCCCTTCAACGTGAGATCTTCCAGGTTGTGGGAGTCGACCGTCGCGGCGGTCTCGGAACTCGTCAGTTGCACCGCGGCTGCTTCCGCCACCACGGTATACGTCTCCGTCACACTGCCAATCTGTAGGACCATTTTCCCCGCGTTGCGAGTCTCCTCGGCAGCCACCACGATAGCGTTCATCGTAAAGGTCTTGAACCCGGGTGCTTTGACCGTCACATTGTAGGTACCGGGGCGCAGGTTCTGAAAGCGGAACGTACCGAGGCTGTCCGTAGTCCCCGTGCGAGCCTCGCCGGTTTCGGCGCTGATCAGCGTCACCGGAGCACCTACAACTGCCGCATTCGCAGGATCGACAACCGATCCTTCCATGGAACTGGCTACCGTTTGCCCATAGAGGCTGGCGCAACAGAGAGCCAAGACAAAGGTAATCCTCACTAACTCCTGAAACTTCATGGTTCGGACGTTAGCACCTGGAACTACCGATGTCAAGGGCAGTTTTAGCGTTAAAAAAGGGGTTTCACGCTATGCTCTCCCGAAATCCCCACAAGACTCAGGCCGCAGTCCCGGGAACGAATCCGTGATATCGTGATAGCCGAGACCATGGTGAAGTGGCCGCTACTCCGGGCACTACTTCTTGCCGGGTTGGGTATGGCGTGTGCCTGCGCGCAGGTCGGGACCGCCCCCATCGTCATCGACTATCCGGCCGACGGGTCGGTCTTTCCGCCCGACATGGCCGCCCC
>OKRF01000191.1:12611-15748 GCA_900290315.1 Candidatus Sulfopaludibacter sp. SbA3 | reverse complement strand
GACTATCCGGCCGACGGGTCGGTCTTTCCGCCCGACATGGCTGCCCCTACGTTCCTCTGGCGGGATCCCGCCCCGGACGCCGCCGCCTGGCACATCGACGTATCGTTCGCCGATGGTTCCGCGGCCATCCGTGCAGCGGCTAAAGGCGAGCGGATGCAAGTTGGCGAGATTGACCCTCGCTGCGTTTCGCCGAACAATCGGCCCCCTGCGCTCACGCCGCAACAGGCTGCTGCCCGCACGTGGATTCCGGATCCAGCCACCTGGGCCGCTATCAAGAAACGTTCGGTTGCCGGCGCCGCTACCGTTACCATCAGCGGCTTCGCCGCCGGGAATGCCAGCCAGCCCGTATCACGTGGACACCTGCTGCTGCATACCTCGGCGGACCCAGTGGGCGCGCCCATCTTCTACCGCGACGTGCCGCTCATGCCGTCGAAACAGGAAAACGGCGTCATCAAACCTCTGGACTCCCGTGCTGTTCCCCTGATTGCATGGCGGCTGCGCGACGTAGCTGAAACGCGGAGCCGCGTCCTGCTCGAGGACATGCATACCTGCGCCAATTGCCACTCCTTCTCCGGCGATGGCAAGACTCTGGGGATGGACCTCGACGGTCCCGCCAACGACAAGAGCCTCTATACGCTCGTGCCCGTGCAACAGAAAGTGACCATCCGCAATTCCGACGTGGTTTCTTGGACCAGTTTCCGCGCTGAATTGGGCAACCAGCTTCGCGAAGGTTTCATGTCCCAGGTCTCACCCGATGGCCGCCGCGTGGTCACCACCATTAAGCCACCCGGCACCAAGGGCACTCATTTCTACTACGTCGCCAATTTCGAGGACTACCGCTTCCTCCAGGTCTTTTATCCCACGCGCGGCATCCTGGTCTGGTATGACCGCGACGCCCGCAAACTGCAGCCGCTGCCCGGCGCCGACGACCCGCGCTATGTGCAAACTAACGCCGTCTGGAGCCCCGACGGCAAGTATCTGGTATTCGCCCGCGCGGAGGCGAAAGACCCCTACCCGGCCGGCGGCAGGATGGCCGCCTACGCCAACGATCCCGCCGAAGTCCCGATGCAGTACGATCTGTACCGCATCCCCTTCGATGACGGGAAGGGCGGCAATCCCGAGGCCATCGCCGGCGCCTCCCGCAATGGGATGAGCAACAGCTTCCCCAAGATCTCGCCGGACGGACGCTGGATCGTCTTCGTGCAGGCCCACAACGGGCTGCTGATGCGCCCGGATAGCCAACTCTTCATCGTCCCCGCGGCCGGCGGACAGGCGCGCCGCATGCGCTGCAATACGCCTTTGATGAACTCCTGGCACAGTTTCTCTCCCAACGGCCGCTGGCTGGTGTTCTCCTCCAAGAGCCGCTCGCCCTATACTCAGATGTTCCTCACTCACATCGACTCGGAGGGGCGCGACTCCCCCGCCATCCTTATAGAGAACTCCACTGCCAGTAATCGTGCCGTCAACATCCCTGAGTTTGTGAACATCCCGCCAGGAGGCCTGCAGCATATCGATGTCCCGGCGGGTGACTTCTACCGCCAGTTCGACATCGCCGCGGACCTGACGAAGAAGGGCGAGCACGCCGCCGCCATTCCGGAGTGGACCAAAGCCCTCGCCATGAGTACCGGCGATGCGCGCGCCTACAACGACTTCGGCGTGAGCCTGGCGGGCGTAGGCAGGACGAAGGATGCGATTGAGCAGTACCAGCAAGCACTTGCGCTCAAGCCCAATTACGCCGAGGCGCACGACAATCTGGGGAACGCGCTGGCCCGCGCGGGTCGCTTGGATGAAGCCATCGGTCATTATCGGCAGGCGCTGGAGAGCGACCCGGAGTCCGCCCAGGCCCACAACAACCTGGCCATCGCGCTGGTCGCGGAAAACCATCTCGACGAGGCGGTGGCACACTACCGGAAGGCCATTGAAATCGATGGCGCATACCCCGATGCGCACAACAACCTGGGCGCAGCGCTGGCGCGGCAGGGCAAGTTCGACGACGCGATCGTGCATTTCCGCCAGGCGCTCGAATTAAGCCCCGGCGGCGCCCAGGCAGAGGCCAATCTGGGGCGCGCGCTGCTGGCCGAGAGCAAGTTCGACGAGGCCATTCCGCATCTGGAAAGGGCCCTCTCCGGCGGAGCGGAGACAGCGGAACTGCACAATAACCTGGGGATGGCCCTCGCTGAGAAGGGACGGTTGGACGAAGCGATTCCGCAGTTTGAGAAGGCGGTTGCGCTGGACCCCGCCAATCGGGATGCGAACGCCAATCTGGGACGCGCCCTCGATGAAGCCATCCCGCACCTGGAACGGGAGCTCGAGATCTCTCCCGGGCTGGTGGAGGCGCGGTACTATCTGGGCGCCGCGCTGATGAGAAATGGCAAGGGATCGCAGGCGCTGGCGCAGTGGCGGCAGGCGTTGCGCCAGGCCCCGGACAACCTGCGGGTACTCAACGAGACCGCCTGGGTGCTGGCCACCTCTCGCGACGCTGCAATTCGCAACGGAACGGAGGCCGTCACGCTCGCCGAGCACGCCGCGGAGTTCACCGGTGGACGCGATCCGGTGGTGCTCGCCACGCTTGCCGCCGCCTACGCCGAAGCCGGACGTTTCGACAGGGCGGTGGAACTGGAGAAGCGCGCAGCCGGCCTCGCCACCCAGCAGGCAAACGCGCCCCTGGCTGCCACTCTGCGTACCCGGTTGACACAGCTAGAGGCGAAGGTCCCGATTCGACAACCATAAACCCGGAACACTCGAGAAAAGGAGCATTCATGAATCTAACGCGACGCGACCTCGGCAAACTGGCGCTGGCTGCGCTGCCAGCCTCCCGCCTGCCGGCCAAGACGAATTCCAAATTTGGCGGCGTGCAGATCGGCATTAACGCGCCCTATAGCTTTCACGGCGCGTATAACAGCGGCGACCAGTGTCTGGACGCCATGGTCAAACTGAACCTCAGCTCGGTCGAGTTGCGGGCGCAACCCATTGAGCAGTTCATGGGAGCGCCGGCCAACCTGGTGGCTTATCCGGCAGTCCGGCCGGGCGGAAACCGCGGGGGCGGACCGGGACGGGGTCCGGGCGAAGGCGGCCGGGCTGCGCCACCTGCCGGTGAAACCGCCGCTCCAGTGACGGCCAGGGGTGGCGGCGGCCGG
>OKRF01000191.1:0-12601 GCA_900290315.1 Candidatus Sulfopaludibacter sp. SbA3 | reverse complement strand
AGATCGTGAAAGTGGACGCCATCGACACTTTCTCCGATGAGGAAGTCGATTACATGTTCGGCCTCGCAAAGACGGCGGGCGCGCACGCCATCTCTTGCGAAATCCCGCTGAGCCACACCAAGCGGTTGGGTTCGTTCGGCGAAAAGCACAAGATGATGATTGGCTACCACGGCCACACCGACGTCACCAGCCCGGAGGCCTTCGGGCGGCCGGAGAGCTGGGAAACCGCCATGAGCTATTCCAAATACAACGGCATCAACCTGGACATCGGCCACTTCATCGCCGGGAACTCCGCTTCTCCGATCCCTTTTCTGCAGAAGTACCACGACCGCGTAACCCATATTCACCTCAAAGATCGGAAGATGCATAACGGGCCGAACACACCTTGGGGCGAAGGCGAAACGCCCATCAAGGAGACCCTGAAGTTGATGCAGAAGGAGAAATATCCCTTCCCGGGGGTTATCGAGATGGAGTACACGGTTCCGCAAGGCTCCGATCTGCTGACAGAGATCGCAAAGTGCGTCGCGTTCTGCAAGAACGCACTGGTGTAAGTGAGTTGTAGGGCGCTTCCGCCAAGCGCGGGTCTGTGATGATCTCGCCGATTTGCTGCCCCTCCTGGCCGTTCACCGGCATTCGCTGGTTGAAGCGTATTCCAGACCCATTGGCTCCGAAAGAGCAAATCGCAAATCCCGTCACGCCGTTCTGCTGAAGCCCGGTGATCTCATGTTGTACTGTACCGGCGCGAAATTTGATTCCTGCCGGATGGTTCCCGCCACTCCGTCCGCTGTGTTAGCGATCCGAAATGCCGCCCCTGCTGCCCGGTCTGAGAATCGATGCCAGTTAGATCCGGGCCCTTATGCAAATTGCAGCGGTGACATGCCAACGCCAGATTGTTCGGATCGTCGGAAGCGCCGTGCTGCCTCGCCACGATATGTTCCACATGGTGGGCCAGCTATCTTCCTGGCGCAGACAGCAATATTCGCAACGTTCGGCACCCAGCCTGGTGCGCGCCTGTGAAATCCGAGCAGGCAGTGAAGGACGGAAGTCTGAAGGGGATCGAACTGTTGAGTCGCATTCGCTTTGATTGAGACACGCATAACGCCGCGGGACAGAGGCGGTCTGACCCAAACCCGCGTGCTTCCCGCACGGCCAAGGAGTCCGGTCGGGGGGGGGATACGTTATGGTATTTCTGAAATCGACGACTAAGGCAGAATACCTTGGCAACTGGTCTCCCGGCGGCTCTCGCAGCGCGCTCCGCTCGATTTTGTCAATCGATATATCGGCGATTTGAAGCAGTGCAACCTTCGAGATCTATCCTGGCACTCATACCAGCGCCGTCGCCGTTCGGTTCCAGAACCTCGTAATGCCTTCTTCAGCAAGAACCTCTGCTCGGGCAGTAACTTCTCCTGCGGCCCGTAGCCGCGCACTTGAGGCGATCTACTGCTGCCTGACGAGCGCGTCAGCCGCGTTGGCCGTCAGAATCCAACTGCCCGCCACGCTGATGGTGTATTCGTCCTCGAACCACAAGAACCCGAAATCGTCGATGCACTCCGGGAAGTCCGGCTTGATCACGATATATCCAGGAATGACGCCGCCGGGAATGAACGTGCTGTCCGCCCGATTGTTGCCATACCCTTTCATTTTCGAAGACGTCCCGACCGACGACACATACGACGTGCTCGACACCGGGTGCGTCCCCCAAGGATGTAGTTGGCGGCGCGGAGAGTGTATTCCGGGCTCACCAGGTCCGGGAACGCCTGGTGCAGGAAGTACATCCGGGCGCCAAAGTCGACCACGCTGCCAGAACCACCCCAGCCGCCGCGGCTGGGCGGTACGCCATACGGCGTGGCGGCCATGTCTTTATCGACTTGGGTGATGTAGGTCTTCACGACTTCTCGAAGCTGATTCTTGTAGCTGGCGTCCAGAACAACTGCCAGCAGGATCGCGCGCCCTTGAGTCCACTTGGTTAGATTGAGCATAATCGGATTCCTTTCGGTGAATACATAGATTAACCTGGCTCTCTGGCCATGAGATCTAACTGCTCCGCCCCTCGCCGTTTCGGTAATACCGGCGGTCGAAGCTGCCGGTTCTTCGCGTGTTGCGGATGCACCTTCTGGGTGACCACACCTGGGTTTGCATGCGCCTGCAAAGGATTCCGTGTAAACGCTTGCAGTATCTGATTGACTGGCTCCCAGCCGCGTGCTACGTTGGCCCGGGGATTGCGCTCAGTCTACGATGACCAAGATCAGAGGACTCCGATGGTGGATGATCAGCCTGATCATGCTCGGTTCGGTCATCAACTACTTAACCCGCAGCACACTGGCTGTAGCCGCCCCGACGCTGCTTCAGCAACTGCACATCAGCGCGCGGGAGTATTCGTGGATCGTCGGCGCCTTTCAGGGCGCCATCATGGCGCAGCCCATCTGCGGATACGTGCTGGATGTGCTCGGGCTGAAGATGGGGTTCGCTATTTTCGCGGTCGCATGGTCCCTGGTGAATATGGCGCATGCTCTCGCCGGCAGTTGGCAGGCATTTGCCTGGCTTCGCGGGCTTCTCGGGTTCAGCGAAGGATCGGCCAACCCGGCGGGCATGAAGGCCACGGCGGAATGGTTTCCAGCCAAGGAGCGGGGGTTGGCGGGTGGCGTTTACAACATCGGAGCCTCGGTGGGTTCCATGGTGGCGCCTCCGCTGGTCGCCTGGGCCATTCTGGCTTACAACTGGCGGGCGGCCTTTGTCGTTACCGGCAGCCTGGGGCTGGTTTGGGTGGTGCTATGGCTCTTGTTTTATCAATCGCCGGATAGACACCCCGCCCTTTCGCAACAAGAGAGGGCGTTCATTTCGTCTGGCCAGGAGAAGCACCTGCAAAGCGATGGTTCGCGCCCGTCGCTGGTGAAGATACTCGCGCTGCGCAACTTCTGGGGAATCGCCCTGCCGCGTTTTCTGGCCGATCCCACGTGGGGCACACTGAGCTTCTGGTTGCCGTTGTACCTGAGCAGCGTTCGGCACATGGATCTGAAGCACATCGCCATGTTCGCCTGGATGCCGTTTCTGGCTGCGGACTTTGGATGTGTTTTCGGCGGCCTCGTGGCCATGAGGCTGCAGAAGCGATTCGGCGTCAGCGTGATCAATTCCCGACGCTGCGCTTTCACATTGGGTGCGTTCCTGATGCTGGGGGTGGGCTTCGTGGGGTTCGTACAGAGCCCGTTGAGCCCGTATGCGGCCATCGCGCTTCTCAGCTTGGGCGGCTTCGCGCATCAGACGCTCTCGGTAACGGTGATCACCATGTCTTCCGACCTGTTTCGCAGGAACGAGGTGGCCACGGCCGCCGGAATGGCTGGCACGCTGGGCAACGCGGGCCTCCTGATCTTCTCGTTGTTGATCGGCGGCCTCGTCGCAAAGGTCGGCTATACTCCTTTCTTTATCTGCCTCGGTCTTCTTGACCTGTTGGGTGCGGTGGTCTTGTGGACCGTAGTCCGCGAACGCAGCGCCCAAGGAGAAGTCTGAAGATGCCGGACAATGCGGCCCGCATTCGAAATCCGATCCTGCCCGGGTTTAATCCGGATCCCTCCATCGTCCGCGTCGGAAACGACTATTACATCGCCACGTCCACCTTCGAATGGTATCCGGGCGTTCAGATCCACCACTCCCGCGACCTGGTCCACTGGCGCCTGCTGACGCGTCCTCTGAACCGCGCCAGCCAACTGAACATGCTGGGAGATCCGGATTCGTGCGGTATTTGGGCTCCCTGCCTCAGCTATGCCGATGGCCTGTTCTGGCTCATCTATACGGACGTGAAGCGATACGGCCGCACCACGCAGGGATCGGCCACCGGCGCGTCGCTGCGTGACACCCACAACTATCTGGTGACCAGCCCGCGCATCGACGGCGAGTGGTCCGATCCGGTTTACCTCAACAGCAGCGGCTTCGATCCTTCCCTGTTCCACAACGGCGACGGCCGAAAGTACCTGGTCAATATGCGTTGGGACCACCGGCCTGGATGCAATCGATTTTCGGGCATCGTGTTGCAGGAGTACTCGCCCGCGGAGCGCAAGCTGGTGGGGCCGGTCCACCTGATTTTCCAGGGCACGCCGCTGGGATTTACGGAAGGGCCCCATCTCTACAAGCGGAACGGCTATTACTACCTGTTGACTGCCGAGGGCGGCACGGGATGGGGACATGCCGTCACTCTGGCGCGCTCGCGCGAACTCACCGGGCCGTACGAACTGCACCCAGACGTATACATTCTGACCGCACGCAACCGCCCGGATATCGAACTGCAGCGCGCCGGGCACGCCGACCTCGTAGAGACTCCGCAAGGAGAGACCTACATGGTGCACCTCTGCGGCCGCCCCATCCGCAATCGCGGGCGCTGCACGCTGGGCCGCGAGACCGCGATTCAGCCGATGGTGTGGTCGCAGGACGGCTGGCTCCGCACCGTGGATGGCTCCGGCGTCCCGCACTCCGAAGTCGCTGCGCCTCGCCTGCCGCCGCACGTCTTTCCCGCATCGCCCGAGCGCGAGGACTTCCACAGTCCGAGTCTGCCGTTGGATTTTCAGTGGCTGCGGTCTCCCTGGCCAGACGAGCTTTTCAGCCTCACCGAACGGCCTGGATATCTGCGTCTTTACGGCCGCGAAACGCTGGGCAGCCTCTTCCGGCAGTCCCTGGTCGCCCGGCGGCAACAGTCGCACTGCTTCAGCGCCGAGACGGTGATGGAGTTCGAGCCGGACCGGTTTCAGCAGATGGCCGGCCTGGTCTGTTATTACAACAGCAGCAAGTTTCACTATCTCCACGTCTCGCACGACGCAGAACTCGGTAAGCACATCCGGGTCATGTCGTGCCTGCCCGACCAGGTTCAGTCCGATGTGTTTAGCGCGCCGGTTGTCATACCCACAGGAGCACCGGTGCACCTGCGCGTGGAAGTCGATTTCGAGCGGCTCCACTTTGCGTACCGCATCGCAGACCGCGAGTGGTCCCGGCTGCCCGGTCCACTGGATGCCAGCATCCTGTCTGACGAAGCGGCGCCTCCGGGAACGCCCAATTTCACCGGTGCATTTGTCGGCGTTTGTTGCCAGGACCTGGCCGGTACGCGCCGGCCGGCGGATTTCGACTATTTCGTGTACCGTGAACGTAGTTATCGTGCCGAACCGTTCGACAAGGATGGTATATGAACCGAAGAACCTTCTGCGCAATTCTGCCCGCCGCCGGCGTCCTGCGGACCGTCAACGCCGCGAGTGCAACACCTCTGCGCGAAAAGCTGCTGTTCGACCACGATTGGAAGTTTTTCCTGGGCGATCCAAGCGGCGCCGAATCGCCTGCCCTCGATGCCGCCGGCTGGCGCGCCCTCGACTTGCCGCACGATTGGAGCATCGAAGGCAAGATGGATCCCCAGAACCCTGCGGGAGGAAGCGGTGGGTTCTTCCCGGGCGGCATCGGCTGGTACCGGCGGATCTTCACAGTCCCGCCAACCTGNNTTACATGAATGCCACGGTGTACATCAACGGGCACAATCTCGGAACCCACCCGTACGGCTACACCTCGTTCTTCCATGACCTCACGCCGCACCTGCAGGCCGGCTCGAATAACGTGCTGACAGTTCGCGTGGACCAATCCAAACATCGAAACTCCCGCTGGTATGCCGGCTCCGGAATCTATCGGCACGTATGGCTGCACGTCGCCGACTCGGTGCATGTTGTGCCCTGGGGAACATTCGTCACGACTCCGCAAGTGAGTGCGGCTCAGGCCAAGGTCGTGGTGAATATGAAGCTCGCGAACGAATCCGGAAAGCAATCGGATCTCGCGCTCCAAACCGTGGTCTATGGAGGCTCGGATGCAGTAGCCGGCCGCGCGAACAGCAGCGCCGCTGCCAACCCCGGCGCCACCATTGAAGTGAGCCAGGAGATTACGGTCGATCAGCCCGCGCTGTGGACACCCGATACTCCGAACCTCTATCGGGCAGTCACCCGCGTGACCGAAGACGGTAAAGCCATCGACGAGGTATCCACCACGTTCGGCATTCGTTCCATCGAGTGGTCCGCCGATCGGGGGTTCGTGTTGAACGGCAAGCCGCTGAAGATGTGCGGCGGCTGCGTCCATCACGATCAGGGACCGTTGGGAGCCCTCGCTTTCGACCGGGCGGAGGAGCGGCGGGTCCAGATGCTGAAGGAATCCGGTTTCAACGCCATCCGGACCGCGCATAACCCGCCATCGCCCGCGTTTCTCGATGCCAGCGACAGGCTGGGGATGCTGGTGATGGATGAAGCGTTCGACTGCTGGGCAAAAGGCAAGAACCCGTTCGATTACAGCGTGTCGTTCAAAGACTGGTGGCAGCGCGATATCGACGCTATGGTGCTACGCGACCGCAATCATCCCTCCGTAGTGATGTGGAGCATCGGCAACGAGATCCCCGAGCGGGGGGAGCCGCTCGGCGCGCAGGAAGCGAAAATGATCGCGGATTACGTTCGCGCGCTGGATCCCTCCCGGCCCATTACATCCGCGTTGAACTTCATTTTCGGCAAGTGGAGCGACACCGACGGGTATTATTCGGCACTCGATATCGCGGGCTACAACTATAACCTGAACAACCACGCGGACGACCGCAAACGCGTGCCGTCGCGCATCATGGCATGCACCGAGTCATATCCCCAATCCACGTTCGACTACTGGTCCATGGTAGACGACTCACCGTACATCATCGGCGATTTCGTCTGGACCGCGATCGATTACCTGGGTGAATCGGGACTCGGGCGATGGTATTACCGCGATCCGAAGGACACGAGTCAGGAGGGGTATGGTGCTCCATACCCCTGTCACGGGGCCGACTGCGGCGATATCGACATCTGCGGAAATCGCACGGCCAATGCGCATTACCGGAATATCGTGTGGAACCGCGGCGAGAAGCTGTTCCTGGGAGTCCGGCAAGCGCCGCCCGAAGGCAAAAATCTGCGCGTCACGCGCTGGGGAGTCTGGCCGGTTTACGCGAGTTGGACCTGGCCCGGAATGGAAGGCAAGCCGCTCGAGGTGGAGATTTATTCCCGGGGCGAAGCCGTGCGCCTTTATCTCGATGACAAACTGATCGGTGAGAAACCCACCACGCGCGCGGAGAAATTCAAGGCCAACTTCAGCGTGCCGTATGCTCCCGGAGTGTTGAAGGTGGTCGCTCTACAGGGTAGCGGAACGATTGCCACGAGCGTTTTGAAAACTGCCGGCGAGCCGGTTCAGATTCGGCTGACTGCGGACCGGAAATCGCTTCGGGCAGATGGGCAGGGCCTCTCCTTCATCACCGTGGAAGCTGTCGACGCCCACGGGCAGCCGCATCCGAATGTGGATCATCCAGTGACCTTCAGTCTCAATGGCCCGGGGACGATTGCCGCCGTAGGGAACGCAGACTTGACCAGCGAGGAGCCCTACCAGGGCAACCAGCGTAAGTTATTTCACGGTACGGGGCTGGTGATCATCCGGTCTTCACGGACGGCCGGCGCGCTCACCATCGCCGCCACTGCTCCCGGATTGAAGAGCGGGAGCATCCAGCTTGTGTCACGAGCCTGAGCATTCCCGCGCGGAAAGACACGGCGGGGTGTGCTGCATCGAGGATCCGCATGGATGACCAACCCAATCGATCGCCCGCCACGGCGGTTTCCGTTAGCGGCTTATGCAAACGGTACGGTGCCAGTGAGGCGGTTTGCGCGGTCAGTTTCGAGGTTGAGGTAGGCCAGATCTTCGCACTGGTCGGCCCCAACGGCGCCGGTAAAACCACTACCCTCGAATGTATCCTCGGATTGCGCCGGCCCGATGCCGGTTCGATTCGGATCCACGGGCTGGACCTGCGCACCCACGCCACCAAGGCCAAATTGCTCGTCGGCGCTCAGCTTCAGGCCGCCACACTCCAGGACAAGATTACTCCGCGCCAGGCCCTCGATCTTTTCGGCTCGTTCTACCCTCAGTCATTTGCCGGCGAGGAACTGCTCCAGCGCTTCCTTCTGGAGGACAAGGCCGACGCCCCTTTCGCTACTCTCTCGGGTGGGCAGCGGCAACGCTTGTTTCTGGCGCTCGCGCTCATCAACCGGCCTACTCTGCTGGTGCTCGACGAACCCACCGCCGGTCTCGATCCTCAAACCCGCCGCCAGCTCCGTATCCTGATTCAGGATATGCGCGCGGAGGGGAGAACGGTCCTGCTCAGCACGCATGATCTGGAGGAAGCCGCGCAACTGTGCGATCAGGTCGCAATTATGGACGGCGGCCGCTTGATCGCAGTCGCGCCACCGGCCGAATTGATCGCCCGCTCCACATCGCTTTCGCGCGTGATCGTGCGGACTGCCCCTCCCCTGCCGCGCGCCCTCGTGGATTCGCTGCCCCACCTGCTCGGGGCTGTTTACCGCGACGGCGGCTGGGTCCTGGATACCCCGGCCCCTAATCGCCTCCTCGCCGGCCTGGTGCGGCGAGCGGATGAAGCGGGAGCCGAATTGCTGGACATTCAATTGCGCCGGCCCTCATTGGAAGATGTCTTCATCGAACTTACGGGCCACTCCTGTTCTGCCGGAGAATCGGGTGGAGAACTCTCGTGAACGAGCGCGCGATTCGGCACGGATGGATTCGCCACTTCCTGCTGACAATTCATCTGAATTTCTGCAACTCGCAGGCCATTGTGTACGGCTACCTGGTACCCGTCATCTTCCTCCTGGCGTTCGGCAGCGTCTTCCGGGCTGATTCTCCGCCGCTTCTGGCGCAGATGGGCCAGATCGTCACCATCACCATTCTCGGTGGCGCGTGTTTCGGTTTGCCCACGGCGCTGGTGGCCGAACGCGAACAGGGCATCTGGAGGCGCTACCGCTTGCTGCCCATTCCGATCGCGTGGCTGGTATTCAGTGCCATGCTGGCGCGAGTACTGATTGTCGCTTCCGCCGTCCTGGTGCAAATCGTCCTGGCCCGCGCCATTTTTGGCACTCCTTTGCCCGCTCATCCGGCAGCCGCCGCGCTGGCCTTTCTCTTTGTGATCGCCGCCTTCCTGGGAATGGGCTTGCTGATTGCGGCGCTGGCGGACAATGTGCCCGCGGTGCAGGCGCTGGGCCAATGTATTTTCCTGCCGATGATCCTGATCGGCGGAGTGGGAGTGCCGCTGGCGGTTTTGCCGCTTTGGGCGCAGAAGGCCGCCGGCTTCATGCCGGGCCGTTATGCGGTCGAGGTCCTGCAACCCTGTTTCAACACGCCGGCCGGTCTTCATGGCGCCACATTCCGATTGGCGGCCTTGGCCGTCATCGGCCTCGCCGCGGGGCTGTCCGGAACGAAACTTTTCCGGTGGGAAGCCGGCCGGAGGGCTTCCGCGCGCTGGTGGGTGGCCGCCGCCCTGACCTCTTGGGCGGCTGTCGGCGCCATCGCCTGGGCAACCGGCCGTCTGCGGCCTGTGTTGCCCGAGCCCGCAGCGTGGACCAACATCACGGAAGCCCAGATCGCGGAAGTCGGTTTTGACAAGCTCCCGGCTGACGGCGGCATCGTTGCGGCCATCGCGCCCTCCTCTCTGGATTCCGCCCGAAGCAGCGAATTCGCCCAGAAGCTGGCCGTCTGGACGCAAGGCAAACTGGACGATCCCGGGCAGAGCATTCGCAACCTGGTTTCCCTCGCGGCGATAGCCGATCTTTGCGCCGATCCGCGGGAGTCCGAAATCGGCCGCCTGGTGTTTCGGCAAATCGGCGCCCGGTTTGAACCCGCCGTGGCGCGTCAGGCTCTCGCCTGGATCATCGTAAGTCCGGAAGACGGTCTGACCCTCACCAAGGCTCCCGAACTGGGCCTGTTCCGGCACCCTCCGGAAAGGCTAGTGCGCCAGCGCAGCGTGATCTACGCGGAGAAATACCTGGGACGCCTGCTGGGAAAAATTCCGGATTGATTTCCGCCAAATCCTTCGGCCTCGGTCGTATCCCAATGCTGTTCACTTATGGGGCACGTCGCATCCCGACACCACCCGCGCGCGTTTTTCCGCCACCTGGTTCACCAGACAGGGACTTCTCGGGAGTGATTCCTGGGGACCACCCTTGGCGCGATTCGTGGAGCCAAGCGCGTTTATCGGTCCTAACTAATCCAGTGAGACTTCCCATAAGAGGGACTTCCTGGGAGTAACCCAGATGGGCGCTATGGATCGACGCGGGCGTTGGAACTGATGGCCTAGACTCAAAGCCACTTGAGCTCGGCTGTCACATGGCATGCGGGCTCGGAGTCGGCCTAGGCCAGAATGCAGAGATACCGGAAATAGGCTGGCGTCAAGGTCGCACTGACGTTCTGACCGCTAAAGGTTACGGTGACTCGTCCGTCGCTCCGGCCGAGCTCGACATGGATCTGAACCGGGCTCTCTGAATCAAATGGCCATTCCCGTTCACTTTGATCCCGCTCGTACATCCGGAAGTGCGGTCCCGTAGCCAGACTGGGGTCGAAGCGTCCTGATGGGCCGATATGGCCCTGGCCTATGTGAAAGAGAAAGTAATGCGCGATGGTAACATCCGTCCGTCCTTCGCGGATGTACTCTTCCGGAGCCAGGACAAAACCGCAGCGCCAGTAGGGCTCCTGCGGCGGTGTGATTGTAAGGGTGAAGCCTCTTGCCGACGGAATTTGTTCCTCGGCGAAGTCCGCATTCTGTCTTGGACTCGTGCAACCGGGATACCGCCAGCGGAAAACGCAACTACTGCATCCTGCTTCTGTTGGCGCGGCTCGGCCTGCGGGCCTGTGAAGTGGTGGCCCTGACGCCTGGACGATATCGACTGGGAAGCGGGCGTGATCACGGTTCGAGGCAAGGGCAAGCGAGTGGCACAAATGCCCCTGCCTGCCGAAGTGGGCGCGGCAATCGCGGACTATCTTCGCTGCGCCAGGCCAGCGTGTTTGAGTCGGCGCGTCTTTATTCGGGAGAGTGCGCCGTTGGTTGGTTTCGGCAACTCCGTCGCGATTTGCTCGCTGGTAGACCGGGCACTGAAGAAAGCTAGAATCGAGTCTGCCTATCGAGGCTCGCACTTATTCAGGCACAGCCTGGCGACGACAATGCTCAAACACGGAGCGTCTTTGCCTGAGATTGGTGATTTGCTGCGGCGTCGTCGCCCAGACACAACCGCCATCTATGCCAAGGTCGATTTGGTTTCCCTTCGTTCTATCGCCCTGCCGTGGCCGGGGAGGTGATCGATGAAAACCTTGCGAAAGGCTGTGGAGAATTACATTGCTCTCCGGCGCAGCTTGGGATTCAAGCTGCGCGATATGGCCACGGGACTGGCCGATTTCGTGTCTTTCCTGGAGCAGAAAGCAGCGCCTCATATCACGACGGTTTTGGCATTAGAGCGGCCACGCAGCCCCGGGACCATCAGCCCAGCGATTGGGCCAGACGGCGCGGTTTCGTTCGTGTGTTTGCCCGCCACTGGAGCGCGACCGATCCACACACCGAGATTCCGGCGGATGGCTTGCTCCCGTTTCGAGCGCAACGGGCCCATCCTCATCTGTACACGGACAAGGAGATTCAGAAGTTACTGGCAGCGGCAAAGAAACTTTCGCCTATCGACGGGCTCCGGCCGTGCCTATCACTGTTTATTCGGTCTTTTGGTCGTAGGGGGTCTCCGCATCAGTGAGGCGATCAAGTTGGAACGGCAAGTTGTAGATCTAAACCAGGGGCTGCTTACAATCCGCCACACCAAATTCAACAAAACCCGCTTGGTTCCCCTGCATGATTCCACGCGGGATGTCTTAGCGGATTATTCCAGGCGCAGTGACCGAATGGGTGCCCAAGCCCGTATCGCTTTGCTTTCTCGTCAACGATCATGGCCGCCGTCTGGAGATATCGGCAGTGCACCGAACCTTTTATGATCTCTCCCGTCAGACTGGGTTGCGGGGGCCAGCCGATCACAGCGGACCGCGGATTCACGATTTTCGTCACCGATTCGCCGTGAACACCCTGATTCAGTGGTATCGGGCTTGGGGCAATGGCGGTTCCCGCAGGAGCGGAATCGAACGTGAGTGAGCTGGCAGTGGTCGCACCATTCTTCCACGCCACCCAGGGCAGGGGTCCGGCAGGTTTCGATGGCCTGCATCAGGCGGTGCTGATGGAGGGGCAAGGAATGAGTCTGCCGGTACTGTGGGCCGTGGAGTTGAAAGATGTCGGCCAACTCCAGGGTTGGCGGGGCCATCAGCTTTTAGCGCGTTTGCCTTTGGCCGGTTTGCGCTTGGCGGGTTTCCACAACTGATCCAGCGGGCTGGCGGTTTTGCCGATGGTAGCCGGGGCCACAGCGATATAGCGGGCCGTCGTTTCGATGCGGCTGTGGCCGAGCAGGGCTTGCATCAGCCGGGTATCGGTGCCTCCTTCCAGAAGGTGAGTGGCGAAGGCATGACGACTATGCCGATCTCGGCATAATCCGGCCAATCGTCATTTTCACCGCAGAGGAAGCGGGGGGCCAGTCTGCTGGCAGCTAGGACGCGGAGGTGGTCGCGGTGGGGCAAAACGGTGACAGTCGGCGCATGAGGCGATGCCTCACCCGGTGGAATGAAAATGGGGCCGGGGGCAGGGGTTTTGTGGCTCGCTCCGCTCGCATAGCCCGAAGAAGACATCCATGATAAGGTTTTGTCAAGGGAAAACACACGCCTC
>OKRF01000410.1 GCA_900290315.1 Candidatus Sulfopaludibacter sp. SbA3 | reverse complement strand
ATGCTCTACACAAAGAAGACGCGCGAAGCGCATCCAACCCCCGGCCCCTGCTTTTTTTCCCCAACCCCCGCCCGGAGTCGCGCTTAGCGGCCGGTGGGCAGGTCCGCGCCGGATTGCGTTTCGGCGACGCTGTCCACCGGTTGACGTTGCATTTTGGCCAGGGTGGTGTGCTCGAACTCGAACTGCTCGGTGAGCAGGTCTGTGAAGGTGAAGTGGGGCTTGGCGATCCCGTCGCGGTCGTGATCGCGCGTGTTGGCAAGGATGTGATAGAACTCATGCGCCAGCAGGCGGGCCATGGCGCGGCCATACAGAAAGTCGCGGCGCGCGCCGCCTTCGGGCGCCAGCATGGGGGCCAGCAGGCGGGTCAGACCCGCGCAATTGACGGTGCTGAAGGGGAGCACCGTGTCGTCCGAGACTGCTGTGGAGGCCAGAGTCCTGGTGTCCGCCGCGGCGATATCCGGGCCGAAGCTGCCGGCGGGCATACTGCACGCTCCGCGCAACTCGACGACCACCAGAGTTCCGGCAGTCGTGTCGCCCTTATTCTGCGGAGTGTGCCACTCCACGCGATATCCGGCGGAGAGCATCAGCGAAGCCAGTTCATGCTTCATGATGTCGACGGGGCGGGGTGGCTGGAGAGAGTCGGTGCGCAAATACACTACCAGTTCCGAGTTCGCCGGGCCATCGGACGTGGCCCAGCACGCGGCAACCACGAGGTTGAAGAGGCAAAACGCAGCCAGCACTCGCGCAAACATGGCGCAATCCCACTGGCATTATACAGGAAGAGCGATCAGGGCTGCTTGGGACTGAAACGCCAGACATTCTGTTCGCGCAGATTGGAAAGCCACACCGAACCGTGACCCACACGGACGGAATCTCCGCCTGCGCCGGTCCACTGCTTGATCACCGTGTTCGTTGCCGGGTCGATCTCGGAGAGCGGAATCTGGAACACGGTAGCCCAAACGTGGCCTTCGCCGAAGGCGATCTCGCCGCCGGAGCCGGGGATGCCCACTTCGATGTTGGCGATCAGTTTGCCGGTTTCGGCATCCACGCGGGAGACTGTGCCATCGCCCTGGTTGAGAGTCCACACTGCGCCGGCGCCGGTGGTGAGGAAGCGCGGGCCGGGGCCCACTTCAATGGTGTGGGTGACGGTGTTGGTTTTGGGATCGACGCGCGTGAGCAGGTTCTTCTCGGGCGTGGTGATCCACACCGCGCCTTCGCCGTAATAGCAGGCGAGGCGGCGGAATTGGCCGTGATGGCGACTTCCGCCACTACTTTGTTAGACGCAGGATCGATGCGCGACAGGGTGCCCTTGGGGTCGGTCACCAGCCAGACGGCGTCAGGACTGGCGGCGATCCCACCCTCGCTCTGCGCGGGTCCCACGGGAATCGTCGCGACCACTTGGTTGGTCTTGATGTCGATGCGGGAGACGGACTTGTCGCGGCAGTTCGGCACCCAGATGCTGCCGAAGCCCGCGGCCAGTCCCGAACAGGGCCGCTGTCCCACAGGGATGGCCGCTTCGAGTTGGTTGGTCTTGGCGTTGATGCGATGGATGGTGTTCTTGGGGCCGTTGGAGACCCAAACGGAATCGTCGGTGAGCACCTGCCAGTCGGGCGTGCCCTCAATGGGGAAAACGGCGTCGGGCTTGATGGAGGCGATCTCCCGTTTCACGCCGGGAGTGGAAACTCCGGGCTTCGGAGGCGGAGCGCGCCGGGGAGCCTTCTTGACGACCTCTGGCGGGGTGTCCTGGGCGGACAGCACGGATAGCGCCAGCAGGCTGGCGACGAATAGTTTGCGCATGGGGAATCTACTCCGCGAGGGTGGCGGCGACGCGCTTGGGGTCCACGCGCCAGAGTTTGCCTTCGGGCAGGTTGGCGATCCAAATGGAATTCTGACCGATGTATACGGCCCCGCCGCCAGGTCCCCAAAACTGCTGGACGACCTTATCGGTCTGCGGATCGATGCGCGTCAACGGAAAGCCGGACTGGCTGGCCCAGACCGACCCCTGAGCGGCGGCGATGGAGCCTTCCGCGCCTGGGACGCCCAGTTCGATGGTCTTGATGACTTTATTGGTTTTGGGATCGATACGGTCGATCTTGCCTTCCTTCTGGCAGTACACCCAGATGGAGCTTTCGCCAATGGCGAGTGAGGCCGGTTGCGCGGAAACTTCGATGCGCTTGTCCACCAGGTTGGTGTTGGGGTCCACGCGGATGATGCGGTTCTCCGAAGGGCAAGTCACCCATAGGGCAGCCTCGCCGAAAGTCAGCGAATTGCACCCGGCGAAGAGCCGGAGTTCGGCGACCACCATGTTCTGGTCGGGATCGATACGCGAGAGCGTGGTTTTGTTGTCGCTGAGGATCCAGACACTGTCCGCAGTAGTGGCTACAGCGGGCTTCGCAGCGCCGGTGCCGGAAGATACAGTCGCGGTGGTCTTCCAGGTCTTGGGATCGAGACGGACCAGCGATTGATCTCCACACGTGGGAATCCAGAGGCTGGCAAAGGCGCTGACGGCACCGCCGCAGGGCTTATTCAGGCTGGCGGCGGGCACGCCGAGTTCGTTCTTTTTGGCGTCGATGTGGTAGAGGCTCTTCTGGTCGGCTGCCAGGGGCGCATCGGTGAATGCCATCCATTCGGCGGCAGTGGCGAATTCGGCATCGGGCTTCAGACTCGCAAAAGGGATCTGCACACCGGGCGTCTTGATGCCGAGACTGGGAGCAGACGGCGCGCGGTTCCCTTCCTTCTTGCCGACTTTACCGACGGGTTGCGCAGCGGCGGCGATACAGACGCACACATACCCCAGGAACCATGAACGCATGAAAGTCCTCTCCTGATACTGACGATTGCGGTACGGGGCGATACGGCGCCATGGCCGGGTTCCGTACAGTATGACAGGAATGTTTCCGATTGACAATCCCTCACGGCGGTGTTACAACCTCTATAAGTTCTCAGAGGGGCCGTGTATCGCCCGACGTGTCCCGCCCTTGTAGGCGCTAATGTGTGCTCCTAAAGGCAACTATGCGTCCTCTAGCAACTTTGCTCGCGCTGACCGCCGGGATGGCGTATACGGCTGAGCCGCAAGCTCCCGTTTCTCCCGATTTTTTCGAGACTAAGATCCGGCCGCTGTTGTCGGGCAACTGCTATTCCTGCCACACCAATTCGGCGCTGGGCGGCCTGCGTCTGGATAGTCGCGAGGCCATGTTGAAGGGTGGGGGACGCGGGCCGGCGCTGGTGCCCGGCGATCCGGATCAGAGCTTGATGGTGAAAGCGGTTCGGCAGACCGATGCCAAGCTCAAGATGCCGATGGGGGCCAAGCTCAAGGACTCCGAAATTGAGGACTTGGTGGCGTGGATCAAAGCGGGAGCGGTTTGGCCCGCGGCTGCGCCCGTCACAGCTAAACAGACAGGCCCTAAGTATACGATTACGGCGGAACAGAAAGCCTTCTGGTCGCTGCTGCCTCTGAAGGAACCGGCAGCGCCGGCGGTGAGGGATGTCCGGTGGGCGAAGAACGATATTGACCGCTTCATTCTGGCGCACCTGGAAAAGCAGGGTATGAAGCCGGTGCACGCGGCGTCGAAGCACGATCTGATTCGCCGCGCGACGCTCGATCTAACGGGGCTTCCACCCACTCCGGACGAAATCGCCGCGTTCGAGAAGGACGGGTCGCCGGAGGCCTTTGCCAAGGTGGTCGACCGGTTGCTCGCTTCGCCCCACTATGGCGAGCGATGGGGAAGAGTGTGGCTGGACGTGGCGCGGTATGGCGAGGACGATTATCGCAGCCTCAATCCCAATCCGCGCGGCTACCATCCCTACCCGAACGCCTACTTGTATCGCGACTGGGTGATTCAGGCGTTCAACGACGACATGCCTTACGACGCGTTTGTCAAGGCGCAACTGGCGGGCGACCTGATGGATGCGAAGGTCCGCTACAAGATGCTGCCCGGTACCGGCTTCCTGGGATTGGGTCCGTGGTATTACGACAACGGGGCCGTGGAAGTGACTCGCGCCGATGAACGGCACGATCGCGTCGACGTGGTCACGCGCGGATTCCTGGGGCTGACGGTGGCGTGCGCCCGCTGCCACGATCACAAGTACGACCCCATTCCGCAAACGGACTATTACTCGCTGGCGGGCGTGTTCTTGAACACCAGCTACCACGAGTATCCACGCATTCCGAAAGCGGCGCTGGATTCATATACCAAGCTGCAGGAGCAGGTGGACGAGAAGCAGAAACTGCTGCAGGAGATACAGACGAATCTGAGCTCGCGGCTGAGCGAATCGCTGGTGTTCAAGACGGCCAACTACCTGGAAGGCGCGTATGAAGTAGCGGGGCAGAAGAAAGACGCGGAGACGGTTGTGGAGTCGCGGAAGCTGGATTATGAACTTCTGATGCGGTGGATGAAGTATATGGAAAAGCCCACCGATAAGTACCACTACAAAGAAGCCTGGCAGGCCATGATGAAGAAGGCCGTGGCTGCTCCCATGGGCGGTGGCGGCGGAAGGGGCGGTGGTGGCGGCGGTTTCGGCGGCGGCGTCGGCGGAGGCCGCAGAGGCGGCGGGGGCGGCGGCGGGAACGTCAACCCCGAAGTCAAGAAACTGGCCGAAGAGTTCCAGGCGAACGTGGTCAAAATGATGTTGGCCCGCAAGGAACTGGATGAAGAGAACCAGGTGATCGCCGCCAAGGCGCTGGAGGGGACGAAGAAGAAGAAGCGCGCCAATGAGCCCAACGAATTCATCACCAACGACGATTTCTGTCCGGGTTGCGGCCTGCGGCTCAAGAACATGCCGGAAGAAGAGAACGCCTTCTGGACCGAAGTATTCCAACGCGAATTGAAAGATGCCGACGATCCGGCTGCCATGATGGCGGCGGGAGGGCGCGGCGGCAATCCCGGCGTGTTGCTGTTCCGCGGATGGGGACTGGAAAGCCGCGTAGGCGCGGAACCGCAAGCGCAACTGAACGCGGTGAAGGCCGATATCGACGAAGCCCGCAAGAAGCTAGATCCCAAGTATCAGTACGTGCATGGTGTGATGGACCTGGAGAAGCCCGTGGACCTGCCGCTGGCCATTCGGGGCAATCCGCAGAACCTGGGACCGGAGGTGCCGCGCCATTTCCTGAGCCTTCTCTCACAGGGCGATCCGGCGCCCTTTGCCTCGGGCAGCGGACGCCTGGAACTAGCTGACGATATTCTGAACCAGCCCATCGCCATGCGGGTGATTGTCAACCGGATCTGGAAGGGGCACTTCGGCACGGGCCTGGTGGATACTCCGAGTAACTTCGGAGTAACCGGCGAGCGTCCCACGAATCCGGAATTGCTGGAGTATCTGGCCAGTTACTTTGTGAAGAATGGGATGTCGATGAAGAAGCTGCACCGGGCCATCATGTTGAGCTCGGTGTACCAGCTCAGCACGGAGAACGAGCAGGTCAATTACGCCAAGGATTCCGGGAATCGCCTGTACTGGCGCATGGACCGCAAGCGGATGGATGCGGAGCAACTGCGGGATGCCGTGTTGAGCGTGGCGGGCAACCTGGACAACTCGCTGGGTGGCCCGTCGGTGGATCTGACTCCGGCCTTTACTCGCCGGACGGTTTACGGTAAGGTTAGCCGTTACAAGCTCGATGAGTATCTGCAGTTATTCGATTTTCCGGCGCCCAACATCAGCGCCGAGAAGCGATTCACCACTACGGTGCCTCTGCAGCGCCTGTTCCTCATGAATAGCGACTTCATTCAGGTGGAGGCGGAAGAGCTGGCCAAACGGGTGGCTGCGGAGCCGGACAATCGCGCCCGCATTCGCAAGGCTTACCTGCTGGCCTATGGGCGCGATCCCAACGAAGAGGAAATCAAGCTGGGGCTGGAGTATCTGCACACCGAGCCCTTGCGCGAATACGAAGAGAACAAGAAAGCTGCGCCAGAGGGCGGCCGGGGCGGAGGCCGTCGAGGTCCGGCCCCGGACGCGACCACCACTGGAGATGCCATGCCGGAAGGCGGAGGCGATGCCGGTGCGGCGGGCGCGGATGGTGCGGCTCCTGCGGCTATGCCGATGGGCATGGGACTGGGCGGACGCGGTGGACGCGGCGGCGCTCCGGCTGAAGTGAAGTACGATGCTTCGGCGTGGGGTCGCTATGCCAAGATCCTGTTCAGTTCGAGTGAGTTTACGTTTATCAATTAAGGGGCGCAATGTTCGGTCATAAGTCTGGGAATCCGGTAACTCGGCGCGAAGCGCTGTGCAGAGTGGGCAGCGGCTTCGGCATGATGGCGTTCGCGGGGATGGTGGGTCAGTCCCTGGCGCACGCGGGCGTAGATACACCCGGCGGCGCAGCCACGCTGGACTATCCGCAGAAGGTCAAACGGGTGATCTTCCTGTTTATGAACGGGGGACTCTCGCACGTCGACAGCTTCGATCCCAAGCCCATGCTGGAGAAGTACGACGGCCAGCCTCTGCCCGGCGGAACGATCAAGACAGAACGCCGCACCGGCGAGTTAATGAAGTCGCCATTCAAGTTCAAGAAGTACGGGCAGTGCGGCATGGATGTCAGCGAACTGTGGCCGCACCTGGGCGAAGTGGCCGACGACATCTGCTGGGTCCGGTCGGTCTATACCGACATCCCGAATCACGAACCTTCGTGCCTGATGCTGAATACCGGAGCCAATCAGGCAGGCCGGCCCTCGATGGGTGCGTGGCTGACTTACGGACTGGGTACGGAGAATCAGAATCTTCCTGGTTACGTGGTGTTGTGCCCCAACGTGCCGACTACGGTAGGTCCTCCGCTGTGGAGTAATGGATTTCTGCCTGCAATCCACCAGGGAACCTACATCTCCAATCGGGTGGGAGCGGCGCCGGGTCAGGAGGATCCGGAAGCCGATCCTATGCCGGAAGAGAAGGCCGACGACAAAGACGCCAAGGACAAAGACGGAAAAGAAAAGCCCAAGAAGGTCACCATCGAGCGCAATTTCGACCCCAAGAAGCTGGTCAGCTATGTGAACAATCCGAAGTTCTCGCTGGTGCAGCAGCGGCGCGAACTGGATCTGCTGGAAAAGCTGGAGAAGATGCGCGAGGAGCAGACCGGGACGGATCAGCAGGTGGAAGCGAGCATCAAGTCGATGGAGATCGCTTATCGGATGCAGACCGAAGCGCCCGAAGTGTTCGATGTCCGCAAGGAATCGCAGGCCACGCTGGATCTGTACGGTCCCGGCCCAGTGGCGCGCGGCTGTTTGACGGCGGTGCGGTTGGCGCAGAAGGGCGTGCGCATGACCCAGGTCTACTACTCGCAGGGCGACCCGTGGGACGCGCACGGCGACATTTTACGGCGACATTTTCGCGCACAAGACCAACGCCAAGAATTCCGATCAAGGGTTCGCGGCGGTGATCAAGGATCTGAAGAGCCGCGGATTGTGGAAGGACACGCTGGTAGTGTGCGGGTCGGAGTTCGGCCGAACTCCGGTGCGGGAAGTGGGCGGAGCGGGCGCGGGCATCAAGCGCGGGCGCGACCACAATCCATTTGGATTCACCATGTGGCTGGCGGGCGGCGCGGTGAAAGGCGGCACCATCTACGGCGCCACCGACGACTTTGGATTCAAGGCGATCGAGAAGCCGGTGCACGTGCACGATATTCACGCCACGATCTTGTACCTGTTTGGAATCGATCATACCAAGCTGACTTATCGGTATAGCGGCAGAGACTTCCGTTTGACGGATGTTTCGGGCAATGTTCTACACGATTTAATAACGTAGGGTTGGCGATTCTAATCGGGTATATTTGACATTTTGATTTGACTCCTTGGCCCCTTTCATCTAAACTTCATCAACAGTCTTTTCTGAACGGTAAGTAAGGCCTGTACCGTCTCTTTGTCGAGACCAATTCCTCGTCGACAAGGGTCCCAAACCCGACACATGTCTACGTAATGGAGGGTAGTCTCAATGCTTCGCTTCGCTTTTGCGCTCATGGTGGGGGTGCTGCCTTTGGCGGCGCAGACCAATCTGCTCGGTGTCATCACCGATGGTCAGGGGGCTGCGGTTCCGGACGCTGTCGTAACGGCTAAGAACGCGGAAACATCCGCCATCCGGAAGGCTCTCACCAATTCTCTCGGCGAGTACAACATGGTGCAGCTCCAGCCGGGACCCTACAAAGTCACGGTGGAGAAGCCGGGGTTCCGCGCACACAATACCGAAGTGCTGCTGCAGGTGAATACGCCGGCGACTCTGGATGTGAAGCTGGAACTGGGCGCGGTGAGCGAGTCGGTGATGGTGACGGCCGAGGCGGCCGTGGTCAATACGGAGAATGCCGCGGTGGGAAATCCGTTCACAGAAACACAGGTGAAAGAAATCCCGCTGCAGACGCGGAATGTGGTGGCGCTGCTGGGCATCGAGCCCGGCGTGGCGCCCGGCGGGCAGGTTCTGGGTTCGCGTCCGGACCAGAATAACGTACTGCTGGACGGCGTGGACGTGAACGACAATCAGGGCGCCAACGGATTCAACGCAGTGCTGCCGATTCCCCTGGATTCGGTGCAGGAGTTTCGCACCACGGTAGCGGGTATGGGCGCCGATATGGGACGATCGGCCGGCGGGCAGGTTACGATACCGCGCGGGTGTGGCGCGCTCGGCGCTGGTGCGCAATCAGTACGGCGCCTCACTGGGCGGGCCGGTGCTGAAAAACAAAGTATTCTTCTTCTTCAACTACGAAGGGCGAAAGGACCGCAGCGCAAGTTCGAAGACGGCCACTGTTCCCACCAGCACCTTCGCGCAGGGCATTGTGCAGGTCCAGTTAAAAGACGGGCGGATCGTATCGTTGAGCCCGCAGGACGTGGCCAATATCGACCCGCTGCACATTGGCGCTAGCTCGTACATGCTCAACCTGATGAAGCAATATCCGGCCGGGAACAATCCCTTGGGGGCGTCGGATAAGGGGCTGAATTTCAATCAACTACTGTTTAATGCCCCGCAAAAGCTGGATAATCACGCCATGGTGGGAAGGATGGATTACAACATCGATTCGGCGGGCCGGCATACCCTGATGGCGCGGGGCACGCTGAACGGCGCGGGGCAGGATAGTTCGCTGGCGCAGTTTCCGGGGCAGGCGGCGGCTTCACGCACGTTGGACAATTCACGCGGAGTGGCGGTGCGGTACACGGCGGTCCTGACGCCGCACCTGGTAAACGCGTTGAACTATGGATACACCCGGCTGGGAAACGCTTCCACCGGCAACTCGGATGTGATTCCGAGCGTCGGGTTCACCACCTTCGAAGCCACGCCGCGGGCGAGCCAGCGCGNNGACCAAGGGACGCCACAATGTGCAGGGAGGCATCAACCTGCGGATCTGGGAGAACGACAGAATCTCTTTCAACAACCTGCCCAGTTATAGCTTCAGCCGCAATACCCTGCTGGGGCTGGGCGCAGACATCGATGCGGATGTGCTGGCGTACCTGCAGCCGACATACGGCAGCGGGATTTCCCTCTCATCGGGCACGAACGTGACGAATGCCTTCGGAGCGCTGCTGGGGTTGATCAACCAGTACGGCGCAACTTATAACTTCGGCATCAACGGGCAGGCCATTCCGTTCGGTAAGCCGGTGACCATTGAGTTTGTAGGCAAGGAATTCGAAGAGTACGTGCAGGACACGTTTAAGTGGAAGCGCAACCTGACGATCACTTACGGGCTGCGCCACTCCATTTTCGGCGTCCCTTACGAAAAGAACGGCGTGGAGGTGATTCCGCAGACACCCCTGAGCCAGTTCTTTGCCGACCGTGTGGGCGGGCAGGCATTGGGCATTCCGAATTATGCGCTGCCTACCGCGATGATCACGTATCAATTGGGCGGCCCGCTGCACAACGCTGCGGGATATTATCCCACCGACTACCGGAACTTCGCTCCCCGCGTTTCGCTGGCATATGCGCCAGAACCGGAGAGGGGTTCGCTGCTGGAGAAGGTTGTGGGCAAGGGCAGCGTGATTCGAGCGGGCAGCGGAATTGTCTACGATCACTATGGCAGCGCCATGGCATCCAGTTTCGCATCGGGTGGTTCGCCCGGGCTGGCCAGCTCGGTGGCGCAACCGGTGAATACGAACTTCACCACCGGCTTCCGCTACACGGGCAGCGCACTGCCCACTCTGCCCCCTGCTTCGGGCGGCGCGTTCCCTTATACACCGCCGGTGATTCAGGGCGGATTCACGGATTTCATCGGCGTGTCGAGCGACCTGAAGGCGCCCTATTCGTATGTGCTCAATGCGAACTATGCGCGGCCGCTGCCGCACGGCATGAGCCTGGAATTGGGCTATGCGGGACGCATGGCGCACCGCGGGATCCTGCAGCAGGACATGGGGCAGCCGCTGACCCAGTTTAAGGATAAGGCCTCGGGACAGACCTGGTCGCAGGCCGGCACGGTGCTGGCACAGTTGTACAACACGGGAATCACTCCGGCGATGGTGAAGGCCAACCCGAGCCTGATTCCGGAGCAGCCGTTCTTCACCGACATCTTTCCCGGTGCGAAGAACCTGTACATCAATGGAAGCGCTAGCGCCAACTTCTTCTACGACGTATTCGGCAACTACTCGGGTAGCTTTCTGGATGGGCTGAACGATATGGACCGCATTCGCCAACCGAACGGCGGCTGTATTTCCGTGTACGGATGCAACACGTTTTTCCCGCTGCAGAACTCCGGGCTGCTCTCGTTTGTAAACGCCGGCAAATCGTCCTACCACGCGGCAACCATTGTCCTGCGGCGCGCGGTGAAGAACGGATGGGGATACGACTTCAACTACACGTTCAGCCATTCGCTGGATAACGGGTCGTCGTCGGAAACGTCCGGGGGCACGGCCTTGCAGGACGCGTTCAATCCCAATGCGTACCGCGGCCCTTCGGATTTCGACGCGCGTCACGCGGTGACTGCGGATTTCGTTTTGGAAGTGCCGGTCGGCAAGGGTAAGTTCCTATTCCGCAACGCGCATGGATG
>OKRF01000412.1:10108-12873 GCA_900290315.1 Candidatus Sulfopaludibacter sp. SbA3 | reverse complement strand
CACAGCCCCGGCCCCTGACCCCGGCGTTTCGACCCTGTCTAGCTGCTCTGCCACCATCAATAGACGTGTGCGGGTACGCCCACACGAAGTACCGTATCCATGTGGGCGTGCCGGACGATCCCCGTCAGAAGATGTATTTCAGTGTCAATTGCAAGCGGCGCGGATATCCCGCCTGATTCGCAGCGGTGATCTTGCCGAACGTCGTCGAGGTTGGCCCCATCTGAGGTGATGGGAAACCGGCGTGGTTAAAGGCGTTGAGCGCTTCCATGCGGAACTGGAGGTCTTTCCCTTCCTTGATGCGGGTGTTCTTGATCAGCGCCAGGTCCATGTTATTGCCGTTGCGCCCGCGAATTTGCGTGAAGCGTAAAGGCCACGTCCGCAGGTTGTTGACCAGTTGGTTGGCGGAGGCCGTTTCGAAGCCGGCGGTATTGAACCAATGATCCACCGTCCGCTGGTCGGCCGGCAGGACGATGTTGGCCGGGTTGCCGTAGTACAGCACGTTGCCCCAGGCCAACGGGAAGCCCACCTGGTAGCCGAAGATGCCGGAAAGCTGCCATCCGCCCACCAGCCGGGAAACCACCGGGTTGCTGCCGGACAGCAGGGCCTTGCCCGGACCGAACGGCAGTTCCCCAATGCTGCTGATGGAGAAGCGATGCGGCACATCCTGGTCGGAGATCACCCTTTCTGGTGCCTTGTCGCCCGCATTCAGCAGTTCATCCGCCTGCATGAACTTCGAATACGTGTAGTTGCCGGTCACCATGAATCCTTTGGCGAATCGCTTCTCTCCCACCAGGGTGAAGCCGTGATACCACGAATAGCCGCTGTTGACGCTGGTGTTGACACTGCCGAACTCCGGATAGGGCAGCAGCAGACTGCTGCGCGCAATGGTGGTGTTGGTGAAGGTGCCCTGCGTGTTCCCCGCCGGCCCCAAACCGTAGAACGGGTTGGTGACGCTGCCGGTGAGGTAGTTGTTGCAGGTATTGTCGCGCACCGGGCTCTTGCAGAGGTACTGATCCGGCAGGGCATTAATATTGATCACCGCCGGGTTTCCGGTGGGATTCAGATCGATATGAATGGTTTTGTTGTCGGTGTAGTTGGCATCCAGCAGAATGCCGCCTTTAAACTGGTGCTGCAGTCCCAATTCCCAGCGGAACACGCGTTGCGGCTGCGGACTCTGGTTGAAGAAGGTGATGCTCTGCCCCAGGAAGGTCTGGTATCCCGCCGCCGCTCCCACCGGACTGGCGATGCCGTTGGGGAAGGGGTTGGAGAGCGTGCCGACAAAATTGATGTTGTCGGTGGTGGGAACCATGTTGGTGTTCTGGCTGAAGCCGCTTTGGATCACGTCGCTGCGCCGCTCACCGAGGAATCCGTAAAAGATCCCGAAGCCGCTGCGCAGTACCGTGTCTTTATCCACCTGGTAGGCCAGCCCGAGGCGTGGCATGAATTCGGTTTTCGGGGTATTGTAGAGGCCCGTGGGATTGTTCCCAACCCCGGCGAACGTCAAGCCGCCAGTGGCCGACAGGGCCGCCAGTTCCGCCAAAGGACTCTTGGCATACACCGCCGCCGCCGCTGCCGAGAACGGCTGCACGTAGCTGTTATCGAACCCGAGCACGCTGCGGTTGTAGCGTTCGTGCAGCGGCTGTTCGAATTCCCAGCGCAAGCCCAGGTTCAAGGTCAGCTTGGGCGCAACCTTCCAGTCGTCCTGCACGAAGAAGCCCCACGAGTTGGACTGCTCGGCATAGTCCGCCGACCGCGCCACGTTGCTGGATGACGACGGCAAACCGAGCAGCAGCGCCGCTACCGATTGGCCGATGCTGCCGGGCGAGCCGGATGAATTATCCAGCGGGCCGCGCGTCCAGGTGGAATCGAAATTGAACGTGCCGGTCTGTTGGAAGCCGAAGAATTTGTCGGTCTCCTGGTAGGCGCGGAATTCGAAGCCCGTCCGGATGGAGTGCGTGCCCTTGTACTTGGTGAGTGTGGAACTCACTGTGTGGTTCATCACCGGCCGGTCTTCGCCCGCAGCCGACCCAGTGGGAATGTACCCGGTCATATTGAACTGCGGGAAACTGCCAATGTCCTTCGGGATTGCATTGGCATATGCGGTCGGGAATCCCAGTTTTGTGAGGTCGAATCCGTTGGCGTCGGTGTTGCCGTTCTGGTAGCGGATGAAGCGGTTATAGCTGTAGCGCGTATTCAGCACCATGGTGGGCGAAATGGTGTAGATGTGGTCGAACACCGCGGCGCGCGCCAGGAACTGGAAAGTCACGCCGGTGGTCAGATTGTTGAAGTAGTTGTTGTATACGCTGTCGCGCCGGTAGATGCTGGCGCGCACGAAGAAGCGCTGCTTATCACCGATGTTTTCGTCCACGCGCCAACTGTGGTTGTAGTACTTGGCTTTCTCGGTGACGCTGGAATCCAGCATATCGTTGGTGCCATCGGCGTTGCCCGCGCTGAGCGGCGTTGGGAAGTAAGCCAGCACGGCCTTGCCGACCGGGCTGAACAGGTTGGAGGGAATGATGTTGCCTGGGAAGGGATCTTCCTGGTAACGATTGCTGGGCGCCGCTCGCCGGGAGAAAGGATTATAGATCTGATAGCTGGAGCCGTTGGGCGCCAGCAGCAACGCGGAGAAATCGCCGCCCTTCTCGGCCGTAGTGGGCACTGTGGACGTCGTATCGTCGTGCCGCGGCCGCGAATCGTGAATCCCTTCGTAGCCCCACATGAAGAACGTCTTGTTTTTGCCGTTGTAAACTTTCGGAATATAAACG
>OKRF01000412.1:0-10098 GCA_900290315.1 Candidatus Sulfopaludibacter sp. SbA3 | reverse complement strand
GAACGTCTTGTTTTTGCCGTTGTAAACTTTCGGAATATAAACCGGGCCGCCGAAAGATCCACCCCAGCGGTTAAACATAAAGTCCGGGCGCGCCTGGCCGCTGGAATTGCGGAAAAAGTCGTTGGCCCAGAAACTCGGCCGCTGGAAGGTGTACCCGGCCGTCCCGTGGAAGGCGTTGGACCCGGCCTTCAGGCTGATATTCGTCACCCCTCCCATGGTCTGTCCGAATTGCGCATCGAAGGTCGCCGTTTGCACCTTGAATTCCTGCACGATATCGGTGGGCGGCACGTAAGAAGCTATCACCTGGTTGGCGTTTGCTGTGGCCGTAGTGGGCGCTCCATCCAGGGTAACGTCGCTCAGGTTGCCGCGCGATCCGGCCATGGCATAGCCTACGATATGAGTCGGCTCGAACGGGCGGTCCAGCCGCGCATCGCCGGTGAAAGCCACGCCAGCGGCCGATCCGATCAATTCGAAGGGGTTGCCGTAGGAGAGTGGCAGATCGGCCACGCGCTTGGCATCCACAACGGTACCCACCGACGCCGTCTCGGAATTGAGCAGGGGCGTTTCCTCGGTGACGGTAATGGATTGCTCGGAGGCGCCCAGTTCCAGCGCGATATCGATTTCCAGGCGATCGGCGATCCGGATTTCGATGTTCTTGCGGAGCGCTTTCTTGAAACCTTGCGCCACCGCTTCCACCTGGTACTGGCCTGGAATCAGGTAAGTGGCCTGATAATAGCCGTCACTGTTCGAGGTGAGGTTGGTCTTTGTTCCCATCGCGATGTTGGTGACCACTACCGTGGCCCCCGGAACTACGGCGCCGCTGGGATCGCTCACTTTCCCCACAATGGATCCTCTCGTGTCCTGCGACCAGCACATGGCAGTCGTCAGCAGGCACAAGGTCGCTAGTAACGAGATTGTACGATTCGTAAACATAGACCTCTTCTGCCTCCCAAATTCAAAGTTCATAAAATGGTACAATAAGGTCCAAAACGGGGATAGAGACTTGGGGATAGCTCTGCGGTGCGGAATGGTAGGTAACCGGGTGAGTATCCAGGTTAACGGGGCCAGAGAACAGGTGGAACGGCTCGTTCGGAGCAAAACCTTCGAGACGTCCGAGGTACATCGGCGCCTCCTCCAATATCTCGCCGAGAAAACTCTGTCCGGAGAGGCCGATCGCCTCAAAGAGTACGTGATCGGTCTGGAAGCCTTCAGCAAGCCGGCCACTTACGACCCCAAACATGACTCCATCGTCCGCTTGCATGTGGGGCGATTGCGCCAGAAACTGGCGGCTTATTACCAAACCGAAGCCAACGGCGATCCGGTCCTCGTCAGCGTGCCCAAAGGCGCTTTCAAGTTGACCTTCGAGCCGAACCCGCCGGCAGGTCCGCTCCGCCGGACGCTGCTGGATCCGCGCCGCAAGTTTCTGATTGTGGCGAGTCTCCTGGCGGTGGTCTCGGTGTGGGCCGCGGTGGCCAGCGCCTGGCTGATCCACTTGCACGCTCAGGAGACGGTGATCGCCGAGCGTTGGAATGGCGAATTGGAGAACCTCTGGAACCCGTTTCTGCAAAGCAAACGGCCTATGCTGGTCTGCCTGGGCACGCCCCTGTTCATCCGCTTCCCGAATTTCGGATTCTTCCGCGACCCCAAGGCCAACGATTGGGAGGAGATCGAAAAGTCCGGGCGCATTGCGGGGGTGCGCAAGGCTCTCGGGGACAAGGACATCGTACCCAACTACCACTTCACCGGATCGGGCGAAGCGGGTGCCGCTTTCTTAATCGCGCAACTGCTTTCGGCACGCAAACGCGGGTTATTTCTGACGCAGAGCAACATCCTTTCCTGGCAGCAAATTAGGGATGACGATGTGGTCTTCGTGGGACCGCCCAAATTCAACCGCCAACTGCAAAGCGCCGCTCTGATGCGCGATATCGTCATTGAGCCGGACGGAGTCCGCAACTTGAAACCGCAAGCCGGGGAGCCCGCGTTTCTACCCGATCGCATGGTAGCCGGCAAGCAGTCGGAAGGCGAGACCCACGCGGTCATCAGCCGCACGCCGGGGCTCTCCGGCAAAGGTGAGTTGTTGGTGATCGCCGGCAACGCTTCACCCGACACGTTCGCCGCAGCCGAGTGGCTGACCGATCCGGCCCGCGCCCGCGAACTGGTCCGCCGCCTGCGGGGGCCCAATGGCGAAATTCCGCGGCATTTCCAGGTGGTCCTGAAAGTCTCCTTCAAACAGGGAATTCCCGTGCAGAGCTCCTACCTCTTCCACCACGTGCTGTGACTGGTAGCGCCGGCGGTCTCCGCCGCCGGTTTCTCCGTCCAGTGGGGCATGATAGAGTATGTTCCCAATGAGAGACCTCAACCTGTTTATTCGCATCCTCACGGTTGGAACGCTTGCAGTTTCCTCGCTGCTGGTGGCACAAGAACAACAGGCGGTGCCCGAGCGCGGCGTGAGGCTGGTCTTACTGACGGACCCTCAAGGGATCGACTTCAAGCCGTATCTTCAGCAAATAGCGTCGGTGTCAAAAAGCCACTGGCGCGTGAACCTGGCGGAGCACGGTGGGCCCGTCGTAGTGCAAGCGTCGATCGAGCACAGTGGAACGGTGAGCAAGATCGTCTTCGTTTCCCGCTCTGGCAGCGACGCGCTGGACCGCGCCGCTGTCCAGACTCTCGCCTCATCTAATCCATTCCCGCCAGCGCCTACCGAATTCAAAGGCGAGAGAATTCTCCTGCAATTTACTTTCGCGCAGTGATTGCAGCGGCCCAGTTTTTGCTTGTTGTCGACTTTCGACCGCAGCGTCGCGTCAATCTCAGTGGTGATGTCTTGGCGCAAGGTGGGCCACTCGATCGGCACCCGCGTCCTCTTCTACGGCGGACTGCTATTTGTTGCCTGGTGGTGGATGCTTCGGATGCCCGGCCGCAGCTTTGACGGCCCGTTGCATCCCCTCACCGCCGCCGAGTCGGAACTGGCTTCCCGTCTGAGCACCGATGTCCACAGCCTGGCTGGATCCATCGGGGAGCGCAATGTGGATGGACAGCCGGCGCAACTGGCGGCCGCGGCAAGCTTCATCGAACGCTCCTTTCAGGAATCGGGCTACACGGTCCGCTCGCAGGCCTACTCGGTCGGCAGCGTGACGTGCCGGAATCTGGAAGCGGAACTGCGAGGCACCAGCCGGCCGGCCGACATCACGGTGATCGGCGCCCACTACGACACCGTCTGGGGCAGCCCCGGCGCTGATGACAACGCGAGCGGCGTCGCGGTGATGCTGGCGCTAGCGAGGACGTTCGCCGCGAGGCCGCAGGCGCGTACTCTGCGTTTCGTCGCATTCGCCAATGAGGAGCCGCCGTACTTCTGGAAGGCGCGAATGGGCAGCCTGGTGTATGCGCGAGAGTGCCGCGCTCGTGGCGACCGGGTGTCCGCGATGTTGAGCCTGGAATCGGTAGGAGTCTTTTCCGACGCTCCGCGCAGCCAGCGCTACCCGGCTGGATTGGGGTGGTTCTTTCCCTCCACCGGCAATTTCGTCGCGATGGTGGGCAACTTGACGTCCCGCGCCCTGGTGCGGGACGCGTTAGGCGCGTTTCGCTCCACGCATTCGCTGCCTTCGATCGGCGCGGCACTCCCCAATTCCATCCCCGGCGTGGGATGGAGCGACCACTGGTCATTCTGGCAGGCGGGCTATCACGCCATCGAAATCACCGACACCGCTCCCTACCGCAATCCGTTCTATCACACATCGGACGACATTCCGGATCCGCTCGACTACCCGCGCATGGCGAGATTTACAGCAGCCATGTGCCGTGTGGTAGATGCCGTAGCCGGGAACTGACCTACCACTTCACCGCGACCGATCCCACCCGTCCCGAACCGCGGTCGTAGACCACAATGCGGACCTGGGTGGCCTGCGCTGTAGGATGTACCAGCCGTTCATAAGTGATTCCATCCGCGGCCAGTTTCTGGTAGTGATCCTCGTCGTAGTGCAGCTTGAGGGTCTCGGAAATGCGCCCCAGGTCCTTGCCATCCGCGGCGCGTTCGTCGTAGATCATCGCCAATTCGCCGGTCCAGCCTTGATCGCCAGGCTGCAACGCGACGCCTGAGCTGTCAATCGACAGCGTCAGCCGCAGCATTCCCGCTTGCGGCGGTTGACCTTCTCCGCCTTCGCCGCGAGGGTAATGCCGGTGGCATTCACAGAACTCCAGATCGCTTCCGTGATTTCCGCTTTTTCCGGAATCTTCGTCTCGGGAGCTTCCGGGCTGGCGGAGTAGTCCGGCCGGTACTGCAGCGCGACCCCTTTGCGGTCCACTGTCACCTTCAGTGTATGGCGCTTCGAATCCAGGGCCGCCGAGTCCGGATAAAAGCCAATTGTGTAGGTAACGGCTGCATCCTGTTTGATCTTTTGGATCGGTAGTGTGTGAGATCGTTGCCGTTGAGAAATGCCTGTCCGCCGGTGAACTGAGCCACGTAAGTCATCATGTCCTGGCCGGCCTCCCCGGGCGCGCGGAGAGCGGGCGATCCAAGTCCGCCCATCGAGTTCGATGACGCACCAGCTCCAGTCGCCGCCTGCGGAGGCGCCGCTACCGACGCGGGTGCAATATCCGCGGCCAGTAGCCCACGCGCGTCCACCGGATAGACCGCGACATTGGCGTCGCTGAATGCGTGATTCGCCTGGCTGACTTCGTCGGTGTAGATTTGCGGCTCGGCGCTCCAGGCCACCAGCGGGAATCCGTCCGTGTACCAGAACAGGTTCTTCCTGCCCGGCACGCGTGCCAGATGGCGTGCCAGCGCCACCAACCCGATACATTCCTGCCGGATCTGTCCTGCCGGAGGCGCCGTATTGGTCTGGACGAACGTAGCGCCGGCGCCCTTCACCAATCCTGCCAGTTCGGCATTGGTGCCCGCGCGCGCACTGATGAATGCCGAATCCGGCTTTAAGGGATTGGGAAGGCTTCCCTCGCCCCATCGCTGCAGCTCAAGTGAATGCACCAGGGCCGCGGAATCGCCCGTGAATGCCTGCACCAGTTGCACGCCGCCGCTCAGAAGATAGATGGCCACGCGGTCCTGTGGCTGCACCTTGGCCAGAAACTTCAGAAGCTGCTGGCGGGCGCGCATCTGGTCCACCGTATTGGTCATGATGCCGTCCAGCAGGATTACGTCGGCGGTACCCGTATTGGTCATGATGCCGTCCAGCAGGATTACGTCGGCGGTACCCGTCGCCGGCGCTTCGCGATTCGTGAAGACGCCCGGCTGTGGGGCTGGCTGGGGCACGTTCGCCGCGGATGCGGCCGCTGCCGCGTTCACCTGAAATAATTCGATTTTCTGCGGCTTACCCTGATCGAAAATCTGAAAGTCATTCTGGGTTAATCCCGTCACCGGACCCCTTGGAGTCCCGGACAATGACGTCCACCTGAACCAGGCGCGTTGTCACTTTGATCACTGGCAGATCCTGCGCGACAGCAGCGAGGCATAACGCCCCAGCCAATATCGTCACTCGCTTGTGAGTCATAGGTTTCGAATTCGGATCACTATAATACGCGTGGCCCGCAACGCAATGGGGAATTTCCAATTTTGCCGCGATCACCGTTGACCGAGCGCCTGAATCGAAGATCCCGTGCAGTTCGGAAGATGACAGACGACAAAAAGCGATCGTCTGTCCCACGGCTGCGGAGTTTTCATCCCTCCGGGTGGGGCATCGTTTTGCCCCTCAGCGACCATGCAACGGGAACTAACGGCGGTGCTTTGGCGTCCAAATTGCCGGAGATCTAGCGATGCTCGAAGCGCGCGCGCTTACCAAGTTCTACAACCACACTCCTGCGGTGAAACAGGTCAGCTTCACCATCCACCCTGGCGAAATTCTCGGCTATCTGGGCCCCAATGGTGCAGGAAAAAGCACCACCGTCAAGATGATCACGGGCCTCATCGAGCCATCCGAGGGCCAGATCTTTTATAACGGCCGCACCGTGTACGACGATTTCACGGCCTTTCAGCGGAAGGTTGGATACGTGCCCGAAGAGCCGCATCTCTATCCGCACCTCTCCGGCCGGGAGTATCTGCAACTGGTGGGCCGCCTGCGCGGCATGCCGCGCCCCTACCTGGAGTACAAGCTGGACGAATTCCTGCGCCTTTTCGGCCTCTGGAGCGACCGACTCTCGCCCCTGTCTTCTTACTCCAAGGGCATGCGCCAGAAGATCCTGATCTCCGCGGCGCTCCTGCACGATCCCGAAATTCTGATTCTCGACGAGCCGTTCTCCGGTCTGGATGTCACCAGCGCGCTGATGCTCCGCCGCCTCCTGCACGCGCTCGCCGGGAAGGGCAAGATGATCTTCTACAGTTCGCACGTTCTGGAGGTGGTGGAGAAGGTCTGTTCCAGCGTGGTGATTCTGCGCAAGGGCGAAGTGGTGGCGTATGACTCCATCGATCGCCTGCGCGAACTGATGAGCCAGCCTTCGCTGGAAGGCGTCTTCGCGCAACTGGCGCAGGTGGAAGACGGCGACGCGGTGGCGAACCAAATCCTGGAGGTGATGCAGGCATGAGGGAATGGCTGCGCGACACCCACGGGCCGAATTTCGAACTGCTGCGTCACTTCGTCCGGCGCTTTTTCGAGAGCGAACTGACCACCTCACCTGATCAGTGGAAGGCGTCGTCCATTGGTCTCTTTTCCCTGATGCTGCCGTGGTTTCCGGTATTCGCCCAACCTCTGAAGTTCAAGTACGCGCACTTCTCCTCGCTGCCCACTCCCGGCCCGTATCAGATGGCGGTGCGCGCCGATGAGTTGTGGCTGCTTACGTTAATGATGTCGGCTATCGGACTGGTAACGGCCCTTAAGTGGCAGTCACTGTTTCCCAGCCTGCGCGATTACCAGGTGCTGGGTCCGCTGCCCCTGCGCCCGCGACAGATCTTCCAGGCAAAATTCTTTGCCTTGCTGATTGTGTCTACGGCTGTGATCGTCGTGCTCAATCTGTTCCCCGCGCTGGATTTCCCGATGCTCTCAGCCAGCCGCTGGCAAATCAATCCTTCCATGGCGGACCATTTGAAGGCGATGGCCATCGCGGTCGCGGCCGCCTGCTACTTCTTCCTTTTCGGACTGCTCGCGTTGCAGGGGGTGCTGCTGAATCTGCTGCCGCCGCGGTCATTCGGGCGCGTCACCGGATACCTGCAAGGGCTGTTAGTGGCCGTCATGCTGATCCTGCTGGTACTCAGTTTCTCCATCGACACACGGTACCTCGCCACCGCGCTCCGGCCGCAAATCTCCGCCTGGCTGCCGCCGGTCTGGTTCCTGGGACTACAACAGCACCTGCTGGGCGATCCCGACCCGGTGATGTCCGCGCTCGCCGGGCGCGCTCAAATGGCGCTTCTCGTCTCGATCGCGCTGGCCGTGGTCTGCTACACGGTGAGCTATCAGCGCCATCGTAAGCTGATGGTCGAGGGCTCCACGGGAAGCTCCAGCGGCGACCGGAAGTGGACCGGCGTGCTCTTGGATTGGCTGGTCCCCAATCCTCGCCAACAGGCCATCCTGGTGTTCGTAACCAAGACGCTGGCCCGCAGCAGCCAGCACCGCACGATTCTGATGGGGTATGGCGGCTTCGGCGTGGCCATCCTGATCAGCGGAATACTCGGCATGCAAGAAGCTGTCGCCAAGCCCAATCGCACGGCAGCCTGTTTTGTATATGCGCACGTGATCCTGCTCACCTTCCTGTTGATCGGGATGCGCCACCTGTTCACCATTCCGGTGGAGTTGAAGGCCAACTGGACTTTTCAAATCACCGAGCGTCAGGGCCGCCTGGATTGGATGCACGCCGTGGATCGCTTTATGCTGTTCTGGGGCGCCGTCCTGATGCTGGCGATCCCGCTTCCCTTCGAGATAAAGCTGCTGGGCTGGCGCGCGGCCGCAGAAACGATCCTGTTCGCGGCCTTCGCCCTGCTCTGCTACGAGTGGATTTTCACCGACTGGCAGAAACTGCCCTTCACCTGCTCGCATCTTCCCGGAAAGATTCCCGCGTGGATCCTTACGTTGTGGGGGATTGGGATCCTGGGATCGATCCCGCTGGTCAACGGATTGTTCGTGATCAGCCTGTATCAGCCCATCGCTTACATCGTCATCCTGGCCGTGCTGGTGGCCATCTGGCTGGGCCTTTACTCTACCCGCCGCGCGGGCCTGGGAGATCTCCGCCTGATGTACGACGACCTTCCCGACCCGGCCATCCACGGGCTGAATCTGATGCGGTAGTAATCCGCGATCTACAGGGCAGCTACAGCCTAAATTTGTAACTCCAGAGGGACCGCATGTGCTCTGTCGGGTAAATTGCCGATGCGGTCTTGTGATGTACCGGGGTAACATCGTTCTACCGACTTGGAGGGCCCCTCACATGAACTGCGCTGAGCGCGACAGACTTAGGGAGATTCGGCGCATCGCAGATCATGAGACCGAGTGGATGTATCAGGAGCGGGAGAGAATCGCTGCCAAAGAGCCCCTGAAGCTGGCGCGGTTCGAAGAAGTGATTCGACGCGCCGAGCAGCATCGCGAAGAGGCTCGCGCTAATTACCAGCGGCATCTTGCGGAGCATTGCTGCATGGTGGAGACTGCATCGGGCTGAGCCGGCGCTGCCCCAGTTACAATGTGGGAGATGCTGCCGCCGGACGCACGCGACTTTGGGCCTTATGAAATCCTGGGACCATTGGGCGCGGGCGGCATGGGCGAAGTATTCAAGGCTCGCGACACCCGGCTCGACCGCATCGTCGCTCTCAAAGTTTCGCGCGAACAGTTTACCGGCCGGTTCACCAGGGAAGCGCGCGCTACCGCGGCGCTGAACCATCCTCACATAGCGACACTCTACGACGTGGGCCCCGACTACCTGGTGATGGAGTACGTAGAGGGTGCGCCGCTGAGCGGTCCGCTGCCGGCGGCGCGGGCGTTGCTCTATGCCGGGCAGATTCTGGACGCTCTGGATGCCGCCCATCGCAAGGGCATTGTGCACCGCGACCTGAAGCCGGCCAATATCCTGGTGGGCCGGAGCGGCGTCAAACTGCTGGATTTCGGACTGGCGCAGATGCGGCCTTTGGGACCGCTGGGGGACAACACCGCCACAATGATGGCGCTCTCCGGGGAAGGCACCATCACCGGCACTCTGCAATACATGGCGCCGGAGCAGTTGCAGGGTAAGCCTTGCGACGCACGCAGCGACTTGTTCGCCTTTGGGCTGGTGTTCTACGAGATGCTCAGCGGCCACCGGGCCTTCGATGGCGATAACGCGGCCAGCGTGATTTCGGCCATCATGACCGCCGAACCGAGGCCGCTTCCCACGCGCGAGCCCACCACCCCGCCGCTGCTGGAGCGGATTCTGCAACGCTGCCTGGCGAAAGATCCGGAGGAGCGCTGGCAGTCCGCCGCGGATCTGGCCCGCGCGCTGGATCTCATCGATGCCACCCCATCGTCCGCCGCCGTTGTTGCGCCCGCCGCTGTCCCGCCCGCCCCGAAGGCGGCGCCCTCGCGCTGGCCCTGGGTCGCTGCGGCATTCGTTTTGGGCGCGCTCGCCGCGGCAGGCGCGTTCCGCCTCGCTGCACCTAAGGGCGCGGAGCCTCCTTCCTTTCGCCCGCTCACTTACTCTGGACGCGCGTTCCGGCCGTCGTTGTCTCCGGATGGTAAGCAGGTGGCGTTCCTCTGGACGGGGGAAAAGGACGGCGACGAGGGTCTGTATCTGCAGTTGGTGAATGGCGGTACACCGCTGCGCCTGGCCAATGCCCGCCCGACAGGCAAGGCGGCGTGGTCGCCGGATGGCAGCCGGCTGGCACTCGTGCAAGAGAATGGCGTATACCTGATGCCGGCCCTGGGTGGACCTCCGCGGCGCATCTCGGCGTCTGCGAACGGCGGAGTGGCCGGCGATATCGCGTGGTCTGCGGATGGCGCATATCTTGCGTTTAGCGGGCTACGGGCCGGTCTTTCGGTGGTATCCGGCGACGGCGGAGAGGCGCGGGAATTGACTAAGCCCTCCACCGGCACCGACCATTCGCCCGCGATCTCTCCGGACGGACGATGGGTGGCTTTCGCCCGCCACACCAGCACCTACAACGCATCCATACTGGTGCAGCCCGTCAAGAGCGATGGGGCC
>OKRF01000500.1:3138-9379 GCA_900290315.1 Candidatus Sulfopaludibacter sp. SbA3 | reverse complement strand
GCGCCACCGGCTGGACGGTACTGTCAGCGAAAGAGATGCCGGCGGGGGAGGAAGGGGCGCCGATCTTGATGACGAACGCCGCCGCCACCAGCGCCATGGCCCACCACGCGGGCCGCATGGTAGAGAACGGCCCGTAGGCAGTGCCGAGGATGGCCAGGGCAGGCAGAAGGGGCAGGAGGTAGGCGATGTTGCGGTACTCCCAGACTGATACGGAGGCCAGAACGACGAGGATCCAGCAGAGCAGCAGAGTGGCCTGAGGCGAGCGCTTGCGGACGGCGGAGAAGAAGCCGGGGAGGGCGATGGTGACAACCGCGAGGAGCACGGGGTCCATCAGGGCCATGCGCATCAGATAAAACAGGGCGTGGTTTTCGCGGGAAGTCTGAGGCGGGGCGCCGGCTCCATAGCCCAGGATTTCGACACCGATGTGCTCCGCCCGAAACCAGCGTCCGTGCACGGCGAGTTGATAGAGGAACCACGGCGAGGCCAGAGCCAGGGCCAGCAGTCCCGCGAGGCAGATACGCAGGAACGTGGGCTTGTACCGGTGCGGCGCGGCCAGCCAGTACAATCCCAGTACGCCGAGCGGCAGGAGGCCCGAGCGGCAGGAGGCCGGCGACACTCTTGGTGAGAATGGCGCCCGCGACGGCGGCGGAGAAGCCCCAAAATGCGGCTTTGGATTCCAGCCAGGGGTCGGCGAACAGGCAGTACACGGCGGCGACGGTGAGGGCCACCAGGATGCCATCGGTCATGCAGGATCCGCCCAGAACGTGCCAGAGATGATTGGATGCCAGGAGCGCGGCGGCGCAGGCGCCGGCCTGCCAGGAATTGAGTTCGGCGGCAAAAAGAAAGACGAGGCCCACCGCCAGGCTGCAGAGGAGCGCGATAGGGAAGCGCAGGGCCAGGCGCGAGACTCCCAGCAGGCGGGCGGAGGCGGCGGACAACCAGATCAGCAGCGGCGGTTTGTACAGAGCCAGGCGGCCCATGAATGTGGGAGTGAGCCAATCGCCGTTTTGTGCCATGGTGATGGCGCTGTGCGCGTACAGGGCTTCATCCTGGGCGGTGATGTGGCTGATGGGATCGACATAATCGCCGGCCAGTCCGGTGCGAGCCGCGCGAAAGAGAAGGCAGACCAGCGCCAGCAGAGCCACGGCGTACAGGGCCCTTTGCATGCATTCAAGACGATAGCATGAGGGCGGAAATGTGGTTGGCGGCTACTGGGAATCGATATGGACGATTTCGGAGCTGAACGGCGTGGGGAGTTCCACGCGTACGCCGGCGCTCATCAATTGCGAGCCGGGCAGAGAATACGCCGCGGGGCTGACGTCGAAGGTCACGGTGTAGCGGGAGGCCGGATTCAGGCCCAGCGGGCGGAACACGTACTCGGGAGCGCCCCCGGCGGCGCGCGTGACTACCGCAACGCCGGTGTCGAGCGTGGCGTTATAGCTCTGAATCACGTCGATGCCCGCGGCGCTGGGCGACAGGATGTGAAAGACCTTGCTGCCGGTGATCTTGCCGCGCTGCTGTTTGTAGTTGGCGATTTCCAGGCCGAGATAGCCAATCTGATCGGCGGTGAGGCTGGGCAGTTGGTTCATGATCACCCAGTTGCCTCCGAACATGTAGCTGTGGGTGGCATATGAGGTCAACCCATCCGCAGCCGGCATGTAGCGCTCGGCGTAGCGCGGCGAGAAGGGGAATGTGGCGCCATAGGCCGCCTGGCGCGCGGGAAGGTCGCCGGAGGCATCGTTGGTGATGGAGGTGACGTAATGCTTGACCATGTTGAAGGTCATCATGTTGCCTCCGTCTTCGCAATTCTCCCAGTACACATTGGGGCGGGCCTTTTGAATGGCCGAAACCACGGCATTGATTCCCTGCACGGCGTTGGCGTAATTGCTGTCGTTGGGGTCGTGCGTATGGGTGGTCTTGGTACACTGCTTGACCATGTTCTCGCCGTCCTGCAGAATCCAATCGACGTTGTAGTCGTCGATCAGGTGCAGCCCCTGCTGGATCAGCCACTGCTGGGTGGGCTGGTTGGAAAGGCACAGCGAACTGGCGCCATGATAGTTGTCATTCTCGGTCGATGTCCAGTCGGGATTCGCCTGCAGCACCGGACTGGCCGGATCGGCTTCGGAGAGTGCGAAATGCAATCCGAACTTCATGCCGAGCGAGTGGACGTAGCTGGAAACGGCGGCCAGACCGTGCGGAAACTTCGCGGGATCCTCGTACCAATTGCCGATCGACTGAGCCCAGCCCAGATCGACGAGGAACAGTTCCACTCCCATGGCGGCGGCGATATCGGCATTCTGCTTCAGGATAGTCTCGTTGATCTGGTCGGTATAGGCCCACGAATCCCAGGCCACGTAAGGAAACATGGATGGATCCGGCGCCGGAGCCGCCAGCACGGCTTCCATGAAGCTCTGCGTGCGATAGCCGGCTTCGTCGAAATCGCCATGAAACAGGCCGATGAAGCCGTCCGGGGTCTGAAAATCGTTGTACGGCTGCACGGAATGGTTCAATTCCAAAATCTGGGAACTGAACTGCACGTAGCCCTGCGCTCCCAGTTGCTGTACGGTGGCTTTAGTCTGCCCATCGAATTCCCAACCCGCGAACAGTCCGCGGCTGTTGGAATCGCGTATGGCCAGCCATCCGCAATGACGGGAATGCGCGCCGGATAAGACCTCGACGGGCGTGCCATCCAGTTCGAGGACGGTCTCCGATTGTTCGAAATTCTCGGGCACGGGAGTCAACGACCACTGGTTCACATGCAACGTGGTATAGTGCTGCCCGAAATCGGCAAAGGCGAAAGGCAGCATGTCGGTCAAAGTGACGTACTGCGGGGAGGTAGTCAGGTTACGATAGCGCAGGCTGTAACGAATCACCGGCTGGGTGTCATAGATATCAATGTTGACCGTAATTGTTGCCGCGCCGTTGATATCGTTGAGCACAATCACCTGGCGCACGCCGGAAGGATTAATGGGTTGGGTGTACTGATCGGAGAGAGTGTATTGACGATGCGCGTCGAACACATCGTTGCCGGCCTGAAAATGAATGAGCGAGGAAGGCTGGCCGGGCGCGGCTGTCCACAGGTCGCCACTCTGCAAACTGGCGATCGACTGGGTCACGAAGTGTCCGTCCGCCGTGAGTTGGAACGTCGCTTCTACTACACCGTTAGTGAGCGACCAAACGTTTTGATTGGCATCAAAACCAGATTGGGCTCCAAAACTTGCAAACGAAAGCGACATCCACAGCAGGAGTACCGCTTTTTTCATGGCGCTGGTCCCTACATGTATAAACGTAGAATCCGGGAGATTGTTGTGGCTAAATGGAGCTATTCCCGGCTTCTTTATGGTTTCTTAACGATGTTGAGACCGAAAAAAAATTGGAACTGTACGATACCGCAGGATTGGCCTGGCTAGCGAGCGGCGTTAACGATATCGCGATGAGTGACCTTGGCTTTGAAGCCCGCCTCCTGCAGATTCTTGCCTATGGCATCGGCCATCATGACGGAACGATGCTGGCCGCCGGTACAGCCGAAGGAGATGGTGAGATAACTCTTCCCTTCGCGAATGTAATGTGGCAGTAAGTAGCTCAATAGGTCAGTGATCCGTTTGATAAATTCCCGGGTCTGTGGAAAAGATCGTACATATTGCGCCACACCCCGGTTCTTACCTGTCAGGTGCTTAAAACGAGGGATGTAGTTGGGATTCGGGAGAAAGCGGACATCGAACACCAAATCGCTCTCTGGCGGCAGCCCATTGCGAAAACCGAAGCTGGTGACGGAGATCATAATGTTCGATTGGCTGCGCTGCCCGCGGAAGCGCTCGCCAATGAACTCGCGCAAGTCGTGAACGGTGAATTTGCTGGTGTCGATGGTGAGGTCGGCCAGGGCGCGGATGGGCGCCAGTTGGGCACGCTCGGAACGGATGCTTTTCAGGACCGAGCGGTCCGTGCCTAGTGGATGCGGTCGGCGCGTCTCGCTGAACCGGCGGAGAATGGACTGGTCGTCCGCCTCCAGAAAGACGAGTCTGGCGCCGGCCGATTTGCGAATTTCGTCAAAGATCTCAGGGAATCTCTTCAGTCCCTTGCCTTCGCGGACGTCCACGACCAGGGCGGCGGCCTGGATGCTGGCATTGTCGAGGGTCAATTCGGTGAACTTGGGAATGAGTTCCAGAGGCAGATTATCCACCGAATAGAAACCCAGGTCTTCGAGCGCACGCAACACCGAGCCCTTCCCCGACCCGCTGAGGCCGGTGATGACCACGATTTCCGGTTTTCGGGCTTGCGATTTGCGCCGTGTGGCGGGACGGGATCTACGCGCCACCGGTGCTAGGACTCCACCAGGTCGAAGTTGCCGTCGCGGCGGCGGACCAGAACGTGCACGCGATCGGTTTCGGCGTCGCGATAGACCATGTAATCGCGAGTCTTGTCCATTTCCAGGACGGCTTCATCCAGGGTCATGGGCTTGCGTTTATGATGATGGTTGACCTTATAAACGCGGCCGGGCGGCGGGACGCCAGGTTCGGAATCGGCAGGCGCTTTCGGCTCACTCTCCGCCTCGCTAGTGACTTTGCGCGGGGTGCGCTTGTTGTCGCGCCACTTGGTGCGGGCTTTCAGCACCTGCTTTTCCAGCTTTTGGGCGGCGCTATGGATAGCATTGAACAACTCGCTATTGGATCCGATTCCCACCAATTGATGGTTGTAGTAGTTGACGGTGACTTCGGCGTGATGCAGATGGCGCTCCTGGGACAGGACGATATGAGCTTCGCGCTCCTGTTTGCCGTCCAGCAGTTTGCCGATCTTGGCAAACTCCGCCTCCAACTTCTTACGTTCCGCAGGAGCCAGTTCTACCTGTCTACCCGTGTACGTGATCTTCATGCAATCTCCCTCTCGGCAGACAACGACCGAAAACAGTTCCACCTTCTTTATAACTCCATTTGAAGAAGACAGGGTCGAAAAACCGGTCGAGCGACCGGGTAACGCCGGCGATCTCGTCGCCGGTCGGCCAGCGCAACCGCCGGCGCTACCCACCACCGGCTTTTCATGAAGTCTTGCGGGGCGGTCCGCCCCTAATTGACAGACGACAAAAGACGATCCTCCGTCCTGCTCAATTGCGGACACGGCGCTGATGGGTGGAAGGGATTTTCATGTCTTCGCGGTACTTGGCGACCGTCCGGCGAGTGACGTTAATTCCCTGATTCTGCAAAAGTGCAGTGATCTGCTCGTCGGTGAGCGGCTTGGTGCGATCCTCCTCCTCGATCATCTTCTTCACCATGCGCTTCAGGAGCAGGAGCGGCGTGGCGCTGCCGGAAGGCCCTTGCACGGCTTCCGAGAAGAAATAGCGCAACTCGAAGACGCCCTGCGGAGTGTGCACGTACTTGCTGGCCACGGCGCGGCTCACGGTGGATGGATGCACGCCCACCTCTTCGGCCACTTCCTTGATCATCATGGGCTTGAGTGCATCCAACCCTACCGAGAGAAACTCCGTCTGGCGGCGCACAATGGCCTGGCAGACCTTCATGATGGTCTGCTTCCGAANNTCCTTGGTGGCGCCGTTCTCGCGGTCCAGCATTTTGCGGTACTGGGCATTCAGGCGGAGCTGCGGCACGTCTTCATCGTTCATCTGGATGATGTAGTCGTCGCCATCCTTGATGAAGAAGACATCCGGCTCGACTACCCTTGCGCCGGCGCCGGAATAGCGCAAGCCGGGGCGCGGATTCAGATGCTGGATCATGTTCACAGCTACTTCGACATGCTCCAACGGGCGGCCCAGCAGGCGCGCGATTTCCTTGTATTGCCGGGTCTCCAGCAGGCGCAGATGGTTCGAAACGATGTGCCATGCCACGCCGCCCTTGCCGTTCAAGCTCTCGATCTGCAACAACAGGCATTCCCGCAGATTGCGCGCGCCCACGCCCGCCGGATCGAGCGCCTGCACCACGCGTAGGGCTTCTTCCACCTGCTCGGCAGTATGCTCACCCACCTGCGCGATTTCTTCCAGCGAGGCCGAAATATAGCCATCGTCATCCAGGTTGCCGATGATGGACTCGGCGGCGTTTCGAATCGTGTCGGAAATCAGGCTGACGCTCAACTGCGATCGCAAATGATCGCCCAGGGTGACCGGGGCGGAGAGGAAGGTCTCGAACGAGGGCTTTTCGACCGATTCGGAAGCCGGCGATTTGTACCCGGGATCCAGATAATCGTCAAAAAACGAGCCGAAATCGATTTCGTCGAAGGGATCGGTGGTCGCTGG
>OKRF01000500.1:0-3128 GCA_900290315.1 Candidatus Sulfopaludibacter sp. SbA3 | reverse complement strand
CAAAAAACGAGCCGAAATCGATTTCGTCGAAGGGATCGGTGGTCGCTGGTGTGTCGAGAGCCGGGTCGTTTTGCAGGGTTGCGTCTGGCTCCACAACGGCAGCGGCGGTCTCTTCGGCATCGGGAAAAAGATTGCCGTTGATGGCGACGTCGCCGCCATCCAGGGAGTTGGCATCATTCAGAACAGCGGCTTCCAGAATCTGCCGGTCGGCCGGGTCCAGCACGGGTTCGGCTTCCAGCAGGGGCAGCAATTCTTCGGGGGTGACCTCTTCGGCCGGCTCGTCGGCGGACTCCTCCAGGACCGGATTTTTGACGATCTCCTGCGTGATCATCTCCTTCAGTTCCAGCCGGTTAAGCTGAAGGACGGTGACCATCTGAACCAGGCCCGGGGTGAGAATCTGCTTCTGTGCGACCTTGAGTTGGAGTCTGGGCGACAGTAAGCTCATCTGCCCTCTATGATATCACTGGAATAATACATTTCTTATGACAACGGAGAATTTCCTAGCAAGTAGGGTGCCGTTCTAAACATGGAGCGGGTGGATTGACGCGCCTCCTGGCGTCGCAATGGCGGCTGGGGCAGCACCCACTGCGAGAGGGCAACCTGTGACGAAAGTGCGGATAGGGACCTCACCCAAACAACAAGGCACTTCCTGCACACCGTTTTAGGTAAGTAAGATCAAGTCGCGGAAATAACCCCTACACATAAAGACGCCGCACGCGAGCGCTAATGCTGCACAGAATGTTATAGGAGATCGTCCCCGCCACTTTGGCGATCTGCTGGGCATCGAGGCTGGAGTCGCCTTCTGTGCCTAGAAGCGTCACTTCGTCGCCGGGCGACAGGGCTGTCGTGTGACTCAGATCGATGGTAGTTAGATCCATGGAAATGGTGCCGAGAATGGCGGTGAGTTTGCCATCAGCAATCACACGGCCGCGATTCGACAGGCGGTGAAAGATACCGTCGGCGTAGCCCGCGCCCAGGATGCCGATCCGCATGGGCTTCGGTGCGCGAAAGCTGCCTCCGTAGCCTACGCGGGCGCCTTCGGGAATATCTTTCACGGCGAGCAGCTTGGCCTTCCAGGTGAGGGCCGGCTGGACGTTCAGCAGTTGGCGGGGCGCGTCGCCGCGGGCTGGCGAGACATACCCATAGAGGGCGTGACCGGCGCGGACCATGTTGTGCCAGCCGGCCGCGCGTCCGTAACCAATGGCGTTGGTGCTGGAGGTGTGCATGCGCGCGACAGTGACACCGGCGGCGCTCAGCTCGGCGGCTATGGCGTGGAAGTAGGCGAGTTGCTCATCGGTCTGGGGACTGGCGTAATCGGCGGCGGAGGCGAAGTGGGTCATCAGGCCTTCGAGCTCGGCCTGCCGGGTGTCGTGCAGGGTGGCCAGAATCTCGCGGGCGCTGGCGCGCGTGCCCAGGCGGCCCATGCCCGAATCGATCTTCAGGTGGTAGCGAATGGGCTTAAGGAGCGCGGCCCCGAGGCGGTCCAGTTGGCGCACCTGCTCCAGGGAGTGGACGGCGGGAGTGAGATCGAATTCCACGAGCGCCTCGCTCTCATAAGGCAGGAAGCCACCCATCACCAGGATGCGCGTCTGGCTGATGCCGCCCGTGCGCAGGGTGACACCTTCCTCGACGGAACTCACCGCCAGCCATTTGACGCCTTCAGCGGTGAGGACGCGAGCGACTTCCAGGGCGCCATGACCGTAGGCATCGGCTTTGACTACGCCGGCCACGTCCACGCCCGCGCCCACAACGGAGCAGACATTGCGATAATTCCGGGCGATCTGCTGGCGGGAGACCAGGACGTAAGAACGATAGGGAGCAGACACTGAGTTTATTCTAACGAGTGGCGAAGCATGACAGACGACGAAGGGGCGATCGTCTGTCCCACTGGCGGACACTGACGCGTCCCGGTCGGCGCGCAAGTGATTGAGAAATGGGACCATCTACTTTGGCCCCTGACATGCGAAACGGGAGCGGCATGAATGCGCTGCAAGAACTGCGCTTCGCCCTGCGAAGCCTTACGCGGACCCCGGGCTTCTTCGCGCTGGCACTGGTCACGCTCAGCCTGGGTATTGGAGCGACTACCGTGTTGTTCAGCATTACCGAATCGGTGCTGTGGCGCCCCTTCTCCTTTGCCGATTCCGAACGGCTGGTGGGACTGTGGGAGTTCAACCCCAAGGTGAACCCGCTGGGCAACCCGGTCTCGGCCCCCGATTTTCGCGACTGGCGCGAGCGGGCCGGCAGCTTCGAGCGCCTGGCGGCGGCTACCTATGGCGAGAGCCACAGCCTGACCGGGTCGGGCGAGCGGGTGCGGTCGAATACGGTATCGGCGAGCTTCTTCGAAACGTTGCGCGTGCGGCCGGCACTGGGCCGTACGTTTGCGGCGAGCGAGGAAGAGTCGCTGGACAGCCGGGTGGTGGTGCTGACGGATACATTCTGGCGGCGGCGTTTCGATGCTGCGCCCGACGTTCTGGGGCGGCAGGTGAAGCTGGACGGTGAGCCGTACACGGTGGTGGGCGTGCTGCCGGCGGGCTTTCGTCTGGAGTTTGTGCCCGAGGTCGCCGAGCCGGATCTCTTCCTGCCTCTGCACTCAGGCGACCCGAAGCTGCAGCGCACGCAGCGCACCCTGGTGGCGATTGGCAGGCTGAAGAGCGGGGTGACGTCCGCCCAGGCGGGCCTGGAAATGCGCGCACTGGCGCGCCAATTGGCGGCGCAGCGCGGCGGGGATTCCAGTTGGACCGTGACGGTGGAAAATCTCAGAGTCACGGCCACCAAGTTTGAACGCCGCACGCTGTTCCTCTTCCTGGGATTCGCCAGCCTGGTTCTACTGATTGCCTGCGCCAATGTGGCGGGCAATGTGGCGGGACTGCAACTGGTCCGCTTCATCGGCCGGCAGAAGGAATATGCGCTGCGGGTGGCGCTGGGAGCACGGCGCGGCGCACTGCTGCGCCAGGCGCTGGCGGAAAATGCCTGGATCGCGATTCCCGGCGGCGCGGCCGGAGCGCTGCTGGCATCGTGGGGCATCGTGGCGGTGCGTGCCGCGCTGCCGGCGGGCAAACTCGCGCGCTCCGCGGATATCGCCATGGATGGCGGCTCGCTGGCGTTTGTGCTGGCGATCTCGCTGGTTA
>OKRF01000413.1:535-10757 GCA_900290315.1 Candidatus Sulfopaludibacter sp. SbA3 | reverse complement strand
CCTGCGATTCGTTGGGCGGCTGATTCTCCAGGCTCAGCTTCAACGCGCGGCGCGAAGGGTGATACACGATGGGGTGCGCCACGGCCACCAGCAGCGGCTCCGGCGACTGCATCACAGGAGCCCAGAATCTCTGGAACAATTCGCCGTTGAGATTGGCACTTGAGAGTTTCACGGCGGCGAAAATCGCCAGGCCCGCGGCGACCGATGCGAAAACCAGGATAGCGTTGCGCCGGATGCGCCGCCCCGCGCGCGGTTCAGCGTGAAGCGGAACGGGCAGCGGCGGCGCTTCCTGCTCGGGCAGCAAGCGGCCGTGCCGAAACTCAGGGGCATAAGCGCCCGAAGGCAAGTCGATGCGAACCGCCGCCGCGGCCCCTTCTACGGTTACGTAATATTGCGCCAGTCGCTTCCGCACCTCGCGGGCGCCCACGCGGACGATGGTATCCTCACCCAGGTCGGACTGAGGACTGCGGCCGAATACTTCGATCGCGATGGTGCGCTCTTTCAGCGCGCCGGTCTCCCCGGAGAGCGCTTTCTCGCAAACGTATTCCAGGAATTGCTGGCATCGTTTGCTGCCATGAAAGGCAGGACTGGCCAGCACGCGCCGCAACTGACTTCGAATCTCGTCAGGGCTCGGAGCGCCTCGCCCCTCGATCACCCCCGCCCCGGAGACAGATTCCGCGGATTTCGACATGGAAAACGAAACTCCCCCGATCAATCACCTGATTCTGTTCCATCGCGCGTCCGAATGCAAGCCGCTACCGGGTGGCCTGCGCCAGCGCGGACGTGGCTCCCTGAATAGCCTCGCCGGCGTTTTCCAGCACCTTCCCCACGCGCGCGATCTGCTCTTCAGCCAGCTTCCACTGCTTCTGTTCGAGGCTTTCGCGAACCGCCGGCAGCGTCTTCACGCCATAGCCCGTGTAGAAACCGGGTGCATAAATCTGGTGGCGAAACCATTGGCGATTGGGCAGTCCATCCTGCGAGGTCAGAGCGCGCTCCACCAGGATCAGCCGCCGATTCACGTCGCGCAGGGACGCCCGTGCCAGCGCCGCCGCACCGTTATCGGAGGCGTGCGCCAAGGCATGGTCATACAGCTCGGTGACATGTTGCAGCGCGGCCAGGCCGTTTTCCAGCGGTGCGAAATTCAAAATGGGCGGAACGTTTTCCTTCTTCGGCGGCAACTTGGGGTTGCGCGGATCGTCGATGGCAGCGAAGACACCATCGTCGATCTGGCGGTTCCGTTCGATAATCTGGTCCCGCTTGTCGCGTGCCAGCTTTTCCACTTCCTGCACGTAGCGGCCGATGGTCTCGGTGAAATCCTGAAAATCCAGCGGCAACAGTTCGGCATCGGCCAGGCGCATCACGGCGGTCCCGGCCACCTGTGCCAGCGCGCGTCCATAGACAAAGGTAGTGTCGGAGAAGTGTGTGTACCAGTAGAAATCGTCGTAAATCGAGTGATAAATGCCGCCGCGATCCTCGCCGCCAAACCCGATGTTCATCGAGGCAATGCCCAGATGGTCCAGAAACGCGGTGTAGTCCGAGCCGGAACCGAGTGCGTCGATGCGCAGATCTGGGCGGGCCCTCAGCTCCTGGCGCTCCTGCGGGGTTGCACTCTCCGGCAGGCCGGCGAGGCGGAAATCGCGCAGGCGGGTAGCCACCGGGACCTTGGATTCGGGATCCTCCACGTCTTTCGTCACACTGTTGACGAACCGCTCCAGCGTGTGGGAGCCTTCGGCCTGAAAGATGCCGCGCCCGTTACTGTCGGAGTTGATGTATACCGCGGCAACGCGGGCCAGTTCTTCGTCATGCGCCTCGGCCCACTCGGTGGATCCCAGCAGGCCCGGCTCTTCGCCATCCCACAAGCACAGCACGATGGTGCGCTTCGGTTTCCACCCCTGCTTGAGCAGGATGCCGAAGGCGCGCGCTTCTTCGAGCAGCGCCACCGCGCCGGACACGGGATCTTCAGCGCCGTTCACCCAGGCGTCGTGATGGTTGCCTCGAAGGATCCACTCGTCCGGATAGCTGGAGCCGGGAATTCGTGCGATGACGTCGTAGAGCGGCTTGAGGTCCCAGTTAAACGCCAGTTTCAGATGCACGCGTGCCGGTCCGGGCCCCACGTGATAGCTGATGGGCAGGGCACCGCGCCAGGTGTCGGGAACCACGCGGCCTTCCAGCGCGGCCAGCAGGGGCTGCGCGTCGCTGTAAGAGATGGGCATCACCGGAATCTTGGTAAGCGTGGGCGCGCCCTCTACAGGCAGGCGTTTGGCGTCCTTCGTAGCGCCCACTCCGGGTGTCAGCGGGTCGCCGGGATATAGCGGCATGTCCATCACGCTTCCGCGCTGCACACCATCTTTCGGCCGCATGGGGCCGGCGGGAAATACGTCCCCCACAGCGTACCCGTCATCGCGCGGATCCGAATAGATGAGGCATCCCACGGCCCCGTGCTCCGCCGCGACTTTGGGCTTGATGCCGCGCCAGGTTTGCCCATAGCGTGCGATCACGATGGCGCCTTTGACCGAGATTCCCAGGCGGTCCAGTTCGTCGTAATCCGCAGGTGCGCCGTAGTTGACGTAGACCAGTGGGGCGGTCACGTCGCCATCGATGGAGTAGGCGTTGTAGGTGGGAAGCTGCTCGTCATGCTGGCTGGAAGTCGCATCGGCAGACACAGCCGGCTCCTCCAGCCTGGCAGCGAACTTTGTAGGCCCGACCAGTTCCAGGGCGCGCTGTTTGGGCGTGGGGAACAGCACGTCGAACGTTTCGATCTTCGCATCGAGCCCAAACTCCTTCAGCTTGGCGAGCAGCCACTCAGCATTGTCTTTGTCGTACGGCGAGCCCACGTGATGCGGGCGCGCCGACAGGCGCTGCATGTACGTCCGCAGGTTCGCGGTGTCGGGAATGGCGCGCAGTTTCACTTCCCAATCGCGCTCCGCCCGCGCAGCATCGGCGGAGTATCCCGTGAGGCCGAGATCGGCAGGCATGAGCGCGGTGGCAGAGAGGCAGAGACAAAGGGCGTAGATGGCAATCGCTTTCATGTCCTCCTAGTGTAGGACAGGCCATCGTATTTTGTGGCCTGTCTTGGTTCACCGTTTCAGAAGCACGGCTACGTATCAAGGGCCCCCGGACCGGGGTTCGGGGTCAGACCGCTCTGTCCACGACGGCGCAAAAGCGGCGCCGCGGGACAGAGAAGTCTGACCCGGGCAACGGTGCACTTAGCGAAGCGTGTAAGGCGTGGCGGGCGCCGGCACGGGGGGCGGCACCTTGGGCCCTTCGATTCCGGCGGCGCCCTCCAATCCTTTGCCCGTCACGTTGTGGATGCGGAGCAGCGGGCCCGTATAGCCTTCGACCTTTATGCCGCGGATGTCGGCCTTCCTGACATTCGCCAGGGTGATGCCTTTGGCGCAGGTGCCGGTTACGTTGGCCAGCGTAAAGCCATCCAACGGCTTATTGGGATGGACCCCAATGCCATCGGCCAGAAGGGGGCAATCGGTGACCCGGATGTTGGTGAATTTGAAATGGCGCACGGTCGGGATGCCTTCATCGCCAGGCACCGGGATCGGGTCCTGAATGCCGCTCGCCAGGAGGTTGAAGCGCAGAAATCCGCCCGTGGTGCCGGATACATCCAAGTCGTCCGCCACGATGTCTTCGATGAACGCGCCGCGGCCGGGGCGGCTCTTGATGTACAACGCGAAGGTTCGCGCCTGGGTGAACTTGCAATGCTCGATGTGCACGTTGCGAATGCCGCCCGAAGTTTCGCTGCCGATTCCGATGCAGGCGAAGATGGAATCGGCCATGGTGCAATTCGTGATACGGACGTCTTCGGTGGTCTGCAGCAGGGCGTACCCTTCGGCGCCGCGGCCCGACTTCAGCGAGATGCAATCGTCGCCCGTGACGATATCGCAGCCGTCGATCAGGACGTGGCGGCACGAGTCGATATCGATGCCATCCCCGTTGCCGCCGGTGCTGCGGATGGTCAGATTGCGGATTGTGATGTTCTCGCAATTGGTGGGATGGATCGACCACATGAGGCGGTATTCGGTGGCGAACCCCTCCGGGCGAATGCCGTTGCAGCCGATCGGCTCGATCAGCGCGGGATGACGTAGCGGATTCGCGGAAGTCGGACGGCCGCCGAGCGCACGTTGCCAGCGATTTTACCGGGACCCACCACGCCGATTGCAGTGGCGTCGAGGGCGTAGATCGGGCCGACCCTGCCGGGAATCCACTTGCCTTCCCAGCGCACTTGCGAGACGGGGTAGTCGGCGAAGTCGGGACTGCCGAGTATGGTGGCGTCTTTTTCCAGCCGAAGGTGGTGTGGCTTCGCAAAGCGATGGCTCCGGTAAGATACCGGCCGGCCGGGATCAGTACTTCGCCGCCGCCCAGCACGCTGCACCGGTCGATGGATTGCTGGATCGCCGCGGTATCCTTGGTGACGCCGTCTCCGGTGGCACCGAAGTCGCGCACACTGAGTGTGAGTTTAGGCCTTGAGACCGGCATGGGCGTATGCGCCGAACTGGCATCGGCCAAGGATGCGGCGGCCAGGCCGAGCCCGGCGCTCTTCAGGAAACCGCGGCGAACCAGGGTATGTTTCGGCATGAAGATCCTCTCAATGGCTCGATTCTCTCATATGGCGCGCCGCTGATCTGACGTAGAATGAAGGGCATGATGTTGGCTTTCCGGGCCGCCTGTCTCGTATGCGTTGTGCTGAGCGGGCTTGTGCTCGGCGCGCAGACTCCCCCTGCCCAGCCCCCGCCTCCTCAGACTGCGCCCACTCCAGCCCCAGTCGCGCAGAATGCGCCGGAGATGACCACGCGCGACGAACAGGCGTCTTTCAGGACCAAGGTCAATCTGGTGATGGTGCCCGTAGTGGTCCGCAACGTTCACGGCGATGCAGTGGGCACCCTGACCAAGGAAAACTTCCTGCTTTACGATAAGGGCAAGCCGCAGGAGATCGCCCGCTTCAGCGTGGAGAAGACGACGATGTCCGCCAAAGAAGCCGGCGCCAAGCCTGCCGAGCCGGCGGANNCGACCTGGTCAAGATTCACGAAGCCGCCGACAGATACGTCGAAGCCCTACTGCCCACCGATCGGATAGCCATCTATTCTCTGTCCGGCGAGGTGAGCCAGGATTTCACCGACGACCGCGCGAAACTGCATTTCGCATTGGCGCGAATTCGCCCCAATTTGATGGTCCGCGCCGGGGCGCTCAACGATTTCGATCAGAGAGTCCTCATCTCCCTGGGCAACCTGAAAAGCATCGCCAAGCGGCTGGGCGTGGCGCCGGGCCAGCGAACCATGGTGTTGGTGTCACCCGGTTTCTTCACCACCTCGCCGCTGTATATCGACGACAAAGTCGCCATTATCGAACAGGCCATCCGCTCCAAAGTGATCATCAGTGCCATTGACGCCCGGGGGCTTTACACCGATCCGCGGTTCAACGTCGCGCCCGGTGGAGGCCGCAGTCTGCAATCCATGCTGATCGCGTCGGATCTGATGGCGGAACTGGCCGCCGGCACAGGCGGGACGTTCTTTGAAAACAGTAACGGCTTCGACGAGGGGTTCCGGCGTGTGGCGGCGGCGCCGGAGTACCTCTACCTGCTGGGTTTCTCGCCGCAGAATCTCAAGTCCGATGGCAGTTTTCACACTTTAAAAGTCTCCCTGAAGAATGCGCCGAGCAACACCCTGACTGCCCGACGCGGCTACTATGCGCCGAAGCGCACGGACGACGCGGCGGAAGTGGCGCGCCAGGAAATTGAAGCGGCGCTTTTTTCGCACGATGAGATGGCCGAACTGCCCATTGAGATGCACACTCAGTTTTTCAAGACGGGCGACCTGGCCAAGCTCTCCGTGATGGCTCACCTGGATCTGAAACTGTTCAAGTTCCACAAGGCGGACGGGCGGAATAGCAACGATGTGACGATTGTATCCGGCATCTTCGACCGCAACGGCAATTACCTGCAGGGCATCCGCAAACTGGTGGAACTGCATCTCAAGGATGAAACGCTGGCGCGGCTGGGAACCGGGGTCACGGTGAAAACGACCTTCGACGTACAGCCCGGAACCTACCTGATTCGCCTGGTGGTACGCGACACCGAAGGCCAGGCGCTGTCGGCCACTAACAACGCCGTGGAGATCAAGTAACGGCGCCGGCGTGACTGGGGACCGGCGACAAGATCGCCGGCGTTACCGGGGCCGGCGACAAGATCGCCGGCGTTACCGGGGCCGGCGACAAGATCGCCGGCGTGACTGGGGACCGGCGACAAGATCGCCGGCGTTACCGGGGATGTGGAGTCACTGTTTCTCTGAGCAACAATTGATCGATGTGGTGTTGCATGTGCACCACATAGTCTTCGATCAGATAACCCAGAGTCACCGCGGGACCTACTCCCACGGTACACTTCGTTTCCATTTGGCCGGCGGGAATGGCGGCCACCAGGCGCGCCAGCAGCCGGTTGTACTGGAACCAGAAAGCCACAATCTCTTCCCAAGGCATATGGCTGTACCTGTGGAGGCGCACCCACTCTTCCTGCGCGTATCCGGGTCCGCGGAACTCCGGCGCCGTGGCTCCTCCCACGAAACGCAGATGGTTGTTAGCCGCCGAATCGATCAGGTGGCCCAACTCTTCTTTCGGCGACCACTTGCCTTGGCCTCGGGGGGTGGTGGCCTGCTCTTCGGATACGGCCCGCAGCCTGGGCAGTTCGCGCGCGATGGTGTCGCTCAGTAGCGCGGAAAGATCCATGGCTATCGCCCTTCGCTGGAAGGCGGAACAATGTTCTTGAGGCGCATATAAGTCACCAGGTTGCCGTAGTGCTCCATGGTGTGGGAGATGTTGAAGTCCATGATGCCGATGCGCGTGGCCTGGCGGCCGAAGAAGGGCACCACTTCCGCGGCGCTGCTATCCGTCATGTTGGCGTAGGCGGCGTCGCAATACGCGAAGGCCTCCTTCACCGCGGCCATGATTTCCTTCTTCGTCTTAGCCGTCTTCTCCACATCTTTCTGCACCATCTTGCCCTCTGCCGGCACGCCGCAGAATTCATACTGCCCGTCGGCGATGTGAGCGAACATCTGGGCTACGGTTCTAACCTCCGGCGTCGGCTGATAAGACCACAGGTTATCCGGGATCTTGTCGGCGGACTTCAACACGTCGTTCTTGGCAATGGCATAAAGGGCCTTTGATGTATCGACCAGGGGATTTCCGGAAGGGGTCTGGGCGGCCAGGATAGCGCCAGACACAACTATAGCGGCGGCAAGTTTCATGATTTGGACCTCAACTGATTCTAGCGTATCAGCGAAGCCGTAACAGCGAGGTGTTCATCTCCGCTCGTTTGGCCATGGGGCTGGAGTTCCAGAAGTCCGGGTCGTGCCTGGTCCACTCTGGCGCCGGCATGCCCCACATGGGACGAATGGCGAAGACGTTGGCCTCCGGGCCGGCCGCCTCCGCCAGCTCAAAGGCATTCTTGCGAGTACGGACCGACGCAACGGAATACCGGACGCCGGTGGAGGTTTGAAAGAGGGTGCCTTGGCTCCTTGTGGGACCACTGGATGCGGCAATCACCAGGTGATGTCCGCGGCCCATGAGCCACGTGTGGCCGCGGCTGGGACCTTCGACGTAGTGGGCCATCACGGTGGCAGGGCTGCCGGTGAGCACGCGGATCTGGAGATCGATCCGATTCAGCTCAATGCGCAGCAGCGCATTGTTTTCCAGGCTTTCCGCCACTCTTTTCTGTTCGGCGGACGAAGAGAAGCCGCTGAGGCGCCAGACCTCTTTCGGGCCCGTCAGCGATTCCGCCGCCAGGCACGCATGCAGGGCTCCCCAGCGGACCATCGCCAGCGCCACCTGCTTTTGCAGGTTGCGCACCGCGACTTCGGTGCCCGGCTTCAAGCGGTAGCGATCAATGCGCAGAATCCGGGGCGATTCGTACCGCGTCGAGACCGGAAAAACGGGGGCGAACCCTACTTCTAAACGTGGAATTGCCGATGCCATAAGCTTTCCTGCCAATACATGCGTAAAGTGACGTCGAAATTGACCACTTTATTAGTACCGCCCGAAAAAAAAGTGCGGACCGGAGCCACGATAGAATCGAACCATGAGCTTACGGAGGGTTTTGCTGGGGATTCTCATGGCCATTGCGAGCTTCGCGCAGGGGCGCGATGCCGAGTTCGCCAAACTGGCGGACCGGTACTTCGAGGAGGCGGTGTACCGCTACGATCCGGTGTCGGGCACGTCCGCCGGCTTCCACCAATACGACAGCCTGCTGCCATCGGGTTCGAAGAAGGAAATCGAAGCGCAGGTTGCCGTCTTGAAAAAGTATCTGGCCCAGGTGCGGGGATTCGATGCCCAGGGCCTGTCACCAACGGCTGCGGCCGATCGCGAACTGGTGCTCGCCCAGATTCAGGGCACGCTGCTGACGCTGGAGACCATCCGGCCGTGGGAGAAGAATCCCGATGTCTATTCTTCGGGTGCTTCCTCCGCCATCTTCGTCATCATGAGCCGCAGTTTCGCCCCTCCGGCGGAGCGCCTGAAGGCGGCCATTGCGCGCGAACGGCTGATACCACGCACGCTCCAATCGGCGCGGGAGAATCTGAAGAACCCTCCCCGCATTTATACGGAGATCGCCCTGGAGCAGTTGCCGGGCAACATCAGCTTCTTTCAGAACGATGTCCCCGCCGCCTTCAAGCAGGTGAGCGACGCCGCTCTGCTGGCTGAGTTCAAGAAAAGCAACCAGGCGGTCATCGATGCCCTGAACGCGTACCAGGAGTATCTGAAGACGAACGTGCTTCTGCGATCCCAAGGCGATTTTCGTCTCGGCGCTGAGATCTATTCCAGGAAACTCCTTTACGACGAGATGGTGGATACACCGCTGGACCGCCTGCTCGCCATCGGCTTCGACAACCTGCGTAAGAACCAGGCCGAGTTCCAGCGCGTGGCGGCGAGGATCGACGCGAAACGCCCACCGTCCGAGATTCTGCAGGACCTGGAGAAGGATCACCCGGCTCCGGATCAGCTTCTGGATACGTTTCGGGGCGTGCTGGGCGGCCTAAGGGATTGGATTGCCGAGCACCACATCCTTACCGTTCCTTCGCCCGTGCTCCCGATTGTTGAAGAAACTCCGCCCTTCGAGCGAGCCCTCACCTTCGCTTCCATGGATACGCCCGGTCCATTCGAGAGAGTGGCCAAGGAGGCGTTCTTCAATGTGACTTTACCGGAGCCCAACTGGCCCAAGGAACAGGTGGAAGAGCACATGGAGGGTTTCAATCGCGGGACCGTCATCAGTACCGCGGTTCACGAAGTGTATCCCGGGCACTACACCCAGTTTCTGTGGCTTTCCCAGGCTCCCAGCAAGGTGCGAAAGCTGATTGGATGCAGTTCCAACGCGGAAGGCTGGGCTCACTACACCGAACAGATGATGCTGGACGAGGGCTACGGCAACGGCGATCTGAAACTGCGGCTCGGCCAGTTACAAGACGCCTTGTTGCGGAATGCGCGCTACATCGTGGGAATCGAAATGCACACTGGCCGGATGACCTACGAGCAGGGAATCGATTTCTTCGTGAAAGAAGGCTACCAGACGCGCGCCAATGGCGAGCGAGAGACCAAGCGGGGCACCAGCGACCCGACTTATCTCTATTACACACTGGGCAAGCTGGAGATTCTGAAGCTGCGGGAGGATTACAAACAGCCGCTACAGACGTTCCACGACAATTTCATGAAGCAGGGCTTTCCGCCCCTTAAGATCGTCCGGCGCGCTTTATTGGGAAACGACTCTCCAGTTTTGTAGAGAAAGCGGGGGTGGGGAAGCGGGGTTGGGGGTTGGGGATTGGGGAAGGATGCGCTTCGCGCGTCTTCTTTTGAGAAGTGCACTGGGTTGTCAAAGATCGGTTGCGGTGGACGGGTGAAAAGGGCTCAAGCAGCCCGGCGGAGGGGCTGTTTGGCGGCCGGGAACTGCTTTTTGGCGTCGGCCAGGCGGCCATTGTGGGTGGCCAGGAGGGCGATTTTGGGGAGCGAAAAACCAAATTGTGAAGGTAGGGCTTCGGGCGGGAAGTCGCGCTCCACGCCGTATGGTTCTCCTTTGGCGGCGGCGTGTTGCGCGAGCAGGGTGGCGTCTTCCACGATTTGGTTGAAGGCGGCTTTGCGCTCGGCTTGCAGGTCCTTGAGCATTTTCATGTTCCGCTCGACGCGGCGCTGGGCGCGGCTTTCGTAGAGGGACATGAGGTTGAGGTTCTTGGCTTCG
>OKRF01000413.1:0-525 GCA_900290315.1 Candidatus Sulfopaludibacter sp. SbA3 | reverse complement strand
TGACGGCCTGAGCGAAGGCGGCGTCGATTTGGGGATGGTGGGCGAAGTAATGGTCGGGTTCGGACATACCCATGGAGAATCGGGTGAGATCGATGGCGGCGGAGCGCTGGAGGCGCCATTGGTCGTCGGCGATGGATTGGGCGAGGCTTTTCTCCACTGCGCCTTCCGGGGCAAGGTTCTGGTAAAAGCCTTGACAGTGCGCCGTGTAGGCCGCCTCGTCGTCTGGGGTCATGATCAGGACTTGGCCCCGCCTCGTCGTCTGGGGTCATGATCAGGACTTGGCCTGTCAGGCCGTGCCTGTATGCATTGAAAGCGCGAGGATCGCGCTGGGTGTTCGTGTCCGCTTCGATAGGTTGTGGAGACATAAGATATCCCTCAATTAAGAGGGTAGCAGTCGAGATCGGCGTTGCCGGCAGGCGGTGTCTGTAAGTGGTTGAGAGAATTACGAAAATTCTCGTGTAACTCGTGTGAACGACTTGCAAAACTCGGCGTAAAAAATATCTAGCCCTCTCGCGGGTGGCTGGA
>OKRF01000414.1:18416-18586 GCA_900290315.1 Candidatus Sulfopaludibacter sp. SbA3 | reverse complement strand
GGTGTGGGGCGACACGTCGAAGCATCTTCCGTTCACGTGCGTGTCCGGCGGCAGCCAGACCACGCACGCGATGACGCGAGCCGCTCACGCCGTGGCGATGGATGCCCGGCAGAAACTCCAGGAGATCGCCGCGAAGAGCCTGGGGGGCAGACCGGAGGACTACACGGTCG
>OKRF01000414.1:18169-18406 GCA_900290315.1 Candidatus Sulfopaludibacter sp. SbA3 | reverse complement strand
CTCGGCGGCAAATACGATGGCCATGAAGCGCCGGCCGATGTCAACAAGGTGACCAAGGCGTCGATAGCGTCGCTGGCCGGACAGGGATTGGTAGCGGCCGCAAAGGACAAATATCCGCGCGACGGCATGACCCACTCCTACGTGGCAAGCTTCGCCGAAATCGAAGTGGACGTCGAAACCGGCAAGTATTACGTCGTGGACTTCCTGGCGTACGCCGACGTGGGCACGGTGATCCAT
>OKRF01000414.1:14254-18159 GCA_900290315.1 Candidatus Sulfopaludibacter sp. SbA3 | reverse complement strand
GAAACCGGCAAGTATTACGTCGTGGACTTCCTGGCGTACGCCGACGTGGGCACGGTGATCCATCCGCGCGCGCTCGGCGGGCAAGTACTCGGACGGTCGATCCTCGGCATCGGCCACGCCATCGGCCAGAAGTGGGTCTTCGACCCGCACTACGGTGTGATGGTCTCCAAGCGGTTCCACCATAATAAGCCGCCCACGATTCTCGATGTCCCGGTGAACATGCAATGGGAGGCGTTGGATATTCCCGACCCGGAGACTCCGGTGGGCGCCCGCGGTATCGGAGAACCGCCAGTGGGCGGTGGTTGCGCCTCCATCCTAAACGCGCTCTCAGACGCCCTGGGCGATGAAGTTTTTCAGCGCGCGCCGGTTAACGCCGACACGATCCTGACTTCGTTGGAAGCCGGACGCCCGATGCAGCATCCCTTGATGGCCCACATTTAATGCGAGAGGACCTATGTCGGTAATACGAGACGTCATGCCCGCGTTCGATTTGCTTCAGCCGACTACCGCCGCTGACGCACAGCATCTTCTCCAACAGCATGGCGCGGACGCCTGGATCATGGCCGGCGGGCTCGACAGCTTCGACTGGCTCAAAGATCGCATCAAGCGGCCGAAGGTGCTGGTCGACCTCAGTGGGGTCGAAGAACTTAGAGGTATTCGCACGACCGACGGCGGCATCGAGATCGGGGCGCTGACAACGCTTACGGAGATCGTAAAGCACCCGGTCATCAAGGAGCAGTACGGCGTGCTAGCGGAGGCCGCCGAATTGATCGCTTCACCGCAGATCCGAAATCAGGGCACCATCGGCGGCAACGTGTCGCAGGATACCCGCTGCTGGTATTACCGCTCCGGCTGGCCGTGCTACCGGGCGGGCGGAAATATCTGCTATGCCGATACGCCTACCGGCCGGAACCGCGAACACGCCATTCTGCACGCAGAGCGATGCGTGGCGGTGAACCCTTCCGATTCGGCTCCCGCGTTGATTGCCCTGGATGCGAAATTCGTCCTTCGAACGCCCAAGGGTGAACGGGTCGTCGACGCCGAGGACTACTTCGTTGTGCCCGACATCGACATCACCCGCCTGCACATCCTACAACCCGGCGACCTCCTGATTGCCATCCGCATCCCGTCCACCTGGGCGGGCGCGCGATTCTATTTCGAGAAAGTGCGCGACCGCAACGTGTGGGACTTTCCTTTGATGAACGTCGCCTCCGCAATGCGGGTTTCCGGCAACACCATCGAGGGCATCCGTCTTGCCGTGAACGGCGCCGCCGCGCGGCCTTTGCGATTAAAGGCGGTGGAAGACCTCGTCCGCGGCAAGCCGGCGACGGGCTCAACGGGCGAAATGGCCGGGAAACTAGCCGTGCAGGGAGCCGTTCCGCTGCAGTTCAACGCTTATAAGATCCCCTTGATGAGGAACCTTGTGAAGCGGGCGATTGGGGGAGTGGAGGAAGCAAAATGGGAATCCTAAAACCTATTACTGAGTGGGCCACGAGTCCTTGGGGCCGGAGCGTTCCGATCCACGTGGCGTGGTTTCTGATTTGGGTGGCCGCGATTTCTGGCCTGCTATTCCTCATCGTGCACGCACTTTACGTGCGGTATTTCGCCCGCGCGGAGGAATTTGCAGGCACGGAGCCGCCGGCACTTGCAGCCGAACTGCCCTCGCGTGTTCCCAGACATTCACTGGCGGCGCGATTGTTTCACTGGGTTATGGCAGCGGCGATGTTCACCCTGCTCTTCACGGCGTTCCTGCCGAAGGTTGGCGTGGAGTTCAATTGGGTGACTTATCATTGGATCGCTGGCAGCGTCTTGATTGTATCTATCATCTTTCATGTGATTCATGCCTCATTCTGGCTGGACTTCTGGGCGATCTGGCCCGATAGAGCCGACCTGGTGGACGCCTGGCGAAGAGTGCAGCGATTCATGGGCCGGCCGGCACCGCCGCCGCGGAGATTCGCGAAGTACCCATTAGAGAACAAGCTTTACCATGGCGCGATTATCGCGACTGGGTTATCGGCGATCGGCACCGGCGTGTTTATGATGTCCCGGGTCCGCACCATCTTCTTCCCCCGCAATCCGTACCTGTTCAGCGACATGACATGGGGTCTGATGTATGTGCTCCACGGACTGGCCGGCATCGGACTCATCGCGCTGGTGATGGTGCACGTGTACTTCGCGATTCGGCCGGAGAAATTGGACATCACAAAGTCGATGGTTTTTGGCACCATGAGGCGAGAGTTCTATCTGAAGCACTACGACCCGCAGCGATGGGCGGTGGCAGTACCGCCACCGGGCTCCAGCCCGACGGACAGGAAGGGTTGACTTATGGCCGCAGAAATCCTGGAGCGCTTTGAGGTTATAGAGGAATGCTACGAGTTCATGCTGGCGTATGCCGCGCAGGGTCTCGCGAGCGACAAGGGAAGCGAGTCTGGCAGACAGATCAGGGAGTTCCTGAATCGCGCAGTCAATGCTCTCATCGGGCTGCCGGACCACTGTGCGGAGGCGATGAGGAAAGGCCGACCGTCATTTCTGGCTGTGTTGGAGCGTGACGCCAGCGATTCGTTGGCAGCCATGGAACTCGTGCTAGCGCAGCCTTCGATCAGTTCGCAGTTGATCGACAACCTGAATGCGTCCGTGCATCTGCGAGCCCTGCTCACCGACATATTTCTGCTTGGCGAGGTCTTGAGAGCGGAGCAGGTTGCGACACAAGCCGCTGGCTCCTAGTGCAAGGGAGCGCTATATGACTTTCGATGCCATGAGAAGGCAATTTCTGGAAGCGGTTACTGGCGCTTCGGCGCTCGCCGGGGTGTCGTGGTTCGCGAAAGGAGCGGAATCCATGGGAGACGTTCCCAGCCGTAGACTCGGCCACACAGAGGAAATGGTCTCGATGATAGGGCTGGGCGGATACCATCTTGTCCGGCCGGACCTCGAAGAGGCGGAGAGTATTCGCATCGTGCGCGCGGCGATCGATCAAGGAGTCAACTTCCTCGACAACTGCTGGGACTACAACGGCGGGCCGAGCGAGCTTCGCATGGGCAAGGCGCTGCGCGACGGCTATCGCCAACGCGTATTCCTGATGACCAAAATCGATGGACGCGATAAGAGCACTGCTGCGCACCAGATCGAAGAATCGCTGCGCCGCCTCGAGACCGGCCACATCGACCTCCTGCAGTTTCACGAAGTCATCCGCATGGACGATCCGGACCGCATCTTCGCGGCCGGCGGCGCCATGGAAGCGGCGCTCGAGGCTAAGAAGGCGGGGAAGATTCGCTACATCGGCTTTACCGGCCACAAGAGTCCCGCTGTGCATTTGAAGATGCTGGCGACCGCGGACAGTCATCAGTTCCGATTCGACACCGTGCAGATGCCGTTGAACGTAATGGACGCCCATTACGACAGCTTCGAAAAGAACGTCTTACCCGTGCTGGTAAGGAACGATATTGGCGTGCTGGGGATGAAGCCGATGGGCGACCACATCATCCTTGATAGCAAGACCGCCTCCCCGGTCGAATGCCTGCACTACGCTATGAACCTTCCAACCAGCGTCGTGATCACCGGTTGCGACTCGATGCGAATCCTCGACCAGGCGGTGGGCGCCGCACGGAGGTTCCGGCCCATGAAGCGCGCCGAAGTCGAAGCGATTCTGGCGAAGACCGCACAGGCCGCGCAAGCCGGCGGGTATGAGCAGTACAAGACGACTCATTCGTTCGATGGCACATACCAGAACCCTCAGTGGTTAGGCTGAGAGGGTGCCCGTCCCTTCGTCAGGCGGCGTCGTCATGACGTCATGCTCTTTATAAGCTCACCCGCAACCTCCTGAGAAATCGACTCCGGACCTGGCAGTCTGCTTGCACTCTATTCCACTGAGAGAGATTCACGATGCGATCAGCAGCACTGTACATTGC
>OKRF01000414.1:454-14244 GCA_900290315.1 Candidatus Sulfopaludibacter sp. SbA3 | reverse complement strand
CTCTATTCCACTGAGAGAGATTCACGATGCGATCAGCAGCACTGTACATTGCCGGAGCAATCGCCGGTCTTGGCGTCACATTGGCGCTGCGCTCGGAACACCGCGAAGGGACTGGAATCCCAGTCGCCGCTCAGCAAGAACTTGAGTCGGTTGAGAAAGAGATCAATCGGACGGAGGACGCCACTCTGGCAAAAGTGCACCATGAGCGTCTCGACCCGTCGCAACAAATCATTCTGCTCGGCAAGCTGCTCTTTTACGACCGGCATTTGTCCGTCCTGCGGAACGAAGCTTGCGCATTCTGTCATATGCCCGAGGCGGGATTCGCCGGACCGGTCAGCGAACTGAATCGGACCACCGCTGCCTATCCGGGATCGGTGCGTACCCGTTTCAACGGGCGCGTTCCGCAGACTCACGGGTACGCCAGTTTTTCACCGGTGTTGCACTACAACACGCTCCAGGGCGACCTGGTAGGCGGAGCCTTCTGGGACATGCGCGCAACAGGTCTGCGGCTCAATAGCCCGCTCGCGGAGCAGGCGCAAGGGCCGCCTCTCGACCCCAATGAGATGGCTCTCATCGACGCGGCCTGCGTGGTATATCGAGCATCCGAACGGCCGTATCGGTCCATGGCGGAGGACCTGTGGGGCTCCCAAGCGTTCGCCGTCCGGTGGCCGGCGGACATTCAAGAGACTTGCGACCGGCCAAGCCCAGCGCCAAAGGCGGATCCCCTGCCCGTGCATCTGACGCCGGTGGACCGAGGGATCGCGCAAGCCACCTACGACAAGATCGCCGAGGCCATCGCGGCGTATGAAGGATCCAGCGAAGTGAACGCGTTTTCCTCGAAGTACGACTATGTCATGGCCGGCAAGGCCAAGTTCACCGCTGACGAAAATGTCGGCTACCAGTTGTTCCGCAGTAGCGCCACCCACTGCAACGAATGCCATCGCGACGGAGGCCCCGGCGAGGAGCCGTTATTTACCGACTTCACAGCTTCGAACCTGGGCCTGCCGAGGAATCCCGCGATGCCCTATTACCGGGAGAACCAGCTTGACGGTTTCGGATTTGCCGCCAACCTGCTGGGTGCGAGCTACCTCGACGCCGGCGTCGGTGGATTTCTGGAAGGCCCGGAGAATCCGGATCGAGAGTGGACCCCGCTGGCGAAATCCTTCATCGGCAAGTTTAAGACGCCCACCTTGCGAAATGTCGATAAGCGGCCGCGGCCCGATTTCGTGAAGGCCTACATGCACAACGGCTATCTGAAATCGCTGAAGGAAGTAGTCCACTTCTATAACACCCGCGACGCGTTCCCAGGCTGTCAGGCCGGCGACCCCGGAGAGAAGGTGACCTGTTGGCCGGCGCCGGAACATCCCGAAACTATGAACCGGCGGCAACTGGGCAACCTCGGACTCACCGGTAAACAGGAAGATCAGATTGTCGCTTTTCTAAAGACGTTGACGGATGGCTACATGCCCGCCACTAAATAGAGAGGACTGATTATGACGACTGAGAATCGATGGCTGCTCGCCGCCGCGGGTGTGCTGATGCAGATTGCGTTTGGCGCCGTATATGCGTGGAGTGTCTTCCGCATTCCTTTATCGCACGCTTACGGTTGGACGATCGCCGAAGTCACGGCGGCGTTCGAGATCGCTATTTTTGTCGTGGGGTTCGCGGCTTTCGCCGGCGGGCTGTGGATGAAACGGAGCGGGCCGCGCCCCGTCGCCCTGGCGGCCGCGGTTCTATATGGCCTGGGCACCATGTTGACGGGCACGGCACGGAGCTTGGGTATACTCTACTTGACGTACGGCGTAATCGGCGGCGCCGGCCTGGGCCTCGGGTACATCGTGCCCATCGCCACGTTGGTGAAATGGTTTCCTGATAAGCGCGGCATGATCACTGGTCTCGCCGTGGCAGGCTTCGGAGCGGGCGCACTCGTGACTGCGCCAGTCGCGAATTCGCTGATCGCTTCTGTAGGAGTCGGCCGCACCTTCGAAATTCTGGGACTGGCGTACCTGGTGGTCGTCTTTGCATGTGCGCTTGTAATGCGGAATCCTCCCGAGGGTTATGCGCCCGCGGGATACAGCGCCGCAGTCTCACAGCCCGGCAGATCGACGGTGGATTTCACACTCCGGCAGGCGCTCGGTACCTGGCAATGGTACGCGCTGTGGCTTACCTTGTTCCTGAACACGACAGCGGGAATCGCAATTATTTCGCAGGCATCCCCCATGGCGCAGGAAATCTCGGGCGTCTCAGCGGCGACTGCCGCAGGCATGGTGGGACTCATCTCGATCGCCAACGGCTCGGGACGTTTTCTGTGGGCCTGGTTCTCCGATGCGGTGGGCCTTCGGACGGTGTTCCTGATGATGTTCGTGCTTCAGTCCGCGGCATTTCTACTGCTCTCGCAAGTTCATCAGTTCGCCCTGCTCTCGTTGTTTGCGTTTCTCATTTTGCTGTGCTACGGCGGCGGATTCGGCACGATGCCGGCGTTCGCCACCGACTACTTTGGGGCGGCGCAAATCGGATCGATCTACGGCCTGATGCTCACGGCATGGGGCTTTGCCGCGGTATTCGGCCCGAGCCTGGTGGCAGAGATTCGCCAGGCCACTGGCCATTATCAGGGCGCGATGCGTTGGCTAGCCCTGGCAACGCTGGTGAGCGCGGTAGTCCCGCTGCTCCTGCGACCGCCGCGCGACCGGCAGTCGCGTGATTTCGATATCGAAGGAGTTGGCGCCGATCGCCGCGTTAGGACATAAGGGGATGAGGAAATGCGTCGGGTTCCTGTTCGACGGATCGATGCAGGCACTGGAAGTCCTTTTCGACTAGAAGCTCCACTCCTGTGTTCGAACGGGCCTCGATGCCGACCTGATCGCCCTCCACCCAGTCGGTCATCTGTTCCATCGGGATGGTCACCCGGATTGCCCGTCCATCGAAGTTGGCGGACATGGTTTCCGCAGTCGGCGAGGACTCCAGAAGGTAGATCAGTGAGCGGCCCGGCGTGAACTCAATGAACGATTCCACATGTCCGCCGTCGCGAACCCTGGCGACTTCCCCCTGCGTAAGCCGCATGCGTAGAGAGTTTCCCTGAATGCGAAGTTTCATAGCAGACTCACAATCCGATGGCTGCCCGAGTACACATTGAATCGTCCGTTGCGGAGGAAGCCAATCAGCGTCATGCCCGACCGTTCCGCGGTGGCGACCGCCAGGCTGGAGGGCGCTCCCACGGCGGCCATCACGGGAATACCCGCCATCAGCGCCTTCTGCACCAGTTCGAAGCTGGCGCGCCCGCTTACTAACAAAAGCGACGTGCTCATCGACATGCGCCGCTCCAGTAGTGCCGCTCCCACGAGTTTGTCTAAGGCATTGTGCCGCCCGACATCCTCGCGCAGGCACTCCAATTTGCCACGTAGATCGAAACGCGCCGCCGCGTGTAATCCTCCGGTGCTTTCGAAGATACTTTGAGCGTTGCGGAGTGCGTCCGGCAGCCGGTGGATGATTTCGGGCGAAAGCTCGATCTCGTCCGGAGGCAGTATGGGACAGTTATTCGCTTCCAGATCTTGCAAGGACGCCTTCCCGCAGACGCCGCACGCGGACGTCATCACAAAGTTACGCTGAGCCTGCACCGGCGCCCGCGGCTCTCCGTCCAACTCCACCACTACGACATCCGCGCAACTGTCGGTTGGGCGACCCATGCGCCGAATCTGCGAAACATCCCGGATCATTCCTTCGGCATGCAAAAAACCCACGGTCAATTCGAAATCGTTTCCTGGTGTTCGCATAGTGATGGTGAGGCTGCGATTTCCCAGGCGAATTTCCAGGGCCTCCTCGACTGCCAGCAGGTCGTCGGTACGCGATGCAGCGCAACCCTCCACCCGGCCGATCAGGACCGGTACAACGGCGACGTTCACAGGGCCTTCCCTACGCTTTCCAGCAGATCGAGTGTGACCGCGATTGCATGGCGGCTGTTCTCGTTGCCAGCCCGCCGCAGCAATTGCAGCACTCCGGGCGCGCGTTGTGCCTTCTCGCGCTCCGCTCCTTCCGAGGCGGCGCGAACCAGGCTGTTCAAAACGTCCGGCGGGATGCTGGCAAAGAACTTCGTCAGCAGAATGAAATTCCGCATGCCGCGGAGAGATTCGGGCGTGCCCGCCGCGGCTGTCAAGATGCCTACTAGCTGGTCGCCCGCGCCTACCAATCCGTGCGCTAACTCCAGGACACCGCGGTCGTGCAGGAGTTGCAAGAGTTCCAGTGCGGAGACGATCGCATCGGTATGTTTGTGCAGCGCGTCTTCAAGACGTTCCGCTGGGTCTGGACCTTTGGGTAGCAGCGTCAATGGAATCGGTTGTGCCATGGAAATCTATCCCTCCCGCTTTGTCTCGATCTGCACGAGCTCGCCCGGGAAGCGATAGCCGGGCTGCCGCCATTTTCTCTCTACCTCGACACCGCTCTGCGGAGTCGGATGGCCGAAGCGGTGATTGATGCGCGGCAGCGGACTCTCTCCGTCCCGGGCCAGCACCTCCATGCGAACCGCTGTCTCCTTATATGCGGGCGTATGCGTGGCAGGGTCCGTGTGGCTGCCGGTGAGCAGATTGACCGGGCTGGTGCTGGAATTCATCGGCATGTAGAGTTCGCCGTTCTGCACCCGGTCGGTGACCAGCGCGCGCACCCGCAGGCGGCCATGGCGCGAAGTGAGTTGCACCAGGCTGCCGCTGTCGATACCGCGCGAGCGTGCCAGCTCCGGCGATACCTCGACGAAAGTATCGGGAGTCTTTTCATGGATGCCGGGGCTGCGATACGTCAGATTGCCTTCATGAAAATGTTCCAGCAGACGGCCGTTGTTCAGATGAAGGTCGTATTCCGCGTCTCTACATTCCTGCGGCTCACGCCAGACAAGCGGATACAGGCGGGCCTTCCCGTCGGGGAACGCGAAGTTCTTCGTATAGAGGAGCGGCTGATCGCTCCCGTCCGCGGCCACCGGCCATTGCAGCGACTTGTAGCCTTCGAGCCTCTGGTAATTGACTCCGGCAAACATGGGCGTGAGAGCGGCGACCTCATCCATCACTTCGGAAGGATGGCGATAATTCCAGCTTGCGCCGAGGCGGTTGGCGACGTCCTGAATGATCACCCAGTCGGGCCGGCTTCCCGGCAGCGGTTCGAACACCTGGTAGAGCCTTTGGAAGCGCCGCTCTGTGCTGGTGAAAGTGCCTTCCTTCTCCAGGCTGGGGCTGGCGGGCAGCACTACATCGGCGTACTGGCAGGTGGCGCTGAAGAAAATGTCCTGGATTACGAAGAAATCCAGTTTGCGGAACGCCTCGCCCACGTAGTTGGCGTTGGAGTCGACGAGGCTCATCTCCTCGCCGCACAAATACATCGATCGCAGCTTGCCGGCATGGATGGCGTCCACCATTTCGTGATTGTCCAGACCCTTGGAGGCGGGCAGGTCAACGCCCCAACCGCTACGGAAGCGCGCGCGAACCTCGGGATCGGCCACAGATTGATAACCGGACACCATGTTGGGCATCGCCCCGTGGTCGCTGGCCCCCTGGACGTTGTTGTGGCCGCGCAACGGGTACGCGCCGGTGCCCGGCCGCATGTAATTACCCGTAACGAGCAATAAATTCGAAATCGCCGTGGAGGAATCGGAGCCGTTGCTATGCTGCGTGATCCCCATCGCCCAGAGGACGCAGACGCTCTTCGCTTCGGCAATCATGTGGGCCACGCGTTTCAGCGTTTCGACCGGCAGATCGCAGGTCTTGGAAGCAAACTCCAGGGTGAACGGCTCGAGACTCGCCCGATATTCCGCCAAGCCGTTGACCCACTGGCTCAAGAATTCGGAATCAGCGAGACCCTCGTCCAGGATGTAGCGGGTGACGGCGCAGAGCCAAACGATGTCGGTGCTAGGGGTCGGTCGTAAGTGGAGATCGGCACGGCGCGCCATCTCATTTTCACGTAAGTCGGAGACGATGAGCTTCTGCCCGTGCAGCTTGTGGGCGCGCTTTACACGTGTCGCGAGCACGGGATGGCTCTCGGCCGTGTTGCTGCCGACGATGAGAACCAGACCGGCCTGCTCGATATCGTGGATAGAGCCTGAGTCGCCACCGTACCCGACTGTGCGGAACAACCCCATGGTAGCCGGAGACTGGCAATATCGTGAGCAGTTGTCGACGTTGTTGGTCCCGACCACGGCACGGGCAAGCTTCTGCATCAGGAAAGCTTCTTCGTTGGTGCATTTCGACGAGGCGATGAAGGCCAACGCGTCAGGACCGTGCGCGGCCTTGATCTCGCCGAAACGGCGGGCGACCAGGTCCAGAGCCTCATCCCACGTGGCTTCCCGGAAGCGGTCACCCTCGCGGATCAGCGGTTTGGTGAGGCGGTCCTTGTTGGTGACGAAATCCCAGGCGAATTTGCCCTTGACGCACGTGGAGACGGCATTGGCGGGGCCCTCGGCCGGCTCCACTTTGAGAATGTGGCGGTCCTTGGTCCATATATCGAAGCTGCATCCCACGCCGCAATAAGTGCAGACCGTTTTTGTACGCCGGACCCGGGTAGTCCGCATAGCGGATTCCGCTTCGGAAACGCCGAGGATCGCAGTGTAGCCGGTTTCCGCTTCGAGTCCCTTGACCACGTCGATCATGCCGCCCAAGACTGGTTTGCTGAAGCCGGTCAGGAAGCCCGCATGTCCGATCATGCTCTTCTCCATGAGGGCGTTACACGGGCAAACCGTGACGCAGTGGCCGCAGGAGACGCAACTCGATTCACCGATTGGCGCGCCGCCATCCCATAACACGCGAGGATGCGGATCCTCCCAGCGGATCGACAGCGTCTCATTGACCTGAAGATCCTGGCAGGCCTGTACGCAACGGCCGCACAGAATGCACTGATTCGGATCGTAGCGGTAGAACGGATTGCTGTTGTCCACCTCGTAGGGCTTCGTTTGAAACGGGTAATGCTGGTGTTCAATCGCGAGCAGTTTGGTGGTGTTGTGGACCGTGCAGTTGCCGTTGTTGTTGTCGCATACGGTACAGTAGAGCTCGTGATTGCGGAGGATGCGGTCGAACGCCTCGGTGCGAGCGGCGTGTGCGCGGCTGGCCGTGGTGGAGACTTTCATGCCGGCGGACATCACCGTCGCGCAAGCGCGAACCAGCCTGCCATCCACCTCGACGATGCAGGTGTCGCAGGTCTGAATCGGCCCCAAGATCGGGAGATAGCAGACCTGCGATAGTGGAATGCCGGCGCGATTGATCGCGTCGATCAATCGTTCTCCCGCCGCCGCTTCATGGGAAGTCCCGTCAATGGAGATTTGGATCATACCCACCACCGGTACAATGTACCCGATTTTGGCCCCTAAATCATTGATTCCAGCTGGAAGCACCGGTACAGCAGTACCGGTTTCAGCGCACTCCCGCCGTCTGCAGCGCCATGGATTGCTCGATTTCCAACAGATCGTTAGTGTCAAGATCGACCCCGGCAGCGCCGATCACGCCGTCCACCTGTTGAGCGTTGCGGACGCCGACGATTGCCCCGGTGACCGCCGGATTTCGCAACGTCCAGGCGATTGCTACCGCGCCAGGTGTCACGTTGTAACGTTGCCCGATCGCGCGCAGCGTTTCCACCAGATGTAAATTGCGGGTGAGCGCCGGCTCCCGGAAGTTCGGGCTTCTCTTTCGCCAATCGTCTTCGGGCATTGCCGCAATCCGCTCGCGCGTCATACCGCCGCTCAGCAGACCGGAGGCCATCGGTGAATAGACGATTCCGCCGATGTGGTGATGGTGCGCGAACGGCAGAGTTGAGTCCTCGACCTCGGTAGCCAGCAGCGAATATGGCGGCTGCAGCGAAGTGATGAGCGCCACTTTGAGGGCGCGCGCCATTTGCTGGGCGTTGAAGTTGGAGACCCCAATATTCCGAATCTTCCCTTCGGCCTGGAGTCTCGCCAGTTCGCCCACAGCCTCTTCAATCGACCCGGGCGAGTCCGATTCCGGGTTGCCCTTCCAGGCGGGCCAGTGGATTTGATAGAGATCGATCGCATCGAGCCCCAATCGCTTCAGGCTAGCTTCGGCCTCCCTTCGAATGGAGGCCGCTTGCAAATTGTGAGAAATGGTCCGAGATTCATCCCAGACCAGGCTGCACTTGGTGAAGACAAAAGGCCGCTGGCTGCGCCCCCGGACGGCCTGGCCGACCACTTCTTCCGAATGGCCAAGGCCGTATACCGCCGCGGTATCGATCCAGTTGATGCCCCGGTCAAGGCCCGCGTGAATGGCGGTGACGGATTCCCTATCGTCCTGCGCGCCCCATGCGAACTCCCATTTTCCGCCGCCAATGGCCCAAGCTCCAATGCCGATTGGTGTAATGTTCAGGTCGCTCTGTCCCAGTTTTCGTAAGTTCATTTTGAAATACTCCTATTGCCACATATATAAAAGGCGATCCAGCGACAGTGCGCCGGCGCCCCGTACTACAATTGCGATCGCCAGGGCCATGGCCAGCAGGTGGTACTCGATGCCGTTGCCCTTGCGATCCCCAAACCAGTTCATGAAAAGACCGTAACGGCCGTGCACCATCACGATCGCCGACAACATGGTGGCGCAGATTCCGATCGCTGCCACGCGGCTCAATAAGCCCACGATAAGGCCGGCACCGCCAAGGAATTCCGACATTACCGCCAGGAAGGCCACAGGCACCGGAAGGTGAAGATGGTCGTGCATCGTGCGCAGGGTTCCCTGCAGGCCGGCGCCGCCAAACCAGCCGAAGACCTTCTGTGCGCCGTGCGCAAAGAAAACCACTCCCAAGGTGATGCGGATGGCGGCGAGGGTCCAATCGGGATCGGTCGAAAATAGATTCGATATCATTGATTTGCTCCTATGCAGCCGGCGGCACAGAGTTCTCGGCGACAACCTGCCGTTCCATCCAGCGGACCACCGCCGAGAAATCTTCTTCGCCTCCGTTCGCTGTTTCCGCGGCGTTGACTGCGGCCGCGGCCTCTGCGGCAGGCAGAGAAAGGCCCACGCGCGTTGCGGCGCTCAGAGCCAGTCCGAAATCCTTTTTCATCAGGCGAATCGGAAACTGAGGCGTATAGTCGCGGCGCTTCGTGCTGCCGAGCTTACCGGCCTGCACGGGCGAGACGACGGCAGTTTTGGCGAGTGTATCGAACAGCAGATCGCGCGGCAGGCCTAGCGCTTCACCCAGCGCGACAGACTCGGCGACGGCTTGCATGCCAGTGCCTAATAGGGTGTTCACCACCAGTTTCATAGCCACGCCGCTGCCGCTCGGGCCCATATAGAACCACTGTTTCGCGATCGCTCCGAAAATCGCTTCGGCCGCGTCGAAGTCCTGGCGGTCGCCTCCCCCCAGAAGCGTCAACGTCCCAGCCTCAGCGGCTGGAGCACTGCCGGAGACGGCAACATCCACTACGGAAATCCTCAGCTCACGGGCAACCCGATTCAGCTTCTGAGAGGTGTCCGGAGCAACCGTGCTCATTTCGATAACCAGCGTGCCGGGTTTGGCGTTTCGCAGGACGCCGTCCGGGCCCAGGTACACAGTCTCTACGGCGGCGCCGTCCGGCACGCAGGACAGCACTACATCGACCTGGGTAGCCAGTTCGCCCGGATCTCGCGCCACTTCGGCGCCGAGAGCAGCGAATGCAGTTGTCTTATTAGGGTCGCGATTGCTGACGACCATCGGGAAGCCCGCGGCCAGGAGCCGGCGCGCCATCGGCGACCCGAGGTGTCCGAGGCCGATGAACCCCAGTCGATGATTCTTAGTGATTTTCTTAAGAGGTGTCATAACTCAACCTGCATGAATGCACGTGCGTTGCCAACCCTCTCTGCGTCGCAATTGTGGGGCAAAAGCAACCACGAAACCGGCATTCGGGTCCAATCGGGGTCGCCCGCCGGTCGGGAGACGACGTGTCAGCGACACGCATCCCCGACATCCGCGCGTTAGTTGTTGATATGAAAGCGTTGGGCCGTTGGTGGGGCGTTTGCAATTCAGAGAGTCAGGCAGATTATGTGGATCGTCAGACTTGCTCTCAATAGACCTTACACCTTCATCGTAGTTGCGCTGCTCATCGCGATGCTCGCGCCGGTGGTGATTTCCCGGACCCCAACGGACATCTTCCCCAACATCAACATCCCGGTGATCGCGGTGGCATGGCAGTATACCGGGCTCAATCCGCAAGAGATGGAGGGCCGCATTACAACAGTGTTTGAGCGCGTTCTGACAACGCTGGTGGACAACATCGAGCATATTGAATCCGTCACCATCGACGGCCAGGCGTTCGTCAAGGTTTATTTGCAGCCAAACGCGAGTCTGGACAATGCTACCGCCGAGGTGACCGCGGTCTCGCAATCGATTCTGCGTCAGATGCCGCAAGGTACGCAGCCGCCGCTTATCTTTAATTTCAGCGCTTCCTCGGTTCCCATCCTGCAACTGGCGCTTTCCGGCCTGGCCGAGCAGGACCTCAACGATATTGGCCTGAACTTCTTGCGAACCCAGCTCGTCACCGTGCCCGGGGCATCCATTCCATACCCGTATGGCGGCAAGCAGCGCGAGATCGTGGTCGATCTGAGCCCCGCTCTGCTGCAATCGAAAGGGCTGTCGGCCACCGACGTGACGAGCACCCTGGCGTTACAAGACCTGGTATTGCCTTCCGGAACGGTTAAGATCGACCAATTCGAATATGACGTCGATATGAATGCCAGCCCCACCGAAGTGGACAAACTGAATGACCTGCCGATAAAGGTGGTCGGCAATTCCACCATGTATCTGCGAGACGTCGCCCACGTCCGCGATGGCTTCGCTCCGCAAACCAATATCGTGCGGCAAGACGGCCGGCGCGGGGTGCTGGTCACGGTGTTGAAGGGCGGCAACGCTTCCACGCTGGACGTCGTATCAGGGATTAAGGCGTTGTTGCCACGGGTTCAACAGACGTTGCCACCACAATTGAAGATTCGACCCCTGGCGGACCAGTCTATCTTTGTGCGCGGCGCCATTAGCGGCGTAGTCCGCGAAGCGATGATTGCCGCGTGCCTGACAGGCGCCATGATCCTGCTGTTCCTCGGAAGCTGGCGCAGCACGGTCATTATCGCGGTCTCTATCCCGCTCGCGATTCTGTCTTCCATCCTGGTGCTGAGCGCCCTCGGGCAGACCATCAACATCATGACTCTCGGTGGCTTGGCGCTCGCCGTCGGTATCCTCGTCGACGATGCCACCGTTGAAATCGAAAACACCAATCGAAACTTGGAGGAAGGCAAGGAAATCAGAACGGCGATTCTGGACGGCGCGTCGCAGATCGCGGTCCCTGCGTTGGTATCGACGCTCAGTATCTGCATTGTGTTCCTGCCGATGTTCTTCCTGACAGGGGTGCCGAAGTTCTTGTTTGTCCCTCTGGCCGAAGCGGTGGTCTTCGCCATGATCGCTTCTTATCTTCTGTCCAGGACGCTGGTTCCTACTCTGGCGCTGTATCTGTTGAAACCGCCGGCTCCTGGAGAAAGCCGTTCGCGAAATCCTCTGGTTCTGTTTCAGCGCGCGTTTGAGCACGGATTCGAACGGCTTCGCGGTGGCTACCGCGCCCTGCTCGAGACGCTGGTTCGCTGGCGCGTTATATTCATTCCCTGTTTTCTAGTTTCGTGCCTCTCGGGCGCGATGCTGATTCCATGGCTTGGCCAGGACTTTTTCCCCGCGACCGATAATGGCCAATTCCTGCTCCACGTTCGCGCCAAGACCGGCACGCGCATCGAAGAGACCGCGCGGCTCTGTGATCTGGTGGAACGCAGCATCCGCCGCGTGGTCCCGGCAAACGAGCTGGATAATATTCTCGACAACATCGGGCTGCCCTACAGCAGCATCAACTATCTGCACGGTTCTTCCGGCGTGCTGGGCGCGTCGGAGGCGGACGTGCTGGTTTCGCTCCACGAAAAGCACCATCCGACTGCCGATTACGTGGCCTCNNCACCATCCGACTGCCGATTACGTGGCCTCGCTGCGGAATAGGCTGCCGGTGGAGTTTCCCGGGACCACCTTCTATTTCTTACCCGCGGACATGGTCACTCAAATCTTGAACTTCGGACTACCGGCGCCCATCGATGTGCAAATCGAAGGCGCTGACGTAGCCACCAATCGCAACGTCGCGGACCAGGTCCTGGAGCAGTTCCGGCATGTGCCCGGGCTCACCGACCTGCGCGTCCAGCAGACTTTCGACTACCCGAAGTTTCATATTACGGTGGACCGAACCAAGGCCCAACAGGGCGGTTTCAGCCAGCGGGATATCGCGACCGGCTTGCTGATTTCGCTTAGCGGCAGTTTCCAAACCGCGCCCATCTTCTTTCTCAACGAGAAAAACGGCGTGAACTATAGCCTTGTGACGCAGACGCCGCAATACGCAATTCAATCGTTGACGGATCTGCAGAACGTTCCCGTCAGTGGACCGGGAATGATTCGTCCAGAGATACTCGCCGACGTGGCGTCAATCAACCGTAGTAATGAAATGGAAGCGCTCTCGCACTACAACATTCGCCGCGTGGTGGATATTTACGGTTCGGTGCAGGGCCGCGATCTCGGCGGCGTTGGACGCGACATCTCGCGAATCGTGCAGGCCGACGAGCATCTCCTTCCCAGGGGCAGCTTCTTCCGCGTTCGAGGGCAACTCGAAACTATGCACACGTCGTACCTCGGCCTGTTTGCCGGCCTGGGATTCTCCATCGTCCTGGTGTATATGCTGATCGTGGTGAACTTCCAGTCCTGGCTGGATCCCTTCATCATCATCACGGCGCTCCCTGCCGCGCTTTGCGGAATTATCCTCTTTCTGTTTTTCACCCACACCACGTTGAGCGTTCCGGCCTTGACCGGATCCATCATGTGCGTAGGCGTGGCGACGGCCAACAGCATTCTGGTGATTTCTTTCGCCAAGGAACGCCTCACGCATCACGGTGACCCCGCGCTGGCCGCCGTGGAATCCGGATTCACCCGCTTCCGGCCCGTGCTGATGACGGCGCTCGCCATGATCATCGGCATGGTTCCCATGGCTCTCGGCCTTGGCGATGGCGGCGAGGAAAATGCGCCGCTGGGCCGCGCCGTGATCGGCGGCCTGATGTGCGCCACCCTCGCCACCCTCTTCTTCGTTCCAGCAGTCTTCAGTCTGCTTCATCGAAAACAACATTCGGACCAACCACAGGAGCAAGCAATATGACATCACAAACAGCGCAAAGACTGCGGCACACCCTCACCCTAGTGCTGGCCGCCGCGGCCGTGTTCGCGCTAGCCTCGCAAATCTACTCCGGTATCAGGACGCGCGTGGAAGCTGAGACCAAACTACAGCAGACCACCGAGCAGTCGGCGGTCATGACAGTGGACGTCACTCATCCTCAGGGTGGGGCTCCCACTCAGGAAGTGGTCTTGCCGGGGAGCACGCAGGCATTTGTAGATTCGCCGATCTATGCACGCACCAGCGGATACCTGACACACTGGTATTTCGATATTGGCGCCCGCGTAAAACAAGGCGACCTGTTGGCCGAAATCGAGACTCCGGAGATCGACCAGCAACTGCGCCAGGCGCGCGCCGATCTCGACACGGCGAAAGCCAATCAAGACCTGGCGCAGACCACCGCGGACCGTTGGCAGTTTCTATTGACCAGCGGCTCCGTCTCGAAACAGGAGACCGACCAGGCGGTTAGCAATTTGCGCGCTCAGAAGGCCGCCGTGGAAGCCAACAGCGCGAATGTCAAGCGTCTGGAGGATCTCCAGTCGTTTGAGAAAGTGTATGCGCCGTTCGACGGCGTGATTACGGTGCGCAGTACCGATATCGGCGCCCT
>OKRF01000414.1:0-447 GCA_900290315.1 Candidatus Sulfopaludibacter sp. SbA3 | reverse complement strand
TGAGAAAGTGTATGCGCCGTTCGACGGCGTGATTACGGTGCGCAGTACCGATATCGGCGCCCTAATTAACGCCGGCGCGGGCACACCGACCCAAGAGCTGTTTCACATGGCGTCGATCGCCAAGTTGCGCCTTTTCGTTGCGGTGCCTGAAGTCTATTCGCGAGCAGCGCAGAACGGCGCGAGGGCGTCGTTGACGCTTGACGAATTCCCCGGCGAGAAGTTCACCGGTACGCTCGTCCGCAATTCCAATTCGATCGATCCGGCGTCGCGCACTCTGAACACCGAAGTCGACGTGGATAATCCCACCGGGCGACTGTTGCCGGGAGCGTACGTCTCGGTGCATCTAAAGCTGCCGGAGGTCGTTCGCTCGGTGACCATCCCAGTCAACGCGCTCCTCTTCCGATCGGAAGGATTGCGCGTGGGAGTGGTTCGAAATGGGCAGGCCGT
>OKRF01000415.1:9449-10735 GCA_900290315.1 Candidatus Sulfopaludibacter sp. SbA3 | reverse complement strand
CCCCTGGAAGCGCCTGGAAAATAGGGGCGTGTCCGTGACCTGGCTGAGCGTGAACGACCCTCTGGACCGCATCGCGGAGGCCGCCCGCGGCGCCCGCCTGCTCTCCATCAGCTTCGTACAGTTCCTCAGCGGCTACCGGGCCCCTATTCAAGAGATTGGTGAGATTTGTCACCGAAATCATTGCATTTATATGGTGGATGCGATTCAGGGCATGGGAGCGTTCCCGATTGACGTGAGAGCGTGCCACATCGACACTTTGGCGGCGGACGGCCACAAGTGGATGATGGGCCCGGAAGGGTGCGGCATCCTGTACATCAGCGAAGCCTTGCAGGATCAAGTGGATCCGGTGGAATTCGGCTGGACCAACGTGGCTGGCTATAACGATTACGCCTCGCGCGACATGGCCCTTCGTCCGGACGCGGGGCGGTACGAATGCGGAACGCTGAACACAATTGGAATCTACGGATTACGGGCAGCAATTGAATTTTTGCTGGAGGTGGACCCGGGAGAAATCGCCCCGGTTGTCCAAAATCTCGCGGACCGGATCGCCGAGGGCGTACAAGCTAAAGGATACGAACTACTTATCCCCCGAACTCCAGAAACGGGAGCGGGTATTGTGAGCTTCCGCAAGGCGGGAATCGATGCGGTAGAGCTGGTCTCGCGGCTCAAGAGAGCGGGAATCTCCGCGGCTCCACGTGCGGGGTGGGTCCGGACTTCGCCCCACTTCTATATTCCGCCTTCGGATATCGAGCGATTCCTGGCGGAGTTGCCTTAGCGGAAAGGGTCGAAAAACAGGGGCCGGGGTTGTGTGCGGCTCGCTTCGCTCGCCGTACCGGCGATACGATCGCCGGCGTTACCAACCCTCGGTTTTCCCGACACCCTCGAAAATACAGGATGCCTCCGCAGGTAAGTCTTTTATTTTCATTTCTGTCGTTGCCCGCTGCCGCGGGCTTATAAACAGGGTCGAAAAACCGGCCCAGCGACTGGTAACGCCGGCGATCTTGTCGCCGGTCGGCGAGTGCAACCGGCGGCGAGACCGCCGGCGCTACCGACGCGCTCGTTTTCCCGAGGTTTCGCGCGCGGAACACCCATCCCAACAGGGTCGAAAATGCACCCCCCTCGCGCCTATCGCGCGCCGTCAATCGAGCGTATTTTCATCCCGTGTTGCGGGGCGGTCCGCCCCTCATTGACAGGGTCGAAAAACAGGGGCCAGGGGCCGGGGTCAGGGGCCGGGGCTGTGCAACGGCGCGCTTCGCTCGCCGCACCGGCGGCAAGACCGCCGGCGT
>OKRF01000415.1:0-9439 GCA_900290315.1 Candidatus Sulfopaludibacter sp. SbA3 | reverse complement strand
GCAAGACCGCCGGCGTTACCGACTCCGGTTTTTCATGAAGTTTCGCGGGCGGAACGCCCATCCGAACAGACGACGAAAGGTGATCGTCTCTCCTACTGACGCTTGGAGCGCCAGTTCATGTATGGTTTGTAATCGCTGCCTGGCGCAGCTACTTCGAACTTGCCGCTGAGGCTGCCTCTCTCCATCCAGTAGGTCAACCGGTACTTGGGACCGGGCTGTGTGCCGTCGGATTCGAAAACTGCGGTTTCCGCTTTGGGAAAGGCCAGATTGTAGCGAATGGTGTGGCCTTCGCTATCGAAGTAGATGGCACGGGGAGCACCCTCCAGGTAGATGACCATCAGGTCTTCGTGCCGGACGCCGGAATCGTAGGCCGCCTCATTTCGGCGGATGACGATCTTGCCGCTCAAGCTGGGCTCAAAGCTGTAAGCGCCTTGTCCAGCGCCGAGCGGAGTGTCTTTTTCTCCGGCGACACCGATCCATTTGCCCATCAGGAAATCGAGCCGCTTCCAGGGAGAGTCGGCCGGCTGCTGGGCCGGCAAAGCCATCGCTGTCAAGAACGCCGCCAGAATCCATCGTGCACTGTTCCGCATAGCGGATAGAATATCTCAGTGCGCGCACGCAAGTTGGCGATTCTGCTATTCGTCTGTTCGGCCTTCGCGGCCGTGCCGACTCCCAAGAGCTATTTCGGCCACGAGATCGGCGAAGACAAGACCGTCCTGGACTGGGACAAGGTGGTGGGCTATTTCCAACTACTGTCGAAATCCAGCGACCGCATCCGGGTGGAGGAGCTCGGCAAGACTGCCGACAACCGTCCCTTCATTGCCGCGACTATTGCCGATCCGAAGACGCTGAAGCACCTGAGCCGCTACGTCGCCATCCAGCAGCGCCTGGCCGATCCGCGAAAGACCACGCCGGCGGAGGCCGAGAAGCTATTTCTGGAAGGCAAGACCGTGGTGCTGCTCACCTGCTCGATTCACGCCACGGAAATCGGCTCCACGCACACGGCGGTAGAGTACGCCTACCGTCTGCTGACGCGGGACACTCCGCACAATCGCGCAATTCTGAAGGACACGATCCTGCTGCTGGTGCCGTCGCTCAATCCCGATGGTGTGGATATCGTGACGCGCTGGTACCGCAGGACGCTGGACACTCCGTTTGAGGGGTCCAATCCGCCGGAGTTGTACCACAAGTACGTGGGCCACGATAACAACCGCGACTGGTACATTTTCTCACAGCCGGAAACCCGGCACACGATTTCCAAATTGCACAACGTGTGGCATCCCGAGATCGTGTACGACGTGCACCAGCAGCAGCCCAACGCCAGCCGCATCTTCGTTCCGCCATGGCTCGACCCGGTGGAGCCGAACATCGATCCCATCCTGATGCAGGAGATGAATATGTTCGGCACCATGATCGCGACCGACCTCTCCGCGGCGGGCAAGACGGGCGTGTCCATTCACGCCGCTTACGATTTCTGGACACCGTCGCGCCACTACCAGGCTTTCCATGGCGGGCTGCGTCTGCTCACCGAATCGGCCAGCGCGCACATTGCTTCACCCATTACGCTGACGGCCGCGGACATTGCCAATACGGCGCTGGGCTACAATCCGCGGGAGCGTTCGTGGAATTATCTGGAGCCCTGGATGGGCGGTGAATGGCACCTGAAGGACATTGTTGAATACCAGTTGATTGCGTTCGATTCGGTGCTCTACAATGCGGCCCTGCACCGCGATGAGCTGCTGCGCAACTTCTACAAAGTGGCCCAGCGGCAGGTGGCGCGCAACGAGCCGTGGGGTTTTGTGATTGCCGCGGAACAGCGCGATCCCGGCGCCACGCGCAAGATGCTGGAGACCCTGCGATTCGGCCAGGTGGAGATCGGGCGGGGCGCCGATGGCAGCGCAGTGATCGCCATGCAGCAGCCCTACAGCGGGTGGGCCAAGAGCCTGCTTGAGCGGCAACACTATCCCGAGGACCGTTTGTACCCCGGCGGTCCTCCCAAGCGGCCGTATGATGTGACGGCTCACACGCTGCCTCTGCTGATGGGTGTTGACGTGAAGCCGCTGAGCGCGGCGGTGCCGTTTTCGGGCGAATGGCAGGCGCCGGCAGCGAAGACCGGGCCGGTGCTGTCCGCGTCCGATACAGACTGCTGGATGGCGGTGAATCGCGCCTGGGCCCAGGGACAATCCGTGTGGCGCAATCCGGCGAACGGCGATTTTTCGCTGGTGATGCAAACCGGGTGGAAACAGATTCATCGTCCGCGCATCGCTTTGTATCAGCCCTTCACGGCGAATATGGACGAAGGCTGGACGCGATGGCTGCTGGAGAACTTCGGCTTCGCCTACACTACGGTGCGCAATGCGGACCTGCAAGCGGGCAATCTGAAGCAGAAGTTCGACGTGATCGTGTTCGCCGATCAGCAGGCCGGAAGCATCGAAAACGGCCATCGCGCAGACCAGATGCCCGCCGAGTATGTGGGCGGCGTGGGAAGCACGGGAGGCGACGCGCTGAAGGCATTCGCCAGCGCGGGAGGGACGCTGGTGTTCCTGAACGGGGCCACCGACTATGCCATTTCCCGACTCGGGATCGCAGCGAGAAACGTCACCGCGCGCGTGGACCCGAACGAGTTCTACTCGCCCGGTTCCCTGCTCAACGTCAAGCTCGATACACACAGTCCACTGGCTTACGGCCTGCCCCCGGAAATCGCGATCTGGAGCGAGCACAGTCCGGCGTGGGATACGCAGTTGCCGGCAGTGGCGCGTTATCCGGATTCCGGCCTGCTCGCGTCGGGCTGGCTGGTGGGCGAAAAGGTGATCGCCGGACGCGCTGCGCTGCTGGATGCTCCACTCGGCACAGGCCATGTGATTCTGTTCGGCATGCGTCCGCAGTATCGCGCGCAGAGCTACCTCACGTTCAAAATCTTCTTCAACGCTCTCACATATTAAGAGCAGAACACCCAGTTTTTGTACTAGGACTTTTTGCCTTAAAACCAAAACTCGCCGTACCGTCCTGAAGGTTCTAGCACTGTTTATCTCCAACCAACTCCCGTGTAATGGACTTGCGGGCTGAAGAAAACTCAGACCGCAGCCGATAGATGTGCAAGGAGATTAACTAGCAATGATCGCGAGAATTGGGAGACTGGCAGTTGTGGTGATCGGGCTTGCGGCACTGGCGAGCGCGGGCACGATCACATTCGGGTTGGATGGCGATCCGGGGCAGAACTACACATTCGTACCGATCGGAGCGCCGAATGGGGTCACCGATACCGAGCCCGCGGGTCCTTATCCGGGTTGGCTGGGCCAGAACATTCCGGCAGACGCGGGCTACTTCTTCTGCATCTCGTTCCTGAAGACGGCGACCTTTGGCGCGTCTTACGATGGCACTATCACCACGCCCAGCACTCTCGAGGAACTGGAAGCTGCCTTTCTGGGCGCGGACCTGGTGAGCCTGGGCGGCCAAAACGCCCCCCTCGCCGAAAAGGGCGCCATCTCGATGGCGATCTGGCAAATCACCGATCCCACGCCCGGCGATGTGCCGCGCGATCCGGCGGCCCAGCCTTATGTGACGGCAGCCCAGAACGCTTACGCCACCGGCAACCTGTCTGCGGCGGACTTCCCCAATACTACGATCTTCGTGCCGGACAACACCGGCATCCAAACCTTCATGTTGGCGGCGGCGGAAAGCCTACCCGGCAAGTCGATCAGCGGCAACGAACTTTCCGCCACTCCCGAACCCACGGGAATTGTTTTGATCGTGACGGGCCTCTGCTTGATTTGTCTGAGCCGCATCAAGATGGCAAAACGCGCCACGAAATAGGCGCTTGGGCTAGCAGTCGAGGAAGACAGAAGTCAAGGAAGCCAGAAATAAGCCACGCCGATCTTTCCGTACACCTCCGAATCAGATACACTCGTTGGGTTCAGGAGGGTTGGTAACTTTGTTTAACTCGCGCAGATGGATTCGCACTTGGACGTTGGTCGGTCTCTCGCTGGCTGCGCTGGGACCGTGGGCGCAGGCGCAATCGCTGGACGCCAGGCTTTATTCCGAAATGCACTGGCGCTCCATTGGACCGCCGCGAGCAGGGCGGGCACGCGCCCTGTCCGGGGTCCCCAGCCAACCCAACGTCTTCTATATCGGCTTCGATAACGGCGGCGTCTGGAGGTCCAGCGATTTTGGATCCACCTGGGTGCCGCTCTTCGACAGCCAGCCCACCGGGTCGATCGGAGCCATCGCGGTAGCGCCATCCGACTCCAACATCATTTATGTAGGCAGCGGCGCGGGCATCATCCGGCCCGATCTGGCGGTGGGCGACGGCGTGTACAAATCTATTGACGCCGGCAAGACGTGGACGCATCTGGGACTGCGCGATTCGCAAATGATCGCCAACATCGACGTGGACCCGAGAAATCCGAACCGTCTGTTTGTCGCCGCACTCGGCCATCCTTACGGGCCCAATCCGGAGCGCGGCATTTTCCGCTCGACCGATGGCGGCGCCACCTTCCAAAAGGTGCTGTATAAGGACGAGTACGTCAGCGGTGACGACGTCCGCATCGATCCCAGCGATCCCAACACCGTCTATGCCGCCCTGTGGCAGCAACAGCAGGGATTCATGGAGAACGGTGCGTTCGGTGGCACCGATGGCGGCATCTTCAAATCCACTGACGGCGGCGCCAACTGGAAGCAACTCACCATGGGTCTGCCGTCTATTCTGCAGGCGAACCTGGCCATCGCTCCAAACAATCCCAAGATTATCTACGCCATGGTGGCGGCCGGCACTCCGGCAGCCGGCGCGGGAGGCCGCGGCGCTGAGGCAACTCCGGCGGCGGGAGGACGCGGCGGCGGACGTGGCGGCCGCGGCGGCGGCGGAGCAATCGGACTCTACAAGAGCACCGATGGGGGCGACCACTGGTTCCTGGCGACCGACGATCCCCGCATCACTGAGACCGGTGCCCAGCGCCATCCGCCGGACAACCGGCCGCTGGCGCGCATCGGCGGCGGCGACTTGCCCACCATCACGGTGGATCCCAAGAACGACAACGTGGTGTATAGCTGCTCCACGGTTTTTTGGCGCACCGAGGACGGCGGCCTGACGTGGTCGGCCGTGCGCGGCGCGCCGGGCGGCGACGATTACCAGAAGAGCTGGATCAATCCCAACAACCCGAATATCATTCTGCTGGTGAGCGACCAGGGCGGAGTAGTGTCGGCCAATCGTGGCGAATCGTGGAGCAACTGGTACACCCAACCGACTGCCGCGATGTATCATGTGACGGCAGACAGCGCCTTCCCCTACCGTCTCTGCAGCGGCCAACAGGATTCCGGTTCTGCCTGCGTGGATAGCCGCGGCATGGATGGCGAAATCACGTTTCACGATTGGCACCCGGTGGGCATCGAGGAGTACGGTTACGCCGCTCCCGACCCGAAGAATCCCGACCTGGTGTACGGCGGAAAGGTGACGGTCTACAATCGCCTCACGGCTCAAAAGGCGAACGTCGCCCCGGGCGGCGGCGGGCGCGGAGGTCGCGGCGGACGTGGCGGGCGTGGCGCTGCCGCCGCCGCCCCGGCCCAGACTGCAACTCTGGAAGCGGCGCGGTTGCGGGCGGTGTCCGACGGTGGTCTTGCGGCCACTGGGGCCGCCGCCGCGCCATCGGACGGACCGCCCACGCGCACGGTGCGTACGCAGCCCTTGAATTGGTCGCCGAAAGATCCGAACGTTCTGTTCTACGCCACCGCCGGCGTGTGGAAGACTACCAACGGCGGCCATAGTTGGACCCCGATCAGCGGCGACCTGACGCGCCAAACGTGGGAAGTGCCGTCCAATGCCGGCAAGTACGGATCAACCGTGACGCCATCGGCTGCTGGCTCCATTACCGCGCTCGCGCCCTCGCCGCTCGACGTCAATGTACTGTGGGCGGGCACCGGTGACGGCCTCATTCAAGTGACCACCGATGGCGGCGCTAAGTGGACCAACGTCACGCCTCCGCAGATCAAGCCGTGGACGCGCATCTTCAATATGGACGCGGGCCACTTCGATACCAAAACGGCGTACGCCGCGGCGAACACGTTGCGGCTCGACGACATGAACCCGCACTTCTGGCGCACCCACGATGGCGGCAAGACCTGGACCGAGATCGATAACGGCATCGCCGGCGGCGCCGTTGCCAATTCCATCCGCGAAGACCCGCGCAAGAAAGGGTTGCTCTACGGCGCCACCGACACCCAAGTGTGGGTCTCCTTCGACGATGGCGACAACTGGCGCTCGCTGCGGCTGAATATGGCGGCCATCTCGGTGCGCGACATCGAAGTGAAGGACGATGCCTCGTGCATGTGTTCGGACCTGGTGGCCGGCACTCACGGGCGCGGCTTCTGGATTCTCGACGACGTGACTCCGCTGCGCCAGGCCGCGGAGGCCGCGGCGGCATCCAACGCCTATCTGTTCAAGCCCGCGACGGGCATCCGGGTTCGCTTCGGAACGAACGATCCTACACCGTGGCCGCCCGAGGTGCAGGCCGGCGAAAATCCGCCGCCCGGCGCTCTGGTGGATTACTACCTGCCGAATTCCGCCAGTGGCGAGGTGAAGCTCGAGATCCTCAACACCGCAGGTAAGGTGATGCGCACTTACTCCAGCAACGATCCGGTGCGCAGTCCCGATCCGGCTACGGATCCGGTGGCGTACAACAGAGTCTGCCAGCAGACTCCCACGGCGCCCGACTGCAATCTACCGCTGTATTGGCCGGCGCCTCCGCAAATGTTGCGGACCACGGCCGGCATGCACCGCTTCAGTTGGGACATGCACTACGATCCCATCGCGGGCGGCGGTGGTGGTGGACGCGGCGGGGGAGGCGGCGGCGCGGTGCCGCATCGCACATACCCCGGCGTTAATTCGCCCTGGGTGGCTCCCGGGACGTACACAGTGCGCTTGACGGCGAACGGTCAGAGCATGACCCAGCCGATCACGGTCAAGATGGATCCACGGGTGAAGATCACGCCCGAAGTGCAGCAGATCTTCACGCTCACCACGCAGGCCGAGGACCGTGCGAGGACGGCGGCCAGCGCCTACAAAGAGGCTCGCGATCTGCTGGCAAAGGTCCAGGCCAAGCCGCAATCGGCCGCCAATGATGCGCTGGTCAAGCAGCTTCAGGAAATCGCTCCCGAAGAGACCACCGGCGGTGGAGGAGGAGGAGGAGGAGGACGTGGCGGGCGCGGTGGTGGTGGCGGTGGCTTCGGGGCAGCGGCGGAACCGCCGGCTCCTCCGACTCTGGCCAACATTGCCTCTCAGATGGTCGGCGCGGTGCAACCCATACAGGCTTCCGAGATGCCTCCCACGGCGGCTCAGGTGCAGGCCTGCAGCCAGCAGGAAACTGCATACACGGCCCTGATGGCCAAGTGGGCCGCGCTGAAAGCGAAGGTCAACGGTCCGGCCGCCCCGGCTGCGGCGAAGAAGCAGTAGGGCCGCATGGCCGCGAGACCCGGTTGAACGCACCGACGAGTCAGTTTGTAACGGAGGCGATCCACCGGCGGCAAGACCGCCGGCGCTACCTATGACGGACACGACTGAGTTGTTCTCGGCGGCGAGGCTCGGCGACCCTGGCGCGGAGGCGCAACTGATTTCGCATCTCTACAGCGACCTGCGGCAGCTTGCGCACAGCCGATTGAAGCGCTCCAAGCCCTGTACTCTGCTGGATACCACTGCCCTGGTCCATGAAGCGTACCTGCGGTTTCACCGCGCGGGTTACGTGCGCTTTTCCGATCGGCCGCATTTCCTGGCGTATGCAGCGCGCGCGATGCGTTCCATCGTGGTGGACTTCGTCCGGAAGCGCGGCGCGGCTCGAAAGGACGCGGGCGACGCGAACGCGCTGCCCGACCCTTCCACGCTTCCGGACGGGGAAAGCGAGATCATCCGCGTCGATCAGGCGCTCCAGGAACTAGCAGCCGTCAGCGAACGGCTGGTGAAAGTTGTCGAGATGCGGTACTTCGCCGGTATGAACGAGACGGAAATCGCGGAAGCGCTCTCGCTCACGGAAAGGACCGTTAGAAGGGATTGGGAAAAGGCGCGGATCCTGCTGGCCCAAGCGTTAAAATGATTGAGCGCGCCGGCGGTGTGGCGCGGATGTCATCATGCAAGTCGATCCCAAGTCCTGGCCGGTCCTCTCTGCACTCTTGGACGAGTGGCTCGATCTACCGGAGGAGCGGCGTGCGGACTGGCTGGCCGGCCTGGAGCCCCAGTACGCGGAGCTTCTGCCGGCGCTTCGCGAACTGCTGTCTCAGCCCAACGCCGCCTTTCTCCAGACCCTGCCGGCAATCGGCGACGGCCCTGGAGATCCCGAGTCCGCGACGGAATCGCTCGCTCCGGGTATGCTGGCCGGGCCGTATCGCCTGGAGCGCGAGTTGGGCCGCGGCGGCATGGGAGTGGTTTGGCTGGCGGCGCGCGCGGATGGAGCGCTGAAGCGCGATGTGGCTCTCAAGTTTCCGCTAGTCTACTTTCACGACCAGACCTTGACTGGCCGATTCACGCGGGAGCGTGACATTCTAGCGCGGCTGGAGGACGCCCGCATCGCTCGCCTTTACGATGCAGGTGTCACCGCGCAGGGGAAGCCGTATCTGGCGCTGGAGTATGTGGAGGGCGAGGCGATTACCGGGTACTGCGACCGCCTCCTGCTGGACATCGGTGCGCGCCTGAAGTTGTTTCTGGAAGTGCTGCAGGCAGTGCAATACGCCCATGCGAACCTGGTGGTGCACCGCGATCTGAAGCCGTCGAACATTCTGGTTACGAATTCCGGCCAGGTGCGGCTGCTGGACTTTGGCATCGCCAGGCTGCTCGCAGACGGCGAAGCAGCCGAGACGGAGATTACGCGCTTCGGAGTGCGTGCGCTGACGCCCGACTACGCCAGCCCGGAACAGATTTCCGGCCATGCGATCACCACCGCTACGGACGTCTATTCCCTCGGAATCCTGCTTTACGAACTGCTCACGGGAAGCCGTCCGTACCGGCTCAAACGGAGCGCATCCGAGGGCGACATGGCGGCGAACATCCCGAGCGTCGATGCGGTGCGGCCAAGTCTTGGAGCGATCGACGAAGAGAAGGCGCGTGCTCGGGGCCTGTCGCCAAAAGGCTTGGCGGCGGCTTTGCGCGGAGATCTCGACACGATCGTCCTGAAGGCCATCCAGAAGGAACCGCACGCCAGATACTCCACCCCGGACGCGTTTGCCCAGGACATTGAGAGATACCTGAACGGGCAACCGGTGCTGGCGCGTCCGGAGAACCGGTGGTACCGGGCGCGAAAATTCGTCCTGCGAAACAAGCTGGTGGTCTCGGCGGCCGCGATGTCCGCGCTGGCGCTGGCCGGCGGCGCCGGAATCGCCCTGTGGCAGGCGCACCTAGCGGTGCAGGAGAGGCGGCGGGCGGACACGGAGGCAGCCACGGCGAGAGCGATCAACGATTTCCTAC
>OKRF01000416.1 GCA_900290315.1 Candidatus Sulfopaludibacter sp. SbA3 | reverse complement strand
CAGGCTCGAAATTCGCCGCCTTTTGGCGAATCTTCGTGCCTGGCTCGAGTTTGCCCCTTCGCGAAATCCCGACGAGTTTTCCCCGTCATTCTCATCCGGGCGCGTGAGGCATCGCCTCGAAAGCCGACTCGCACTAGTGGCGATCGCTGCGGTCTTCGCCACGGCTCGCAGAGCCGCGCAGTCCGGCCCCATCGAGTCGCTGAGGCAGCCTGATGATTCAGGCTTCGCGGGCGCGACTTATCCTGACGTGAGTGGCTCGCCCCGCGCCGCAGCGCCGGCGACAAGATCGCCGGCGTTACCCTCCCATGGAATCGTGCGGTCCCGTTCCCGCCAGGTCTTCCAACTTGGTGCCTTTGTCGTCGGAGCGCGGCGGTACCGTGCCGGCCATGTTCATTTGCTCTTCTCTGGCGCCCACAGTGCTGTCCGTCACGCTGGAACTGGTCTGCGGGCCGGAGCCGGCGGGATGGGCGTGGCCCGCCCGTTCCACCGCCACATCGAATTTGGATACCAGCGTGGCGATGGCGCCCACCGCTGCCAGAACGGGGACGGCGATCACCCCCACAGTTGCCACCGTCAGGGGAATCTCCATGAAGGTGTGGCCGCGCTCGTCTTTCACGATGATGCGCCTCACGTTGCCCTCGTGAATCAGTTCCCGGATCCTGTCCACGAGGTCTTTCCCGTGCACCTTGAACTGCTCGAACACTTGATCGAACTTGTCCATGCCAGCAAGTGTAGCTCTAAAATGTTCCGTTCACGTGACTCTATGCTCGTCATTGTTTTGTGATGACACGTTGACCGAACTGTAGCAATCCGACTACCATGGGGTCTTCCTTCCCTTCCTATGAGACTTTTGCCACGCGAGGAGAAGTTCTACCACCTGTTTCTCAAACAGGTGGAAATCATCTCGGAGACCGCCCGGGTGCTGCTGGACGGGGTTCGTTCGGGCGGTGCCCGAATGGCCGCCTGCGCCACGGACATCAGCGTGATGGAGCATCGCGGCGACGAAGTGATCCACGAAATCTATACCCGCCTCAACCAGACCTTCATCACGCCCATCGATCCCGAAGACATTCACAACGTCTCGGCGGCATTGGACAATGTGCTCGATGGCATGGAGGACACCTCGCACCGCCTGGTCTCCTACAGGATCGACCCCATCCCGCCCACCATGGTGACGTTGGCCGAAATTGTGGCCGCCTGCGCCGCCGCGCTCAAAAAGGCCTTCGAAGCTTTGCAGAACAACGGCAACATCATGGAATACTGCATCGAGGTCAACCGCCTGGAGAATGAGGCCGACCGCATCGGCCGGAGCGCCGTGGTGGAGCTCTTCGATAAGGAGAAGGACCCCATCACGCTGATCAAGCTCAAAGAGGTCTACGAGTTTATCGAAGCTACCATCGATAGCTGCGAAGATGTGGCCGATGTGCTGCAGAACGTGGTGGTCAAAAACAGCTAGCCGATGACTCCTCTCTCGCTGGCTGTCTTCATCATCGCCATCGCGCTGGTGTTCGATTACATCAACGGTTTCCACGACGCGGCCAACTCCATCGCGACCATTGTGGCCACGCGGGTCCTGTCGCCGTTTCAGGCGGTGGCGTGGGCGGCGTTTTTCAACTTCGTGGCGGCGTTTCTGTTCGGTACCGCGGTGGCCAACACCGTGGGGAAGGGGTTCGTCAATCTCGAGCTGGTGACGCCCTACGTGATTTTGGCGGGCCTGATTGGCGCCATTGCGTGGGACCTGATCACGTGGTGGTTCGGGCTTCCCACCAGTTCCTCCCACGCCCTGATCGGCGGATATGCGGGGGCCGCGGTGGCCCATGCCGGCCTGGCGCGCGGCGTAGAGCACAGCCTGGAGGGGCTGATCATCGGAAAGTGGCCGCTTACCGTCACTTTCATTTTTGCCGCCCCTCTCATCGGGCTCATCTCCGCCTTCGCGCTCATGATCGCCCTTTACTGGCTGTTCCAGGGCTCCAGCCCGTCGAAAATGGACAAGTGGTTCCGCAAGCTGCAGCTCATATCGGCGGCCGCTTTCAGCCTCTCCCACGGCTCCAACGACGCCCAGAAGACCATGGGGATCATCACCGGCGTGCTAGTCGCCTCCGGCTTCCAAAAGGGGTTCGAGGTCCACATTTGGGTGATTCTGGCGGCGCACGCGGCCATCGCTCTGGGAACGCTCAGCGGCGGATGGCGGATTGTGCACACCATGGGCGGACGCCTCACCCGGCTGCGCCCGCGCAGCGGTTTTTGCGCCGAAACCGGGGCCGCCGGCGCCGTCCTGCTGGCCACCCACCTGGGGTTGCCGGTCTCCACCACTCACGCCATTGCCGGCGCCATCGCCGGGGTGGGCAGCATCCAACGCATGAAGGCGGTCCGCTGGGGTATCGCCACCAACATCGTGTGGGCCTGGGTGCTCACCATTCCGGCCGCGGCCATCATCGCGTGGTGCTCCTTCGTGGCGCTGCACCTGGTGATCGGAGCGTAGACGGCAGTATTCAAACTATGTCCAAAACGGTTTCCAACGGAAACCTTTTCGAGAAAATGTCGTCTTAAAGTAAGCATGATTGACATTCGCGGACTATGTGGAAGGTTGCCTGCGCTGGCAATTGCCCTTCAGTGTCTGCCAGGATGCCCCGCGCAGGACGCGGTGCAGCCTCAGTTCGAGGTGGCATCGGTCAAGATGAGCGCGGCCAATACTACGGTTTCGCGATTCCGCCCCACGGGTGGCACGATTGATGGGCGCAACGTGGTCCTGAAGCTGCTGCTGAACTACGCCTACGGAGTGGAGGGATTCAATATCTCCGGCGGGCCCACGGAGTGGAGGGATTCAATATCTCCGGCGGGCCTCGCTGGATCGACTCGGAGCGGTTCGACGTCCAGGCAAAAGCCGCGCCGAATACCCCCGATTCACAAATGAAGCTGATGATGCGGGCTCTGCTCGCGGACCGCTTCAGGCTACAAGTGCATCGCGAGACCAAAGACAGCCGCGTGTTCCTTCTCACCCCGGCAAAGGATGGCACCAAGTTGCAGGCGCTCAAAGAAGGAGGTTGTACATCCCGGGATCCGAACATTGCTCCTGGCCCTCCGGTGACGGGACAGAAGCCCATTTGCGGGATTCCCACCGGGACTGTCAACGGACCGAACCAGGTTATAGAGGTAGTCGGGATGGATACCACGACGTGGGTGCGTACCCTCTCCAACATGCTCGGCCGCACCGTGGTCAACGAAACAGGGCTGTCCGGACCGCTCGACCTGCTCCATTTCGAATACAGCCGCGACGATCTCTCCGCTCTGGCGTCGGACAGCGGAGCCATCTCGATTTCCGCGGCACTGGACCAACAACTGGGGTTGAAACTCAAGACCGCCAATCGCCCGATCGAAGTCCTGGTAATCGATCGCGTAGAAAAGCCTTCCGCGAACTAGCTAACCTATGGACGATATCTCCGCTGTCGACGTGTCGGCCGTGGTGGGACTCACCGCCATGGTCCTGCTCACGCTGAATATTCTGATGGGACTCCTGGTCTCCACGAACTACCATTCCGTCCGCCAATGGCCCCACCGCAAGCTGCCGTGGCCGCTGTTCCGTATTCATAACTGGACGGGCTACATCGCCCTGTCAGTGGCCGTGCTGCATCCCGTGATTCTGCTGTTTTCGCGCACCGCGAAATTCCGCATCGTCGACGTCTTGTGGCCGCTCAACTCACCGCAACAAACGTTGTACAACGTTCTGGGCGCGCTGACATTTTATTCCTTCGCCCTGGTCGTGAGCACCTCGTATTTCCGTCCCAAGCTGGGGTATCGTCCCTGGAAAAAGTTGCACTACACGGCCTATTTCGCGGCGGCCTGTATGTTTGTGCATGGCACCCTGATTGATCAAAATCTGAAGGGGCAGGTGCCGGATCTCCTGGATGGCGAAAAGGTGCTGGTGGAGGTCTGCTTCCTGGTGGTGGTGGCGGCCTCCCTCTGGCGGTGGCGTCACGGTACGGAAAAGAAGCGCTATCTGGCGGCGAAGGCCGCGGAGAAAGCAGCGTAGGCCATCTTATGAGAGAGCGGCGCATCGCTTTTGCGAAATTGCTTGGATGAGCTTTCGCCTCATGAGCCGACCCTCTCGAAAATGCCCGCACAGCCTGAAGAAGACAGGGTCGAGCGACTGGGTAACGCCGGCGATCTTGTCGCCGGCCGGCGAGTGCAACCGGCGGCGGGACCGCCGGCGTTACCAACCGGTTTTTCATCCCGTTTTGCGGGGCGGTCCGCCCCTAATTGACAGACGACAAAAAACGATNNCATCTTCTGCGTAGCCTCTTCCATCCGCTTCTTCATCTCCGCCGGTGCGACATCTTCCTTGTGCGTCGCCACCGACCAGGAGTGTCCGAACGGATCCTTCAGCCTGCCGTAGCGGTCGCCCCAAAACATGTCGGCGATCGGCGCTTCCACCTGAGCACCCGCCGAAACAGCCTGGTTGAACACGGTATCCACGTTTTCGACATAGAGGAAGACCCCACCCGTGGTCGCGCCCAGCGATTGTGGAGACCGGCTGCTGCTCGCTGGCATCTCGTCTGCCAGCATGATC
>OKRF01000418.1 GCA_900290315.1 Candidatus Sulfopaludibacter sp. SbA3 | reverse complement strand
CGTGGCGTTAAAACATGCCAATAGACTGGGAGTGCAGCTCATGGACGGCCTGCGGGACATCGCGCAACACTCCGGCATTCCGCTTCGCGTCACGGGATTCGGCGCGGCCCTGGCGCTCCATTTCGGCAACGATAGCGAACTGCGCGACTATCGCGACTCGCTTTCCGACGACCGCGAGACGCTCGGCCGCTTCCTGATGGCCGCGCTGTCCGAAGGCCTGCACATGCTTCCCGATGGCCGCATGTATGTGTCGGCGGCCCACACGGAGCGCGATATCGCGGAGACTCTGGTGGCTGCCTCGCACGCCCTGGAGGCGGCATGCCACGCAAAGGAGACGCTGGATGAAATTGTTCACTCGTCGTGATTTCTTCTCGTGCGGCGTGCAGGCGGGAGCGGGCCTGGCGATGCTGGCGCGGGCAGCGGCATCTCCCGCCGGCCGCGTCTGCAAGATGAAGTTCGGTTTTACGTCGTATCAGTGGGGCAGCGAGTGGGACATCCCCACCATGATCGCCAATCTGACCAGGGCCAAAGCGTTCTCCACGGAACTGCGCACCAGCGCCAAGTACGCCCACGGTGTGGAATTGACGCTCAACGCGGAGCAGCGGCGCGAGGTGAAGAAGCAGTTTGCCGACAGCCCGATCCTGCTGGTGGGACTGGCCATTGTGGAGCGCCTGGATTCGCCCGATCCGGCACGGCTCAACCAGCAGATCGAAAGCGCCAAAGCGTACGTGATCGAAAGCGCCAAAGCGTACGTGAAGCTCAGCCAGGACGTGGGCGGGCACGGCATCCGCGTGGTGCCCAACGATTTTCACCCCGAAGTGCCGCACGAAAAGACCATCGAGCAGATCAGCCGCGCGCTCAACGCGCTGGGCAAGTTCGCGGCCGGCTACGGCCAGAGAATCCGCCTGGAGAATCACGGCACGGCAGGCGACCTGGTCACCCTCCGAAAGGTGATGGAGGGTGTGGACCAGCGCAACGTCGGCATCAAGCTGAACGGTGAAATGGTGGACGCAGCGGATTTCGCGCAGAGGTTCGAAGGCGTGAAGAAGTATCTGGATGACACCCTGCATTTTCATGAGCTGGGCCGCGGCGACTTCCCGTATCAGCTCCAGTGCGACCTGCTCATCGACGAGGGATGGGAAGGATGGTGGCAACTGGAAGCCAGCAGCCAGGTGCCCGACCGCCTGCAGGCCACCATCGCGCAAAGGGAACTGTGGGAAGCGATGGTGGCGAAATCGCTGGCCCGGCCATGAGCGAGTTTTTCGCTTGACATACTCTCAAGTTTTATTCCATACTAGATCATATTTTGACTCAGTATGGCAAAAACAATAGAACGACCCATTCTGCTTCTGCATGTGCTGGCATTGGGCGCCCTGGCGTCTTTGGCCGGAGCGCAGACCTTCGAGGTGGCGAGCGTCAAGACTGCGGCGCCGGGGACCCGGTACGCCATGCGCGGCGGTCCCGGCGGCAGCGACCCTGGGCAGATTACTTATACGAGAGTCACGCTGAGGAGCATGTTGACCAAAGCGTACGGCATCGAGGGCTACCAGCTTGCGGGTCCCTCGTGGATCGAGCAGGAACGGTACGACGTGGCCGCGAAAGTGCCGCCAGGCGCCACCAAGGAGGAGTTCCGGCAGATGCTGCGGAACCTGCTGGCCGGCCGCTTCGGCCTGGTGGCGCATGGCGAGACGAGAGAACTGCCGATCTACGCGCTGGTAGTAGGGAAGAACGGCGTGAAGATGCAGGTGTCGCGACCCGAGCAGGAGACCGGGCCGGAGGGTCCACCGGTGACTAGCGTTTCGCTGGCGAACGATGGTTTGCCGGTGATGCCCGCCGGATACAAAGACCACCTGATCGGCATGTCCATCGCGGGTAAAACCATGTTGCGTGCGAAGGGCGAATCCCTGGAGGACTTCGCGAAATTCCTGAGCGGAGATCTGGATCGTCCCGTCTTCGACAGGACCGGTCTGACGGCGACCTACGACTTCGGGATCGCCTGGTCGTCGGACCAGGCGCTGGCCCACGAATCCCAATTACCGCC
>OKRF01000419.1 GCA_900290315.1 Candidatus Sulfopaludibacter sp. SbA3 | reverse complement strand
CGCGAAGCGGCCCGGCGCCGTCTCGGCGAACACGCCCTTGCTCACCAGGTGCTGCAGCACTCTGTGTAGCGAGCCGGCGTCCACAGCCGCCGCCGCGGCCAGTTCCCCGATCTCCGCCTTCCCCGCCACAATGTGGTCCGCAATGCGCAAAGTCGCAGCCACGTGGATGCACCATGGCGTGCAAAGATCGCTGAGTTCCCAAAGACTCATTCCTACCGCCCTCCCGAGACATCGATGAGAGTGCCCGTCACATAGGACGCCTCCGGCGAGAGCAGCCACAGAATCGCCGCCGCCACTTCCTGCGGCTGTCCGCCCCTTTGCATCGGCACCAGCGACTTCACGCGATCCACCCGATTCGGCTCCGCGATCCACCCGATTCGGCTCCCCACCCGCAGCATGCAACTCCGTGTAGATAAACCCGGGTCTCACACCGTTCACCCGAATTCCTTCTTCGGCCACTTCCCGGGCCAACCCGATTGTGAATACCTCCACCGCGCCCTTGGTCGCCGCATAATCGACATACTCGCCGGGCGAACCGTAACGTGCCGCGCCGGAAGAAACGTTGACAATGCTTCCGCCCGAGCCGCCATACCGCGTGGACATGCGCTTCACTGCTTCGCGCGAGCAGAGCATCGCGCCAATCGCGTTCGTCGCGAACATACGCTGCATCCGCGCGGCATCCATAGAGTCCAGGCGCATCTGAGATTCCAGACGCGCCGCGTTGTTCACCAGAGCGGTGGGCCGCCCCAACTCCTGCTCCACTCGTTCAAACAGTGCGCCCACTTCCGATTCCACGCCGACATCCGCTTGTACCGCCAGCGCCATGCCGCCGCCTTTCTGAATCTGGTCCACTACGCCGGCCGCCGCCTCGCGATTTCGCAAATAGTTGACACACACCGCGTACCCGCGTAGTCCGGCCAGCCGCGCCGTACAAGCGCCGATCCCGCGCGCGCCGCCAGTGACGATCAGTACCTTCGCGAGCATAAATTATTTCGGTGACAGGCTACATAACCTCGGAATTAATTCCGAGGTTCCTCTCTTGAAAATTTCCGGGGTTCGGCCTCAATTCTTACGCTGCCGGTGTCAACGATACTTT
>OKRF01000421.1 GCA_900290315.1 Candidatus Sulfopaludibacter sp. SbA3 | reverse complement strand
TCCCTCCTCACTTCTAACGCTCCCTCGAAGCTCGCCAATGTTGGCATCTCCAAGGGACGATGGCGCGGTTTAGGCATTTTTAGAATTTTAAGTGGGAAAGTAGCTAGTGGCCGGACAGTGGGTATCGAAGAACGGGGTACCTGCCGCGTACTGCAAAAACAGACACGACGCCCAGCCTTCCGCCGGAGCGCCCATACCGCAAGACCTGGACGAGGCTGCGCTGCTGAATTTCTCAGCCGAGGAATTCCTAGACCTCGCCAGCGCCGGTACGAATCCCCTGGCCTATGCCAGCGGCTCGGGGTGGACCGTTCAAGTTCATGCGGCCAACACCGGAAATCCGGTGGAGGCCGTTCCCAGACTGCTGCATGCGAGGTTGGTCCTCAGTGGAGCCGACCTGCATCCCACCGAGGAGGAGTTGGTCATTGGCGCGTCCAACCGGCAGTTGGAATATCGCATGAGGGAGACGAGCCTGCAGGTCTTCACGAAGGAGGCCTCGCCCCCGCTGGTGTTCGCACGGGACCCTTTGCCGGCGGACGCAACGCCTGAACCCGAGACATCCGCCAGCAATTCCGCGGAGAGCGGCCTGCCGGCACATTCCGCCCCGCGGGCAAAACCGCCGGTGAATGTGAGCCTGGAGGTGGATGTTCTCAGCCGGCTGCCTTTTGCGAATCTCGTATTGGGCCGGCAAGCCAGGCTGGAGCGCAGGCCGGATGGCGGTCTCGAACTCCTCATCGCGGCCGGTTCCGATCAGGAGAAGAACAGAATCGTCAAAGACCTCGGTCCGATGCCGGGCGAGCCGCAGCTTGTCCTTCGCTTCGAAACACCCACCGAGTTCGGACGCGATGCGGGGCCCGCGATCGATGCCGATGGCGTGAACGTTCTCCCGGAAGTGCGGACCTGGGTGGCCGGCAAGCTCGCGCGGGAAGGCTTGACGACCGGTGAAACGGAAGTGGTACGGCGGGCGCGCGCCGAGGTGCTGGCCATACTCGAGAACGCCGAGCGGATGCAAGCCCACAATCGCGCCCTGCGTGAAGCGGCTAGCCGTTTCGATCAGAAGCAGATCGACTCTCTCGATGCGGAGCGAACAAGCCGATGGCTTGCTGTCTGGTCTCAGTATCTGAGCGCGCTCCAAATTGAAGCCACGTCGCTGCTCAAGCGCCTGACGCCCATCTTTGGAGGTGGAGAGGCGGTATCGAACGTCAATAGTCCCGAAGTTACAGGCGATAACGTGTTCAGCGCGCTGTGGGAGGTAACCGGCGACCTCGGCCGCATCGATCTGTCGCTAGATCAGGCCATGCTCTCTGCTCGCCCGGGTGCGCCTGGGCCTCCGATGCAGAACGTGTGCCAGCAACTTCAGGCCGCAATCGCCCGTCTGAGCGCGGTCCGCACCGCGGTGGATCGGTGACTCTGTGCCACACCGCTTGACGAGTATCCGCCGAATGCGTCTTTGCGTGGCAGGCACCGGGCCAATTGAGGCATGGGCGGCGGCCAGTAAGGCCGCCTCCCCACGACCGTTCTGTGCCGGCGGCTTCCGGCTAGGCCTTGACCACCTGATAGGGCCGCATCATCTCGTTGTCTTCGTGCTCGAGAACATGACAGTGCCAGACAAATTGGCCCACGTATCCGTCGAAGGGCACAATAATGCTGGTGACCATGCGCGGTTCCGCGCGGATGGTGTCTTTCCAGCCCGCCTCGGACGGCGAAGGAGGAATGGCAGGGCCGCGGAACATCAACTCGCGCGAGCTTCGGTAGACCAAAGGATCTATGGCGCGGCGCTCCAGAAGCTGGAATCGCACCAGGTGCAAGTGAATGGGATGGGAATCGTCGGTCAGGTTGATCAGATTCCAGATTTCGACCGATCCGAGCGCCGGTTTCTCGGTAACGGGCATGTCCCAGTGTGCGCCGTTCAACAGCATGCGGAGCGGAACGCCACGCCGGTCCATGAATTCCTCCATACTCAAGTTGCGGGTTACGGCCGCTTCCGACTGTTGTATCCGGCGAATGGGCCGGAGAACCTTCGGAACCCGCCACCCGCTGCCGGATCGCGCCGAGCGACCGACGCGGAACTGCAAAATCGGGAGTTTTTCGTCGAACAGGACAACGTTCTCACCACGGCGCCCGGAGAAATCCACGATGGTGTCCCAGCGCTCGCCCGGCGCAATCCAGAGTGTGTCCTCGGCTGCCGGGGTGGCAAGCAATCCCTGGTCCGATCCGATAATCGTCAGCGCCTGGCGCCCGGAGAGCGAAAATCCATACACCCTGGCATTGGACGCATTTACCAAACGCAGCCGGTACGGCCGCGGCTCGACCTCAATAAATGGGAAGAGCTTTCCATTTACCAAGGCGGCGTTGCCAAACACGTCAGCGATCCAGGGCGAGCCGGGCTTGCCGGATACGGGTAATGCAACTGGCCGGCCCGGTCGATCATCCGGTCGCAGATCACCAACGGCAATTCGTAGTTACCGCGCGGCAGGCCGAGAGCGTCCTCCTCCGGGTCGCGAACGAGATACAAACCCAAAAGGCCTGCATAGATATTGAGGCGCGTGATTCCCATGGCGTGGTCGTGGTACCAAAGGGTGGCCGCGCCCTGGTTGTTGGGGTAGTAGGACTGCGAGCTCTTGCCGGGCACGATCCACGCCTCCGGGTAGCCATCGCTCTCGGGAGGGACTTTGGCACCGTGAACATGCACCACCGCGCGGACCTCCGGCTTGTCCGCCTCCGCGCCGTGAATGGTGTGGTCCACGGAAAGGAAATGCGCATTCGGCAACTCGCATCTCCACTCCACCGAGATGGGGTGGTCCCTGCGCACTTCAATCGTCGGGCCCGGAGAACAGCCCTGGTATCCCCAGATGCGCGCCGGGGCAAGGTCGCGGTGGATTTTCAGTGCAACCTCGCGCATGGAGATGCGGTAATGCGGAATTTTCCCGTGCGCGGCGGGATGGACGCGGTACTCCGCGGGCTGGGCCACGGAAGGTATAGGCAAGCGATCGACGAATGGAGTGAGGCTTTGCGGATCGATGCAGGAGGAGTTCTCAAGACAGCTTTGGGAGCCGGTGAGTTTCGTTGGACCCAACATGGTCCCAAGTAAGAGTGCTCGCCGCGAGAGACCTGTGGAGTTATTCGTCATCTTATATATCATAATATGCACGGATCAACAAAGTAAATCGACAAAGAGGCACTGTAACTTGATCGTAGTCTGATTATCATAAGAAATTAATTCGCGGCTGCTAGCCTTCCTAAAACATGGTGAGGTGTGGAAGGGGGCGCTCCGGTAACCGGGGTTCCAAAGGGGAAGCGGCAGGTCCTCAGACCTGACATTGGTAGATAGATCGCACACGGAGAGACAAACGATGAATCGAATGACATTTCAGCAGCTTAGTAGACTTCTTGGCGCGGCAGCAATACTGTTGCCGGTTTACCTGAACGCTCAGTCGTTGCAGTATGAGCCATACATCCAGCCGGGCGATGCGGGGCCTTTGGGCCCGACCGACCAAATCGTGATAGCTTGGCGGACTACCGAGACTACGCCCAATGCAACGGGCTACACAGTAAACTACGGAACCACCACGAGCTACGGCTCAACAGCTACCGGCGTGGGCCGCGTGGTGACCAACTACCTCGCTGCCGACAAGACTTTGCCCATTCCTACCACCGCTCCCGGGCCGCACGTGAATTACACCGCGGTTCTCAGCGGCCTCCAGTACAACACCACCTACTATTACCAGGTCAAGGGCCCTACACTGCCCAGCGGCGGTTTCACGGCGAGCTTTCACACGCGAAAAGTGAGCGCGCCATTCGCCTTCTCCGTGGAGGGCGACGAAGGGTACTTCCCCTCAAACGGCGCCAATCCGGCCGCGGACGCTAACTATGAGGCCCGGATTGTCCATGAAATCTACAACGTCACGAATCTTAGTGTCCCCAACGCTCCACGGCTTCCTTCTGCCGATATGGTGGTCATTGCCGGTGACAATGTCTACAACACTGGCGCCGAGTCCAGCATGCGCGATTATTGGTTTCCAGTCTGGAATAGCGACAAGGATAGCAGCGATACGGGCGCCCCGCTTGCGAGAAGCACTCCGATCTATGTGGTCGCCGGTAACCACGACACGGGCGGCAATGGAGACTACGTAAATATGCTCGACGGCAATGCCGGCGGACTCTACACGGGAAACTCCGAGGGCGGTGACCTGATGGGATATTTCAACGACTATTACTATCCCCTGAATGGTCCCGCCGGCGTGGCATCGCAGTTCATCTTTAATGGCGACAGCTCCACGCCGACCGGCTGGACCTGGAGCTATCAGGGGAAATCGTATACGACCACGGCTGCCGCTACCGCGTACCGGGCCTCGACTGCGGTAAACACGGGAAACGGCACCAAGCAGCAGAGTGACCTAATGTCGAACTACTCGTTCGATTACGGCAACGCGCATTTCATCTTCCTTGACTCAAACCCCCACCTCTTCAATGCCCAAGTCGACTATACTGCGCCCAATGCGACACCGGAGGTTGCCTTCCTCGACTATCCTTCCGTGCTTCGCCAGTGGGTCATTTCCGACCTTGACTCCTCGTCCAAACCCTGGAAGATCGCGGTGTTTCACCACTCTCCGTTTTCCTCCGGAAACGGGACCGTCCGCAATTTCCAGATGCGCAGCCTCGTAAAGACCCTCGAAAACCACGGGGTGAATATCGTCTTCAGTGGTCACGAGCACAATTATCAACGCACCGCGCCAATCGTGGCCTTGCCGCAGATTGCCCAGGCACCCACAACTGCTACCGAACCCTTCGTCAACATCGACGCGGCTTTCGACGGAAGCAACGACACTGTTCCGGATGGCATCATCTACATCGTGGACGGCGCAGGTGGAAACAGGGATTTCGACGGCAATATCGCGAGTCCCCGCGGACAGGGTGCCCAACTCGACCAGGACGATTCGGCGGCTGGGACCTACAACCTCGGCGGAGGACTTACGGTCCCCCAAGGGCCGGGGACTTGGCTCGACACCTATCTGACGAACGTCGCCATGGCGCCTTTCATCCCTCACGCCGGAACGGCTCCCAAGATCACGCAGAAGTTCAAAGCGAAGGTCTTTTCGTTCTCCCACGTCGTGGTGAATAGCGATTCCTCCATGTCGCTTTATCAAATTTCGGAACCGTTACAAGGCACTTCCTCGGCCACATCCTCCGAACCCGCGCCTTATGGCATGGACTTGCAATCTCAGCCTTTGAACGATCCGCTTCCGGACGTTTTGGTGAGTCCCGCGACAGGGGCGCTTATGACTCCGCCATCCGCCAGCGGAACTCCCGGGTTACTCGATACGTTTACCATTACCAAGCCGGATCTCTCCTCGCTGACGCAGGTGGAACTCAATGCTCCGGATTCGGTCAGAAAGGGCGACGCAATCCCCTATCGGGTCCGGGTGTCGAATAACTCGACCAACAATTTGAACGGCGTGCAGGTGGTGGTGACGCTACCGGCCGGCGTGTACTACGACGGTTCGCTCGCCAACGCCACGCTTGTGGGCCACAACCAGGTGGTGATCACGGTTGGGCGTCTGGGTCAGGGAGAAACCCATACGCAAGTTGTGCGCACCCTAACGTCGTCCTCAGTCGCGTCCGGTGCGGTGCTAACTGGCTCGGCCACGGTGCGTTCGGCGACGGCGCTGCCGCTCTCGACGAACAGTGCCAGCACGTCGGTCCGCTAAACGGTCACCGGCTCAGGCGCCACGCTTGTGGGGCACAATCAGGTGGTGATCACGGTTGGGCGTCTGGGTCAGGAAGAAACTCATACCCAAGTCGTGCGAGCCTTAACCCGTCCTCAGTCGCCTCCGTTCGGTGCTGAAGGGCTCGGCCACGGTGCGGTCGGCGACGGCGCTGCCGCTCCCGACGAACAGTGCCAGCACCTCGGCCGCTAAACGGCCACCGGCTCAGGCCCACCATCAACTCCGGGTGTGCTCAAGGATTGGGGCGGAAATTCCGAAAATTTCCGAATTTCCGCCCCTGGCCGGTTTTTTTGTCGTAGTGAGGTTTCTTGCGAACTGAGCCAGCAATGCCCTTTTGTAATGGGTCACCATATTTGCCGGCGCCATTCCCGGCTCGCGGCCGGCGGCGCAATGGAAGAGATTGCGGGTAAGACGTTTTTCCGTCAGCTTGCCGGCAAAGGAATGGGAATATCTGCGGACCTACCGCTAACTAACCGCCTCGCGGTCCGCGACTGCTCCAGGTTGAGATACGTTCACACGCAGCCTGCATGCTGGCAGACAAACCTTCCAAGCAGCCCGGGCATGTAGCCCTAATGGCGCCGAGCCGGCGGGCGAACTAGTTCTCGGACGGCTTCTCAACTCTATCGATTATGAGAACACTAGCGGGCGCTTTGGTGGCTTCCAGTTTCAGGCCCAACTGCTCCTGCATGGCGGAGAAGAGATCGGGAGGCGCGTTGGCATCGTCTGTGGGCCTAACTCGTCCGGAGACCTGGGCCTGATCGGGCGTCCACCTCAGCATGAAATCGAAGCGGCCTTCGAGTTTAGTCTGATCGAGAACTGGGCGATCGAGGACGGTCGCCTGCAACATGGCCGCGAACTCCGCCATCGTCGCGTTTCTCTCGGTCAGATAACCGGGCCTTTGCATAGTCTGATCGGGAACTCCGCTGAGGCCGCTCTCACTCCTGGCGAGTTTGGCGCCGTTCTTGCCGACGGACATGACAAACACCGGCAGGGCCTTCTCTTCACCGTGGCAAGCGAGCTGGAAGCGATCGGACAGGAGTTTCCGGTACATGATACGTATTTGGTCCACACTGGGTTCACCAGGTTCATCGGGCTGGCCATACACGTCGTAATAATCCGTGTCGGCCCATGCCGGCGCGTCGAGGATCTGGCGCGGATGGACGCCGTAAGCGAACATGATCATGGCGCGCAGATTCTCCCGCTCTGCATAGACTCGGCGACCGTCCATTTTGAATCCGGAGTTATATCGGGTTGGATCGCTGGGCTTGATCGCCGCCGCCGCCACCTCGAACGCCGGAGAGGCGTCCTTCCGCATGGGTTGGAGGCGTTCCGAGACAGCAGGAATAGTCCAGGCAGTTTCTTCGGTGGCGCGGGTCATGGTGAGCGGGAGAGCTTTGCCGCCGCTGTTCCAGAATCCCGTTATGGTGTTCCCGTCGGCGCTTAACTTACCCTGGTATTCACTCCAGATGGCGGCGAACGAGATCTTCACGGCCGCACCTTGCACCACCACGGAGTTCGCCGCGACGGGCTTGGCACCATGATCGAGGGTGTAAAGGACGGCTGTCAGACCGCCTTCACCGGTGCGAGTGATTTTGTAAACGCTGCGGAACTCATTGCCGCCGCTCTGCAGTTTGCCTTGCCACGTGGCCGCTATATCCTGGGCCAAAATCGCGGTTACCGATAACGCGGCGACGGCGAGGAGTTGCAGTTTCAACATGCGTTCTCATGCCTTCCGGTCAATAGACGTTCATACTCCGTAGGAGGTGAGGAGCGTGACACACCAGTGCCTCCATATAGGAGTTTAGACGATTGAGCTCTCAAAATGGGATTCCACGCGGAGGCGCGATCTGGGTCCTAATTCACGAGTAATGTTTCTATCGAAGCCTCTAGGGCGGGCTTCGCCGTTATTGGGGAAGTGGTCAACGGGCGACCTCGAATTGCCGGGAGGGATCCTCGTATCAGACGGGATCGTCCGACGCTTTCCAGATCATTGCGAATGTCATGCGGGCCGGTGCCGCGACGGCATCGAGGGCCGGCCATCCCGGCTGATCGATGACTGGAACGTCCTTCATATCCAGCGTGATCATTTTGCCATCGGGGCGACTTTCAGGCTGGCCGGCGGTACCGCCGCCACCCAATAAAGCCCAGACTCTGCGATCGGCGGGTGAAAATCATGAATCTGATTGTTGGGGACCGCCGGCCCCCCGAAAGAGGGCTTGCGTTCGTCCCCTATGCCAGGAAAACTGTCCGAGGGACTACCCGCATTACGAGCGGTTGTTCTCGGGACATCCGCACTTTCGGGATGGTCCCGGCACGCCCGGGTTTGGAGGCCCTCCACACTGCCAAAGGCAACTCTGGACCCACGGATGGGAACGTTTCGTCGTTAAAGCGTAACACGCCGTTGCTACACTTTAACAACTGCATTCGAGCTAGATCCTGTATGCTAAGCCGTCGAGAATTCATCGCTGCGGTTGGAGCGCAAGCCGTATCGCCCGTCAAAGCTCCAAACCTTCTGTACATTCTGGTCGATCAATTGAGCGGGTTGGCGCTACCCGTTCACGATGCTCACGCCCTTCACCCACGCCTACACAGCGGCGATGACTTGCGGCCCCTCTCGTGCATCGCTGGACACCGGGCTTTACCCGCCGGCCCATCGTGTCGGCGGCGGCGCACAGCTCTCGCCGTCTTTTGCGACGCTCCCGCAAACGCTCATGCGCAACGGCTACGTGATCTCTCATCCACACGGCTACAACTTGGAGGATGAACGCAAGGAACATGAGAAGTGGCTGGCGGACCTGGGGTACGACCAGCCGTTGTCCAGCATCAATGGCGTAGAGTCTATGGCCCGCTTCCTGGNNCGGCCGAATGGGGCTCGCGCCCGAGCATGCGTTCGACGGCTACTGTGCGCAGCGCGCCATGCGTTTTCTCGAGACGAATCGAAACCGGCCGTTCGCCTGCTTCCTGCAGCTTCGGGGGCCGCACGACCCTTACACTACCCCGCGCCCGTTTGATACCCTGATCGATCCGCAGCGCCTTTCCCTGCCGCCCTATCGCAGCGGCGAATTCCGGACCAAGCCGGCCCGCCAGCGCCTCTCGTTCGAAAGCCAGGGAGCCGCACGCATGAGCGACTCGCAGATCCGCCAGATCCTCGCTCTCTACTATGGCATGGCCTCGTATTCCGACCACTGCCTGGGCCAGGTGCTGACGCGTTTGCAGGAACTCCATCTCGACGACAACACCGTGGTCGTCCTGCTTGCCGACCACGGCGACACCATGGGGCGCCATCGCATGATGAGTAAGGATTTCGCGTTCTATGAGCCGGCCATGCGCATTCCGCTCATCATTCGCGCGCCCGGCACCCGGCCCCGCGACACCGTGTGCGGCGACCCGGTTTCCGGCGTGGATGTCTTCCCCACCCTCTGCGATCTCATGGGCCTGCCCAAGCCGGAGCGGGTGCAGGGGGAGTCACTGGTGAAACGCTCGGAAGGCCGCGAAAGCCATCCCACGCGCCCCATCTTCTCGGCGCAGGGAGTGGCGGGAAGGAATCGCGCGATGATGATCCGGACTCCAGAGTTCAAATACGCGACCTACGATGACGGAGGCACCGAATTCTATCGTTTCGCGAGCGATCCCGATGAGCTCGACAATCGGGTGGACGATCCGGCATACCGCGCCACGATCGGCGATCTTGCCCGTCAGTTGACCGATTGGGAGCGAGGCTGCGCGGCCTACTCCCAAGCTGGATAATCCGGGCGGCGTCAGTTCGTCAGATGGGCGGCCCGCAGCTCGGAGCGCGCTGCTTCAACTTGCGGTTTCAAAGCGGGGTTCTCCAGCAGCCGGATTCCAATGGCGCTGCCCAGAGCATGGCCCGCCTCCACATCCGAATGGTAGTGGTCGCCGCAAACTTCACGGCTGTACCCGTACTCCGTCGCCCGGGCCATGATCGCCTGCGCCTTCTCGGGCAGCAGGTTCGCCAATACGATCGCGAGTGTGTAACCCATGGTGGTGTGACCGCTCGGATACGATCGCAGCGGCCGTTCACCCGGCTTTCTGGAAACGGCATCGCACGACCAGTCGGCGAAAGCAGCCGGTTGCGGATCGGCCGCGGCCACTGGAAACTTGCGATGGAAATACTCCTTGGCCGCGCCGGCTGCCACCGCCTGATCGTTCATTACCGCGGCCAGCAATTTGCCGGTGGCGGGGAGTTTCACCAGGTCGAACTCGGGCCCGATGGCGGCCGCAAACGCCGACGGGTCCTCGTGCGCGGCATCCCATTTGGCCTGCGCGAATTGTTGGGCTGTTCGGGTTTGCACCAGATGTCTCACTTCCGCCATTTCGCGCTGCTGCGCCGCGGAGCCATCCTTGGGAGGCGGCGGCAGCAGCCGGCTCGGATCCAGTTCGGCCTGCGTCAGATACTGCGCTGCCCTGGATGGTCTCGTCGCAGCCAGGCCAAGCATCCGACGCGTCTCCGCCCGCGCGTCCTGCAGTTCCTTCTGGAATTGCGGCTGGTTCATCATGATGCCGATCGCGGCGTAAGCGACAGACTTGCTGGCGGCCACATCGCTCGGATAATGGACCGCGCAGACCACGCGGCTGTGAGCGTAGTCGTCGGCGCGAGCCAGAATCGCATCGCGTTTCTCCGGCACCATCAGGATCAGAACGAGGGCTTCCAGGTAGCCGGTGGTCGCATGGCCGCTCGGATAGCCATAATCGGCTACGTTGGCATTGGTTTTACAAACCGGTTTGATACTCGAATCGAAATTGAAGGGACGAAGCTTCTGAAAGACCTTCTTTGCCGGCCCGCTGATCACGCCTTCGTCACTATGAATGTGGGTTGAGAGCAGCGCCGTCAGGGGCAGCGCATCGGGCGTGAACCTGGCGCCCAGCACGTCCTTGAAAATGAAGATGTCTTCCTCCTCGTCGTCCGCTTTCACGTGCGCTATCTCGGCGGCGCCTCTGCTCTCCTGCAGGCGCCTCACCTCCGCCAGTTCTGCGTTTCCTTGCGGCGAGTTGTCGGCGGGAGGGTTCGGCAATATCGCTTCCAGGTCGAGCTGTTCAGGCGATACAAAAATGGGCTTTCGTGCGGTCTGCGCAGACGCGTTCAGGCTGAACACCGATAAGGCGGCGATTCCGAAAATGAAGTTGTTTCTCATGGGAGTCTCGTCAGAAGGAAAACCGCACGAACGCCTGAATGCGCCGCGGAGTTCCCGCTCCGATCGGCGAAGTGTTCAGCGGTGCGGTGATCTTGCCGAAGCTGCTGGCGGAACTGATGTTCGCGCCGGGCGCGGCCAGCAGCGGGTGGTTGGCCACATTGAATCCTTGTATTCCGAATTCCAATCCCAGCCTCTCCGTCAACGCGAATTTCTTGGACAGGGCCGTATCGATCTGGAAGACCCCGGGCGCGCGCAGAACGTCGCGTCCCAGATTCCCCCACGTGCCGGCGGCCGGCACGGCGAAGGCGGCGGCATTGAGCCAGAGGCCCGTGGCGCCGTAATCCAGATACAGTGGCACGCCGGGCACCAGGTTCGGGCGCTGCGCAGAGAGCGCGTTCCCATCGGCCAGCGTTGAGGCGGCCCTCGTCACTGAGACGTTGAAGGGCAGACCCGTGCGGACCGTGGAGGTCCCGCTCCAGTTCCAGCCGCCGTACCAGCGGTTGCGCGCGAATGGAATCTGATAGGCGAAGTTGGCCGTAAAGGCATGACGCGCGTCATAATCGCTGTTTCCTTCTTCGCAGGAACGGCACGCCACGTTCTCCGGATAATTTCCCGACCCGCCGCCGGCCGATCCGTCGTTCAGCGCGTGCGACCAAACATAGTTAGCCCGCACGGTGAGTCCGCGCCAGTTATTGGCTTGTACTGTCGTCACCAGACCGTGGTAGTTGGACACGCCGTCTTCGCCGCGCACGTCGATATCCTGGCTCAGATTGGGGAACGGCGGCCGGCCAGTCGCCGGATTGATCACGTTCACGTAAGTCCGCGAGAAAACGTGGTAGTTTTGCTGCCCGTTGTATCCCGCCTGCAGGGTGATGTTCCTGGTGAGAGCGTGCTGAATGTTCATGCCCCACTGCTGCGAGGTTTCGTTGTGATGGTTGATGGGGACGGAGCGCGGCGCCGCGGCCAACGCACTGCCGGTATTGATGAACGGCGTGAACGGGTACGACAGCCCCGGCGTCGAGGCCGCGGTCAGCGTGTATCGCGAAGCGTCATTGTTGGCCGGAGCATACTGATCACCGAGTTGCGCGTCGCCGTAGAAGATTCCCGCGCCCACGCGAATTACGGTGCGCCCTCCCAGTTTTTCCGGTGCCCAGGCAAAGCTCAGCCGGGGGGCGAAATTCAGCTTCGGTGGATTGAAAAACTCCGATCCCGCCGCGCAGTAACCGCCGCACCCCTGCACGTCAAACGGGACATCGCGGTTGTGGATTTCGTTGAACACGTTGAAGAATTCGTATCGCAGGCCGATGTTGGCGGTGAAGTTGGGCCGCACTTTCCACTCATCCTGTACATAGCCGAAGTATTCGATTTTACGCATCTGCTTGGTGGGAAGTTCGCCGGAACCGGCCACGGTATTGAGCTTGTCGTTCTGAAAATCGCTCAGGCTGGCGAAGCTGGCCGTACCGTCCGAGAGATTGAAGTCATGAACAATGAGCTGCACGCGCCGGATCTCGACACCCGCCTTCAGGGTGTGCGGCCCACGCAGGGTGGTCCACTGATCCACGATCGACTGCGTAAGGCCGAAGGCGATCCGCTCGTTGCCGCCGGGAATCGAAGAGAAGGACGGAATACTGAACGTGGCCGGCGCGCCGGACGTTGGAATGGAATGCAGCGGCTGCGCGTAGTTGCCGCCGATGCGCAGTTCGTTGGTGGTGTTCGGGTCCACTAAGTAGAGGAAATCGAACAAGCCGCTGGACGGCGCATCGTAATTCTTGGTTCCGTAAGGAAGCGCCGCATTCGGCGTGAATTGATTCGTGGAGTCGGCGCTCGCCCGGAAATAGGCACTCAGCTTGTCGTTGAAACGGTGATCGATGCGCAGCAGCCCGGTGTGTTCGTTCTGGGTGGCAAGGCTGGTGCCGGTCCACTGGGCCACGTTCGGATCCACGGCGCCTTTGGTAAGCACCGGCGTCTGCCCGATCGGATAAAGATTGATCAACGGCTGTACGCCCGCCACGGCGGCCGCGCGAAACGCCGGCGTGG
>OKRF01000422.1:6549-7827 GCA_900290315.1 Candidatus Sulfopaludibacter sp. SbA3 | reverse complement strand
CGACTGCCAGGGCGGCCGTCGCGATCATCAAACGCATCGTTGAAGTGTTCATCGTCGTATCCTCTCTTCTGGCCGTCCCTTTCTGGGTGCCGGCTTACGGGCGGGAATAAAGCACCTCTCCTGCCAAACGGTAAAGTATTGTAAAGAAAAGGATTCGATATCGAAACCTCGGTGCCGATGAACCGTTGTGTTCATCCCCGTGAACCCCTCTGCTACAATTCGTTCGAATGCATCGCCCCGCTGTCTCCTATCAGTTCGACGATGTCGTTCTCAACCCCGAAACTTTTTCCGTCGAAAAGTCCGGAAGGGCCCTCGCCCTGGAGCCTAAGTCCATCCGTCTGCTGCTTTACCTCATCCAAAACCGCGCGCGCGCCATCGGCAAGGAAGAACTCCTGAGCAACGTCTGGGAAGACGTAGCTGTGAGCGACAACGCGCTCTCCCGCGTGGTGGCGCAACTGCGCAAAGCGCTTGGCGATGACGCGAAAATAGCCCGCTATATCGAGACTGTGCCCACCATTGGATACCGCTTCATTGGCGAGGTGGTGGAACTGGCCGTGCCCGGCGCCAAACCAACAGTTGCGCCACGGAATTCGCCTTGGCCCGTGGCTGCGGCGCTGGCACTCGCGCTCGTCTCTATCCTGGCAGCCGCGTTCATGTGGGCGCGAAGCGGCCCCACTCAGCCGCCTTCATGGTCCGGAACGGTCCTCGGCGGTTCGATCATTGCCTCGCACCCCCGCATATCGCCGGACGGCCAGTTGCTGGCCTTCCGCGCCATCATCGATGGACTGTCTCAAGTCGCCGTCATGAAGCCCGACTCCTCCAGTTGGACTGCCCTTACGCACGACCGCGCCAACGGAGCCGTCGCCAGCCTTGCCTGGGCCCGCGATGGCAGCAAGATCTACTTCGACCGGGAATGGGGGCCCGGCCGGATCTACTCCATCGGCCCCCTCGGCGGCGAACCGCGGCTGGTTCTCGACAACGCCTGGCTGCCCGAGCCGGTTCCCGATGGTTCCCTCATCGCCCAGCGCCCCTCCTCAGAGGGCCGTGAGCAGTTGATCCGCTTCTGGCCCGATTCTGGCCGCACCCAGGTTCTGCCGGCCACCGTGCGGTATACCGATTCAACCACTGTTCGCGTTTTCCCAGACGGCCGGGAGATCGCCGTCTTCGGACTTCCCGCCGACAACGCCGGGCCGCCACGGCTTTTTGTCCTGGATCTGCAGACGCTCGCAGTCCGCAATCTCACCGCGGAAATGGCGGCGGGCGCGACGCTCCGCGAGC
>OKRF01000422.1:0-6539 GCA_900290315.1 Candidatus Sulfopaludibacter sp. SbA3 | reverse complement strand
AAATGGCGGCGGGCGCGACGCTCCGCGAGCCGATCGCCATCACTCAAGATGGCCGCGCAGTCCTGATTCAGCGCCGCCGCGACGATACCGTCGACACCATCGCGGTGCCACGCTCCGGCTCTGCCTCTATTCAAACGTTGATCTCCCTGCCAGGAGTCGCCGCGCCCATCTCCCAGGATGTGGGGCCCGATGGCTCGATCTACATGGACCACTCCGGGTTCGAGCGGTCCATCCTCACCCTGAGTCCGGCCGGAACCATCCAGGCGGAGATTCCGATTCCCCAACTTGCCGAAGGAGGCGGGGAGCATACCGTAATCGCCCTTCCGGACGGCGGAGTCGTCTTCAGCATCCGGCGGCACGGCCGGTCGGAACTGTTCCTGGGGCGCAATAGCGCCGAGCCTCAGCTCCTCCTCAATAGTGCAGAATCCGCCAGCCTGCCAGGAGCACTGCTCGCCGGCGGCAATCTCGCCTTTATCATCGGCGCCGGAGTCGATCCGCACATCGCCATAGCGTCCCTGCACGATGGCCGGATTCTCCGCCGTTTTCCAGCCGACGCTCGGAGCGTAACGGCGATTTCCGCACCCGCTGATGGGCAAACCGTCTACTACGCGTCTGCCGGAATCATTTGGGCCCAGCCCACCGCCGGCGGCGATCCTCGGAGAATTGGCGAAGGGTACGATCTGGCGGTGGAACCTGGCGGCAAGTTTCTTTACGTCATGCGTACTGGCGCGGATGGCTATCAACTCTTCCGCATGCCGGCGGCAGGAGGCGAGGCCACGCGCCTGAACCTTCCGCCGGGCTTCAATATGACCCCGCAGCCGCTCTCGCCGGCGGCGGTCGACCGCGATGGCCGTGTCCTCATCCCGGTCAACGTTCTGAATGTTTTCTTCTATCAGGCTGCTCTCTTCGATCCTACCCGGAACACCATGAAACTCGTTCCGGCACCTCCCCGCGTGGTGATCTTAAGCGCCGGTTGGACCCCGGAGGGCAACGTCGCCGCTTTTGCCGTGCGCTGGTCCAGTTCCCTGTGGCATTACCGCATCTCCATGCAAAATAAGGGTGTCCGATAAATTCATCATGTCCATCAGCAATCCCTCATCGGCCGCTGCGCCCGTCCGGTAAACAAATCACCGCCCCGTCACGACGATCACCAGCCGCTAGCTGCAAGCTCAGCGCATGCGACTTGCATGCTTCCTTCTCACGCTCGCGACTGGCTCGGCCCCGGCTCAAGGACTGGCCGGCCGAACCGGGATCCTTCTGAAAGCGTCGATCGCCGGCCATGCCCTCATCTTGCATGAGGTCTTTCTCAACGGCGCCGGACCGTACCGAATGCTCATCGATACCGGCAACGCCTCCAGCATCGTCCGCCCGGAAGTCGCGCGCCGCCTGAATCTCAAGGCTGCCTATGCGGTCGAACAGGCATCCGTCGCCGGCGTCCGCCGCGTTCCCGTTGCCATTCTGGATGAGGTCCGTACCGGTTCCGTCGCCGACAAATCCGTAGAGGCCATGATCGGCGACGTGTTTCAGCCAGGCGTCGACGGCGTCCTGGGGCAAAGCTGGCTGGTGCGGCACGACTATCTGCTCGACTACCGCAATCGCCGGATCGAACTCGATGGTTCGGCCACCGGCTCGGGTCTGCGGGTTCCGCTGCGATCCCCGGACGGCCTGCCGGTAGTCGCCGCCTCAATCGATGGCCGCGCGAGAGAGTTGGTGGTGGATTCCGGATCCTCGGCGATCGTCCTGTACGAACCCGCTCTCGATGGCGCCCTTGGCGCTCAGTTGAATGCCAACAGCGGTGGCGTCCCGGCACAAAAATGCACCGTCCGGTTCGCCCTGCCTGGCACCCGCGATCGCCTCATGGACGCAGTCCGCATCGATGTGCGTGGTCTCGGCCCCGGCCTGCTTCCCGCCAGCGCTTTCGCCTCGGTGTTCGTTTCAAATCATGAAGGTTTCGTCGAGTTCAGCCGCTAGGCGATCACTTCCGCAACGGCGAGTCGGAATGCAACTCGCAACTTACGGTGGGCGCGGTGCCGCCGATGAAGACTTCGGAATGGACTTCGGGACAATCGGGTCCGGCCACTTGGCCGCTTTCGTCGCAGATCGAGATGCGGACAATCCCGGCGGGTTGCGTGAAGGGTCTGGCATCGCGATAGGCGGGCATTTCCGCGGCACGCTTCATGAACTCCGCCCAGATGGGAAGCGCGGAGCGGGCGCCTTCCAGTTTCAAATCGCGGTTATCGTCGAACCCCACCCAGACTACGCACAGCAATTGCGTGGTGAAGCCGGCGAACCAGCCGTCGCGCGACGTTCCGGTCTTGCCGGCGGCGGGCAGCAGGAATCCGCGCGACCGAACGGTGGCGCCGGTTCCACTGCGCAGCACCTCTTGCATCATGCTGGCCGTCAGGTAGGCCACGCGAGCGTCCAGTGCGTGCTCGCCGCTGGGATCGTGCTGGAACAGCACCGCGCCATCGGCGCCACGCACGGTTGCGATTGCCGTGGGGCTTACCCGCGTACCCTGGTTGGCGAAAACGGTATACGCGCCGGCAATCTCCAGGGGTGTGGTCTCGTAAGCGCCTAACGCCACCGCGGGAGTGGGCTTGATGTCCCGATTGAGGCCTGCGCGCTGCGCCAGGGCGACGATGTTTTGATAGCCCACCTGCTGCGCCAGGCTCACTGTGGCAGCGTTTAACGAATGAGCCAGAGCCGTGCGCAGAGTCACCGCACCCATATATTCCTGTCCAAAGTTGCCCGGCTGGTATAAGGCGCCGTGAAAAAGGAAACTGGTGGGATTATCTTGCAGCACCGAGGCCGCGGTGAAGATCTGCCGGCCGCCCGTGACCGCGGTATCCAGCGCCGCCGCGTAGACGAACGGTTTGAATGCCGAGCCGGGCTGGCGCAACGCCATGGCGTGGTTCAACTGGCTGGTATCATAGCTGGGTCCGCCAACCAGGGCCCTGATTTCGCCCGTGTGCGGATCCATCGCCACCAGAGCCACCTGCGGCTGCCCTGGCGGCACGGCGGCGCGGCCCTTGGCGCGAAGCAACCGGTCGACATTTTCCATGCCGAGCCGCACCGAGTCTTCGGCGGCCTTTTGCAGGGCGGGATCGAGCGTGGTGAAAATGGATCGCGCGGCTTTTTCGTTGTCTCCCAGATCGGCTTGCAACTCCTCGCTCACCAAGTCGACGAAGTAGTGGTTTTCCGCACTCCCGGATTGATCGGGCTCGACGCGCACCGGCGTGTTCACGGCGCCGGCATAGGTGGCTGCCGTCAGATACCCGTTCTCTTTCATGAGCGCCAGGACCACATTGCGCCGGTCGCGGGCACGATCCGGATGGCGGTAAGGGTTGAGATAACTGGGGCGCTGAATCAATCCCGCCAGCAGCGCCGCCTCCGGCAGAGTGATCTGTGAGAGATCCTTGTTGAAGAAGGCGCGCGCGGCTTCTCCAAAACCGTTGATGCTGAAAGTACCACGCCGCCCCAGGTACACCTGGTTGGCGTAGTATTCGAAGATCTGTTGCTTGCTGAGCTTTTCCTCCAGGCGCATGGTGATCAGCAGCTCCGCTGCCTTGCGCGTCCAATGTTTGTCTGGCGTCAGCCAGAAGCTGCGCGCGAGTTGCATGCTCAAGGTGGACGCGCCTTGTTCCTTGCGTCCGTCCTTCATATCTACATAGGCGGCCTTGCAGGCGCGAAACAGGTCGAAGCCGTTGTGATGGAAGAAGTGCTTGTCCTCCGCCGAGATCACGGCTTGCACCAGCACCGGCGGGATATTGGCAAAGTGCACCAGGCGGCGCTGTTCGCGTTGGCCGGAAATGTTGGCGAGGAGTTGCGGCTCGGACTGAAACTGCGGGCGCGGCGCCGCGTAGACATTTACCATCCCGGAGAACGGACCACCCGCCAGCCGCGCGTTGGTCATGCGCGAGTATTTGATATAGAAGAAGCCGAAGATCAGGACGCCCGCCGCGAGCAGGCCCATCAATGCCTGCGCCACAATCAGGCGAAGGCGCCGCTGAAAGAATCCCGGTTCACCGGCTTGCGGTTGAGGAACTGGCAACGCCGGGTGATTTTCTACAGCTGTCTTTTGGTCGAACATGCTGGGGCCCATGCGTGGGGAAGAGCATGTCCACTGCCAGCGGAAGAAAAATGGACACAAATTCGCTTGGGAAAGTGCGATGACGCGCAGAAGCGCAAATTGTAACTGATTTTCGGCGGAAACCCGGACTATGCGACCTTTTGGACTTTACCGTCGCGAATGCAGGATGTGCACACCCGGATGCGTTTGCCGGCCCCATTCACCAGCGCGCGCACCGACTGCAAATTCAAGTTCCAGCGCCGCTTAGTCACATTGTGGGCATGGCTGATGCGGTTGCCGAACTGGGGTCCGCGGCCACATATTTCACAAACTCGTGCCATAAAGACAGAAATCTCCCTAACTTGACGAAGCATTGATTATAGCAATCCGGGTAAGGCTCTGGCAACTTTATGAAACGATTCTGACGTCCTCGTCCAGCCAGCCTGCGGCGAGCTTCCCATATTTTCCATGCGGGTCGATCGCCGATGCCTCTTGGGCATGCTCGCGAGCTTTGGAGCGCTGGCCTATCGCCGCGAAAGTCAGGCCCGCGCGCCAGTGCAGATGGGCCATCCCAGGAACGTGTTTGACATCGGCTAATCGGAACGCCTCCGCGATCGCCGACTCGGATTCACGATGCCGGCCCAAGCGAGCAAGCGCCAGGGCTTTCGTAGCGGAGCGGAAAGCGAGGGTACTTTCCCTCACTGAGAGCTTCAATGCTGCGATCCCTGGGGCGTTATTGGCCTGATCGACAAGGTCCGACGCCCGTTGCGGTTCCAGTCCCTGCAGCAGGTACCAGTCGGCCAAGCCAACGCAGGGGCTGCCCACGCCGGCGTCATTCCGGATCGCTTCGGCCAGGGCTTCTTTGGCCTGCTCCCAGCGGCCTTGATCCATCAGGAGTTCCGCGAGAATCGTCAGCCTTCTCGCCCTCTCCATCGGGTCACGGGCCTCTGAACCCAGTTTGGCAATGATCGCTTCGGCTTCCTGCGGACGCCCGGCCAGGATCAGGATAACAGCCCGGAATTCGTATCCCGCCACCGCCTTCACTTTGTCCATCTGCTGCAGAGCCCGCTCATAGTTGCCGCGGAATAGCGCTCGTCTCGCAAGCCAAAGCCGTCTGATGCTCGCGGCCCAATGGATAGTTGCCGCGGCTACGATGGCGACTGCCAGAAGGAGAGCTCCTTTTGCAACGAGAATCCACCAGGCGACAATCGACCGCGGCCGGATCAACAGCGGGAGAATGATCAGCCCCAGGGCGACGTTGAAAAGCCAGATCAGAATGACGGTTTTGCGTTTGCGAATATCCACAAGGGCTCTGAGCGATCATCTTAGCTCGAAGCAGAACCTTGAGTTGGGAAGCGCCTACTTCAGTTTGCCCAGCTTCTTGCGAATTTCGGCGGCGTTCTTGGCGTCTGGCGCCACCTCGAGGTACTTCGTGTAGGCTTCCTTTTCCGACTCGAAGTCCTTCACTTTCTCGGAGGCCTCGCCCAGGCGCAACCAGGCGTCGCGGTTGCTGTCATCGTACTGGGTGGCGAGCTTGAACCGGCGCAACGCCGGCCGGTATTTGCCCGCCCTGTAATACCCGTTGCCGATGGTGATGCAGTTTTGTGCCTCCAGCGGGTTGAACTGAATATTCTCCGTGGCGAGCGACGTGTCCTCTTCCGGCGGCACTTCTTCCTTGGGATCTCTGGAAACGGCCGGCTTGGGACGATCCCGCTTCAAGGCATCAGCAGTCGGCTTGGGTTCCGGGGCCGGCGTCGGGGCAGGAGGCGGCTCGGGCGGTTTCGGCGGCGAAATATTCTGCGCGCTTAGTGACACGCCACAGGCCAGCAGCGCGGCGATGACCCAGCGGGACATACCTTGATTCTAACGCGGCGGATTTATAATGAGAAGTACCTTTCCCTTCCATGGACCTCCGTGAAAAAGTGGCGCAGCTCCCGTCTTCGCCCGGAGTCTACCTCTACAAGGACGCCGGCGGCCGGGTTATCTACGTGGGGAAAGCCAAGATCCTGCGCAACCGCGTCCGCAGCTATTTTTCTGAAGACAAGCTCGCGGACATCAAAACCGGAACCCTGATTTCCGAAGCTAGCGACATCGACTACATCCTGGTCGACAACGAAAAAGAGGCTCTCGCCCTCGAAAACAACCTCATCAAGCAGTACAAACCGCGCTTCAACATCCTGCTCCGCGACGACAAAACCTACCCCTACATCAAGCTCACCAGCGAACGGTACCCCCGCGTCTACGTCACCCGCCGCCTCCGCAAGGATGGCGCCACTTACTTCGGCCCCTACTTCCCCGCCAACCTCGCGCACCGCCTGGTGCATTTCATCCACCGCCACTTCCTGGTCCCCTCCTGCAAGGTCGATCTCACCCGCTACCACCCCAAACCCTGCCTCCAATACCACATCCACCGCTGCCTCGGCCCGTGCGTCCTCGGACTCACCACCGACGACGCCTACTCCACCGCCGT
>OKRF01000423.1 GCA_900290315.1 Candidatus Sulfopaludibacter sp. SbA3 | reverse complement strand
CGGCGGTTGGAAGCGCGGGTGATGCGGCAGGGTGGCTTCTCCGCGGTGGCGCCGGCGGGGGCATGGCCGGGCCTTGCCGTGGAGTGCCGGGAAGCGGCAAGCGAGGACGAATCATACCAATTGGATGTTTCTCCGCAGGGAGCTCGACTGACGGCGCGCAGTGCGATTGGAGCGATGCATGGCATGGCCACCTTCGCACAGTTGATGGAGCCTGCAGGGGAGGGATTCGCCGCGGCGGCCATCCACATTGAGGATCATCCGCGATTTTCGTGGCGAGGGCTGATGCTGGACGTCTCGCGCCACTGGATGCCCGTAGAGGTGGTGCTGCGCAATCTGGACGCGATGGAGGCGGTGAAGCTGAACGTGTTCCACTGGCACCTCTCCGACGACCAGGGCTTTCGCGTGGAGAGCAAGCTCTATCCCAAGCTGCAGCAACTGGGGTCGGACGGCCACTTCTATACGCAGCAGGAAGTCCGGCAGGTGGTGGCCTACGCTGCCGAGCGCGGCATTCGCGTGATTCCAGAATTCGATATTCCCGGCCACACCAGCAGTTGGTTTGTGGGCTATCCGGAACTCGCCAGCGCGCCCGGCCCTTACGAGATCCAGCGGCGATGGGGAATCTTCGAGCCGGCCATGGACCCCTCGCGGGAAAGCACGTACCAGTTTCTGGACGGCTTTCTGGGTGAGATGGCGGGGCTGTTTCCTGATCGCTACTTCCACATTGGCGGCGATGAAGTGGAGGACAAGCAGTGGAAAGCGTCGGCCGCCATCCAGGCATTTGCGCGCGCACACGGGCTCGCTACCAGCGTGCAATTACAGACCTATTTCAACCAGCGCGTGCAGGCCCTGCTGCAAAAGCACGGCAAGACCATGGTGGGTTGGGATGAAGTATTCGCTCCCGGGCTGGAGCACGACGCCGTGATTCAATCCTGGCGTGGGGCGGAAGCACTGGCGGCGGCGGCGAAGCAGGGATATCGCGGGATTCTCTCTTCCGGTTATTACCTGGATCACCTGAAGCCGGCGAGCGTGCATTACGCAGTGGATCCACTGGCGGGCGTTCCCGATGAAGTGGCTGGCCGCATTCTGGGCGGCGAAGCGTGCATGTGGAGCGAGTACGTGAGTCCGGAGACGGTGGATTCGCGGATCTGGCCGCGCATGGCGGCGATTGCGGAGCGCTTCTGGTCGCCCCGCGAGATTACGGACGTGAATTCCATGTACGGACGCGCGGAAGCGGTCAGCCGCCAACTCGATTGGGTGGGTGGGCTGCATCGTACCAACTACCAGCCCATGCTGGAGCGGCTGGGCGGGGACGCGCCGCTGCGCATTCTGGCCGATGCGGTGGAAGCCCTGGGAATTGAAGGGCGGCGCGATGCGCGCAAGTACACCAGCCTGGCGGATCTCAATCGGTTGGTGGATGCGGCGCGGCCAGAAAGCGAAACGGTACGAAGCCTGGAAGAGGCGGTGCGGAAGGCGGACTTGCCCACGCTGCGGGCAGCATTTGCGGCGTGGGCGGAAAACGACGCGCGGTTCCAAGGTCCGAAGGAACTGGCGCAGCTTTCGAAGAATCTCTCCGCAGTGGGTTCCATCGGACTGCGCGCGCTGGCATTTCTGGAATCCGGAAAGGCGGTTCCCGAAAAATGGATCGCCGAACAGGAGCGCGCGCTGGACGCGATGGCCGCGCCCCAAGCGGCGCAGGCGGAAGTGACGCTGGCCGCCGTCCGGCCGGTTCGCCGGCTGCTCGGGACACTGCTGGCGCGCACGGAACAGCACTGATAAGCGATTGAGACTATGGACGTTCGATGATGTAACGAACCTGTCATAACGGCCTGACAACCGTTGTGAACTGGACATGGAGAGTAAGCGGGCACAGTATGGCTCAGAAATCCAAACGGGGTCACTTGAGGTGAATATGAGAAGAAGCGATTTCCACTTACGAATCCGGTTGGGGTTCGTACCGATTCTAGTAACAGCGCTACTTACTGCGATTGCGCCCTTCGGAGCGGCGCAGGAAGTTACGGCCGCCATCACCGGGAAGATCGCGGACCCGTCCGGCAGCGCGGTAGCCGGGGCCGCGGTTACGGCAAAGGACATGGAGCGCGGCACGGCATGGCCGACCAAAACGAACGAAGAAGGGGTATACACCCTGCCGCGGCTGCCCATTGGACGGTATGAAGTACGGGTAGAGGCGCCGGGCTTCCAGGTGGCGGTCCATCCGGCGTTCGATCTGCAAATCAACCAGACGGCGCGCATCGATATCGCGCTGACCATCGGCAACGTCTCGCAATCTGTGGAGGTTTCCAGCGCGGCGCCGCTGCTGCAAACCGAAACCACGCAACTTGGCGGCGTGATGGAAGCTCACACCATCAGCAGCCTGCCACTGGAGACCCGGAATTACAACCAACTGGCGCTGTTGATGCCGGGCTCGGTGGCCACCAGTCCGGGAAGTTTCAACAGTCCCCAGGCGACGTTCAATTCGGGCCGGCCGAACATCAACGGCAACCGCGAGCAGGCCAATTACTACCTGCTGGACGGCATGGACAACAACGAATTCGTGGATAACAACGTGGCTTACTCGCCGAATGTGGACGCGATTCAGGAATTCGCAGTCATCACCAACAACCCGAGCGCGGAGTTCGGCCACTTTCTGGGCGGGGTGATCAACGCCAGCCTGAAGAGCGGCACCAAGCAGTTTCACGGGGACGCCTTCGAGTATCTGCGCAACGATTTCTTCAATGCCAACGAATGGTCGCGGAATTTCAGCACGGACCCGACTGTGAACAGCGCTCCCCAGGGCCAGCATTGGAACCAATTCGGCGGGACGCTGGGCGGTCCCATCAAGCGTGAGAAGCTGTTCTTCTTTGTGGACTACCAGGGGTCGCGGTTCGATACGCCGGCGAGCCCCTCCACGTTTACCACGTTCACCGGCTTGAACCGTACGGGCAATCTTTCGGATATCGCGGGGCTGCAGTTGAACTATCCCGGCACCACGGTGCCGCTGCCTTCGAACCTGACGCAGGCGGCGATTTGCACGGGCGGGCAGAAGATGGGGATTAACCCTTGTATTAACGGAATCAGCCCTACAGCATTGAAGATCATGAACGTGCTGCCAGCCCCCACGCTGCCAGGCACCAACAACGGCACGCTGAATAACGCCGCCAACACGCAGCAAACTTACACCCACGGCAGCCAGGGCGACGTGAAGATGGATTGGTCGCCCACTCAGCAGGATCATTTTTATGCGCGCTACTCGCAGCAGCACATCGAGCAGCCCACGCTCAACAGCCAGGCGCTGCTGTACAACGGCTCGGGCAACAACTCCTTCCCGTTGCAGAGCAGCGTGCTGGATTACACACGCAGCTTTGGACCGACATTAGTGAACGACGCACGCATAGGCTTCAACTACTATCCCGCGGAAGCCAACACGCAGACCGCGGCGGCGACCAATGCGGGCGGCCTGATTGCGGGACAACCGACGGCGTTCCTGCCGGGCATGTACTTCGCCGGTTCGCCGGTGGGCGGGTCGCAGAATGGGCCGTTCCCGTTCGGTACCACGGATTCTCCGGAGATCTTCCACCAGACGGCCATACAGTACTCGGATACGGCTATCTGGACCCGCGGTACGCACGCGTTCCACTTCGGCTTCCAACTGATTCGGTATCGCAACAACTATGTGCCCGCCACCAGCAGTGACGGTGCGGCGGGACAGATCGGCTTCAGCGGCGCGTACACGGGCAGTTCCGAGGCCGATTTCCTGCTCGGGCTACCTTCTTATATCGCTTACGGCCAGGGCTTCTCCGGGACGGTGGGGCAGCGCAACGACGCGTTCGGCGCGTTCGCGCAGGACGACTGGCGCGTGAATAAGCGCCTGACCATCAACATCGGGCTGCGGTGGCAGGTGTTCACACCGATTTACGAAGTGCACGACCGCATGACCAACTTCAACGAATACACCGGACAGATTGAACTGGCGGGGCAGAACGGCAACAGCCGCGCCCTCTACAACCAATACAACGGCATCGCGAATTTCCTGCCGCGACTGGGACTGGCGTGGACTCCGTGGGACGACAAGACGGTGATTCGCGCGGCCTTCTCCCGCTCCAGCTTCCAGGAGGGCACGGGCGAGTACAACCGCCTGGCCACCAACGCGCCGTGGAACGTGGACCTGGTGGGCCAGTTCGCCGCCGGCACGCACGGTGCCATTCCCAGCAACCAGATCACGCTAGACCAGGGCTTCGCGGGGCTGGGTTCGCTGGGCGGCACGCCGTGCAACCCGAGCACTGTGTTGAGCGTACCCGCGTCGTGCTTCTCCGGTGTGCGCATTCACGCCACCGATCCGAATTACCGGCCGGCGGTTTCCAACCAATGGAACGTGACAGTCGAGCGCCAACTCGCCAATTCCACTATGCTGCAAGCCTCGTACGTGGGGCAGCACACCGACCACATGGCGGCCATTTACAACATGGGACAGAATGTTCTGGAGCCCAATGGAACCAGCATTCCGGGACCGTACCTGGCGGGCAACCAGGCGCTGGTGAATGCCGGCACCGGGCAGAAGCGGCTGAACACGTCGGTGGGCATTCAGAATTACGACGCGCTGCAGATTACTGCGATGCAACGCCTGACTAAGGGGCTGGCATTCCAGTTCAATTACACGTGGCAAAAGTGCCTGACTAACAACCAGGGTTACTACGGCCGGTATGGCGATGCCCAGGCAAGCCAGGCGAGCGCCGACGTATCCTTCCAGGAGTATGTGTATAACACCCGGCTGGATTACGGGCTGTGTGACCGCGATGTGACCAGTGTGTTCACCGGCTACGCCAATTACGACCTGCCATTCGGGCACAATCGCATGTTCGCCAAGAACGCACCGAAGGCGGTGAATGCAGCGATCGGCGACTGGCAGTTCAACACCATTCTGACGCTGCATGGGGGCTTCCCGGTGTCCATGCTCGACTATTCGGCGGACCCGACGGGCGCATACTTCCAGCCGCGTCCGGATTGCATTGCGCCGAGCGTGGCGACGCCATTCAAGAACTACGAAGGTGGCGGGTACATCTGGTTTGACCCGACTACCATGCGCGACCCGGCGACCGGGAAACTGGGCAACTGCCCGATCTCATCGGAGCGCGGGCCGGGCCTGCGGCAGATCGACATGAGCCTCTCCAAGAAGTTCATGCTGACGGAACACCAGAGCCTGGAATTCCGCTTCGACTCCATCAACGCGTTTAACACCCCCATCTTCACGGTGCAGGGATACCAGATCGACATCTTCTCCAACAGCTATTCACTGCTGGGCTCGGGGAGCAACGTGCAGCGCAATCCCAGCGGGTTGACGGGCGTGGTGAATTCGTCATTGGGCGCGAGGAATTTGCAGTTCGCGCTCAAGTGGAATTTCTAGTTGCGCAATTTCTCGCCAAGCCGCAAAGACGCCAAGGACGCTAAGAAAACAGATAGGCTGTTTACCTGTGCGGCTTTGCGCCTTGGCGTCTTGGCGTCTTGGCGAGATAAGTAGGGAGGCGCTCCACTTTGTCCACCACGATCATCGGCATGGGGTGTTTGCGTTGCTCCAGGCGGAGGCCGAGTTGCGCCTGGAGGGCATCGAAGATGGAGACTAGAGTCCTCCGCCGGGTTCGGTGATCAAAACTGGCTTGGCGCTCTGTTATGCTCCGGGAATGCCAAAGTGCCCATACTGCAAACAGGTTGTCACACTCGACCAGACACGTCGGGAATCGGCCGACATGTCCGTACCTGAAGGAGTTCACCGGGAAGTCTCCGGTTTGATCAAAAAGGAGATCATGTACTCCTGCCCTCACTGCGATTCGATTCTGGGCTTCGGTTTCTTCATCGGTGGCTTTCTGACGGGCCGCCCTTAGAGACCTCGTAAGATCGAAAATGACTGTAGGTGACGAGCGCGATGCCATCGGGTCACCGCCCATTCCACACGCCGTTTCCCGCCGATCCTCAACATGGTCCGATGGCGGGCCGCGCCGAAGAATTCCGAATCGGTTCTGGAGCCGATGCCGTACCCACGAGATGTCCAAGGTCAGCAACAAGCTCGACGACGCTCGTATGGCTGGTGAAAGAGAAGCAATAGCCGCCGGTTGCCTTTGCGCCCGCCAGCCGCTACTATGCGGCCGAAATGCGTCCCTTCGCAGTGCGTGCGGTAAAGGTTGCGGGTGTCATTTGCGGAGCCGTACTGGCATGGCTGGTTCAGCCATTGCTCGTGCCTCCATTCACGGCGCGCGCAAAAGTTGGGATCGAGCCGGGCGAGTTGCCCGAGTTCGTTCAAAGGGCCGGGACGTTGCTGAATGCAGCGAGCCAGGCCTACGCTGGGCAAAAAGCGGGCTCTGAAAGGCCCCGAGCCGGCGGGTTTCGCAACCCCGATGGAAGGCAGAACGAGCTGGAGGTTTTCGTCACCACACGCGATCGGGAATCGGGACTAGCGATTCTGAACGATTGGACAGCGCGCGTGCTCGAAGCGCGGCCAGGGCTCAGGGTGTTGGTTCCGCCGGCGCGCGATCGAATTGAAGATCCTAACCTGCTGGTCATCCTTGTGGGCGCGATCATCGGCTGGTGGGTCTCATCGAAGATCATTGATAGACGCCGCGATCCCATGGGCCTACCGGACTGGACCGGCTGAGAACAGATGCCACAATGGCGTTCGGTAGCAACTTGCCAAGCGCATCAAATTTCAGATGCAGACGTGCGAAAAATGCGGAAAGACCCGGCCTGATTCGAAGGATCTCTGCGATTGTGCCAGGCCGCCCGACCGGCCGCACCTTCCTTCGTGAATGCGGAAGGACAGACGACAAAAGACGATCGTCTGTCCTACAGGTCCACGACGGTTCCGGTTTGCGCCGCGCGGAATAGCGATTCGATTACCTGCATGTTCTTGAGTGCATCCTCCAGCGGGACTGGGGGCGGCGTATGTTCCAGGATAGCGCGCGAGAACTGATCGCCTTGCAGGGTATATTGATCGCAGGGTGGAAACTCTTCCACCGTGATGCCCGCGCCGAGGAGATCGCTGCCATCATTAATGCGGATGTGGGAGGCTCTTCCGCGGATGGCGTTGAAGGGGATCTCGAATTCGATGCTCCCCTTGGTGCCCAGGAACTTCATGCTCTGATTGGGCACCACCTGGGTGCCGCAGGTGAAAATGCCGTGGCCCGAGGGAAATTCCAGGAGGCCGGAAGCGAGCAGATCGGTCTGGAAGTTCGGGTCGCGCACCAACGTGCCGGAGACGCGGACAGGTTCCTCGCCGAAGAACATGCGCGAGGCCTTGATAGGGTAGCAGCCCACGTCCATCAGTCCGCCGCCGCCGTATTCCAGGACATTGCGCACGTTGCTGGCGTCGGGATTGAAGTAGGCGAAGGATCCGATGGCGGCGCGCAGAGTGCCGATGCGGCCGCTGCGGGCCAGCGCGATGGCGCGGATCCACTGCGGGTGGCAGACGATCATGAAGGCTTCGCCGATGACCACCCCGGTACGGTCGCGGGCGGCGATGAGTTCGCGGGCCTGGGCGGCGTTCAGGCCGATGGGCTTTTCGCACAGTACGTGTTTGCCCGCCTCGGCGGCACGGATGGACCAGGGCACGTGCAGGTGATTGGGGAGTGGGTTGTAGATGGCGTCGATTTCCGGGTCGGCTAACAGTTCCTCATAGGAGCCGTAGGCTTTGGGAATGGCCAGTTCGCTGGCGGCGGCCTGGGCCTTGGCGAGATCGCGCGAGGCGATAGCGGCAATTTCCGTCACTTCGCCCTGCTGCATGGCGGCAATGACCTTGCTGGTGGCGATGCGGGCAACTCCGAGCACTCCCCAACGAATCTTGCGCATACGTAAATTCTCCTATCCTGCCATTTCGGCGCGGGCTTTGGCGATAGCGGCCAGGAACTGGCGGGCGCGCTCCTCGATGACGTCGAAGCGCCCGGCGGCCATGGATTTGCCATCCACCAACTCGCCGCCTACCCCCACGGCGCAGGAGCCGGCCTTCAGGAAATCGGCCACGGTTTCCAGGTTGACTCCGCCGGTGGGCACCATTTCGATCTGCGGGAATGGTCCCTTGAGGGCCTTGATGTACTTGGCGCCTCCCACGTTGCCGCAAGGGAAAATCTTGACTGCGTCAGCGCCGGCTTCCCACGCCGCGAGCACTTCAGTGGGCGTCAACGCGCCGGGAAAGACCACTTTGGAGTAGCGCTTGGCCATCTCGATCACGGAGACGCGCAGGCTCGGCGAAACGAAAAACTCGGCGCCGGCCAGCATGCAGGAGCGCGCCGTCTCGGGATCGAGCACGGTTCCGGCGCCCAATACGAGCTTGTCGCCGAAGCGGTCGGCGGTCTTTTCCAGGGCTTTGATCGCGCCCGGCACCGTCATGGTGATCTCGGCGGAACGCACGCCGCCGTTGTACAGCGCCTCCACGGCTTGCATGGCGTGCTCGGCGCTGGAGGCGCGCACAACTGGTACGATGCCCGCGCCCGTGATGAACTCTAAGATCTGCTTGGCTGTCATCTTTTTCAAGTTAACATCCCGGCGCGGCGTCACGTTATGCTATTCGTTTGACGCCACAACCCAAAAAGGAACAAGAGAAGCTGCCGCCTCGTGTCTCGGTGGTAGTGGTTTCGCGCAACCGGCGGGAGCGGTTGCACCAGTGTCTGGACTCGCTGGAACATTCCGAGGGCCGCGCCACTCTGCAGATCATCGTGGTGGACAACGGCTCGGTGGATGGCAGCGCCACGCTCGACAGCGAATTTCCGAATACGCAGTTCATCCGCCTGCCCAAGGATTTCGGACTCACCAAGGCCATGAATATCGGCTGGCGCGCGGCCGACTCCGAGTACGTCTTCTTCCTGCACGACGATACCGTGGTGGATTCCGGCGCCGCGCTGCGTCTGGCCGAGTTGCTGGACGCCCAAAAGGACGTGGCGGCGGCCTGCCCGCTGCTGGTGGGTGCCGCAGGCCGGCCCGCGCCGCAACTGGGGGAGTTCCCGCCCGACGGCGAGTGGACTCCGGCGGCCCCTGCCGGAGACGAGCCCATCCCTGTGGAGTACCCGCGGGGGGCGGCCTTCATGATGCGGGTGGCGCTGATTCAGGCCGTTCGCCAGATTGACGAGCGCTTCGGGCAGTTTGGCGGCGATGCCGACCTGGCCGCGCAGATCAACCGGGCGGGTAAGAAGATCCTGCTGCTTCCTACCGTGAAGGTGGTGCATTACGGTAGCGCGGGATACTCCGCCGGCGAGAGGGCTGATTTCTTGCTTTGCCGCGCCGCCTTCTGCGCCAAGTATTTTGGCTTCGGGGCCGGGTTGAAGGCTCGCCTCGCGGCCATCTTCGGACCGCTGATCTCCTTTCGTTTCGGCGAGTTAAGCCGGACTTTGCCAGGCCAGAAGATCGACGGGACGCAATCCTGAGTACCGCTCCCCAGCGACTGGGTAACGCCGGCGATCTTGTCGCCGGTCGGCCAGTGCAACAGGCGGTCCTCCCCTAACTGACAGGGTCGAAAAACAGGGGCCAGGGGCCGGGGGTCAGGGGCCGGGGCTTTGCAACGGCGCGCTTCGCTCGCCGCACCGGCGGCAAGACCGCCGACGTTACCGACTCCGGTTTTTCATGAAGTTTCGCGGGCGGAACTCCCATCCCAACAGGGTCGAAAATACACCCTAACCCATTGAAAACAGGTGTAGCGGAAAAGACGAAAATCTGGCGAAGGTTGGGCGGGTGGCTGGCCCATTTTCATCCCGTCTTGCGGGGCGGCGCCCCTACTTGACAGACGACAGAAACGATCGTCTGTCCTACAGTGGTTAACTGCCTGTCTGCTTACTTTTGACATCTGGTACAGCGGGGATAGGTACGGTTAACATTAACCCCATGGAACCCTTGCTCTGGATCTTGTTGCCTGGTTGCGTGGCGTTGGCTTCGGGCCTGCTGGCCTGGTTTGTGATGCAGTCGAAAATGGATGTGGCTCTGGCGGAGCAGCGTACCGAACTGGCCGAGGCGCGCGGCGAAATCGACGCGCAGAAGGCGGCGATCCAGGCCTCTATGCAGGCCACCATCCTGGCCACCGAAGAATCGGTGAAGCGGCAGGCGTTGGAAGCGTTCCTGGGCGAATTGAAGGTGGAACAGCGTCACTACACGCGCGAAAATCGTATGCTGATGCACAATCGCAGGAGCCTGGTGCTGCAAGAGCGCATGTATTTCCGCAACATTCCACTGTCCGACTGGATCGAACACGAAGTGCAGTTGGACGATGGCATGGAGATCGACCGCGTGGTGCAGGACATGACCATCTTCGACAAGAGTGTGGTCAATATCGCCGAAATCCCCCGCCGCAAGGCGCTCGCCTAGATTCGGGTAAGATAAGAGAATGAATCGTGTTCGTACATGGGTTGTATGTGCCACTCTGGCCGCAGGTTCGGCGGCCCTTCTGAGCGCCGCCAAGGGCGATGCTGAAAAAGGAAAGGCCGTCTTTGAAGCGTGCGGCGTCTGCCACAATGCGGACAGCACGGAAAAGAAGATGGGACCGGGCTTGAAGGGCCTATTCAAGAAGGACAAACTGTCCAACGACAAGAAGCCCACCGAAGCCAATATTCGCAGCAAGATCGACGAAGGCGGCAACGGTATGCCCCCGTACAAAGATGCCCTGAGCGACGGTGAGAAGGACGACCTGATCGCTTACTTGAAGACGCTGTAGGAGCTAGAAGGAAGACAGACGACACAAGACGATCGTCTGTCCTACGTGGCAGCCACGGCGCTCGCTTTACCCTACTTTAGCGGCACCCAGGACTTCCAGAGCTTTCTTCACCACGGGATCGTCTTCGGTCTTTTTGGGCGCCTGTTGGGCGTCCTGTGCTTCGGGGATGGGCTCGCCATTCTCGTCGTAGTCCACCTGGACATCGGGCTCGGAAACCTGCGTCGAGGGGACCACGCCGGTGTCCTGGATGGCTTTTCCATTGGCGGCGTAATATTTGGCAACCGAGAGAATGATGGCGCCGCCGTCATCCATGCCGAGAGCCTTACGCACGGCGGCATCGCCATAGGTACGCTCGCCGACCACCTGCGCCCGTTTATTGTCCTGCAGGGCGGCGGCGGCAATCTCGGCGGCGTCGGCAGTTCCGTGATTGGTCAGGAATGCCATAGGAAGGTCGGTGATGGCCTTGGAGGGGTCGGCATCGAAATTCTGTTGCGGCACCTTCTGTCCCTTGAGATAGGTGATGTGGCCGCTCTTCAAGAACAGGTTGGCCAGCGCAATACCATCTTCCGGAGATCCCACGGCGCAGCCTCGCGCATCCACCACCAGCTTCTGGGCGCCGGCCTTCTGCAATTTCTGCACGGCGGCCGCGGTCTCTTTCACGGCTGCGGGAGAGAGCGCATCGATGTTGATGTATCCTATCTGGCCGGCGAGCATCTTGCTATCCACTGCGGGCAGCGTGAGTGCGGCGCGAGTCAGCTTCACGGTCTGCGGCTCGGGGTGGCGGAAGCGCACCACACTTAATTCCACGGTGGTATTGGATTCGCCCTGGAGCAGCATGTTGGCGTACGCGAGCGGCATGTCGCGCGTGCCGATTCCCTTGATGCTCTCGATCATGTCCAGGCTGCCGAGTCCGGCCTTGGCGGCGGGGGAGTTCGGAACGGATCCCACCACGCCAATATACCCGGGCCTCTTGGAGAGAATCAGGCCGACGTCGGCCCGCTGCACATCCTTGTATTTCAGGTATTCCTTGTACTGGTCGGCGTTCAGATAGCTGGCGAACGGATCGATGGATTCCAGCATGCCGTTCAGCGCGCCCATGGTGACGCTCTTCATGTCCGGCTCTTCCACGTACTGGGTTTTGATGTAACCCACGACGTCGGTGAAGACGGTGAGGTGTTTATAGACGTCGTCCTGTTGGGTGCCCGACCCTTTCCCCATCATGTTTCCGATGAGGAGCAATGCGGTGAGGCACGTTGACGTGCTCACGATGACGTATTTTGTACGGCTAGACATGGTTGTAAAAACTCTCCGGAGGCCTGTAGTCATTATACGGCTTTCCCGCGCAGACGCATCTGACCCTACCAGCTTGGACGCAGGATCCCACCGTTTGGTTGTAACTGATTCTACCAGCCCAAGCGTTCCCGCAGGCCGGTAATGTGTGCGGCATGGTGCCGGCAGTGCCAATCGTAGAGGGCCAGGGTGCTGTCCAGGCGGATGAGGCCGTGCTCGGAATGGCGGAAGGTCCGGGCGAAATCCTGATCAGTCATGGATTTCAGCAGAATCACCCAGCGCCGGTGCAGGTTTTCGAGGAGCGCCAGGGAGGTATCGACCGGCCCGGTGCGGCCATCGGCCAACTCCGCCCAAAGGTCTTCCGCGTATCCTTTGATACTCGGCGCCTCTTCAGTGAGAGCGAGTTTGAAGCGGCAATAGCTGTTCATGTGGCTGTCGGGGACATGGTGAATCACCTGCCGCACGGTCCAGCCGCCTTCGCGGTAGGGCGTGTCGAGTTGCTGGCTGTCGAGTCCGTGGACTGCCTGCCGGTAAGTGGCGGGCGAGCCGGCAATTGTGGCGATGAAGTGCTCCCGCTCCGCGGGTGTGACGGCGGCGGGCCACTGAAATTTCCCAACTGGGTAGCGCAGGTCCATGATTATCAAGATATCAGGAGCGGCTGAAGGGTGGTGCAGGTGACACCCTCGAAAATCCCGATCCTGTGCGCACGCCGCAAATCGTGCCAGGCTCGAAATTCGCCGCCTTTTGGCGAATCTTCGTGCCTGGCTCGAGTTTGCCCCTTGGCGAATCTTCGTGCCTGGCTCGAGTTTGCCCCTGCGCGAAACCCCGACGCGTTCCCCCCATTTTCATACCCATCGTTGCTCGCGCGCGGGCGCCCCAACAGGCTCGAAAAACCGGCACAGCGAACGGGTAACGCCGGCGATCTTGTCGCCGGTCGGCCAGTGCAACCGGCGGCGAGACCGCCAGTTTTTCATCCCGTTTTCGCGGGCGGAACGCCCAACCCGACAGACGACAAAAACCGATCGTCTGTCCCACAACGCCGTGCCTGCACTTGCTGCTATCACGCAGGCATGGAAAAGCGTGCCGCGCGAGGTGGACCGCGCCCTGCGGCAAAAGGCGGCAAAACGCAACCTGAGCCTCAACCGGATGGTAGTCGAGGAACTCAGCGATGCGGCTCTGGGGGCCCGTAAGCGAGCAGATTTTTCCGGCCTTGTAGGCAAATGGACACCTGATCCGGCTTTCGATGAAGTCCTGGCATCGGGGAAAATCGACCGGGATAAGTGGAAGTGAGAATCACGCTCGATACGAACCGCTTAACCGATCTGTTGCAGGGCGACGGAAAGCTCGCGGAGTTTCTGAGCACCTGCGAAGAGGTCTGGGTGCCCCTCATTGTGCTGGCGGAAATCAAAGCCGGCTTCCAGGGCGGCACGCAGCGGCGCGAAATGACGCGCTTCTGCAGAGTCTTCTGGCTAAACCTACGGTGGACGCCCTGTTGTAAGATCGCGAGACCGCGGAACATTACGCCCGGCTCTTCGCGCAACTCAAGCGCGCGGGTACGCCCGTGCCGGATAACGATCTGTGGATAGGAGCCCTCGCGCTGCAACACAACCTGGCACTGGTCACGCGCGGCCGGCACTTCCGGCGGATTCCGCAATTGCCGCGAGAATAAGCCGCAGACCGGCCCGCGCGGGCGCGTCTTAGGTCACGGCTGCTTTCGCCCCTGGCACTGCGGCGCGGAGGGCGCCAGGCGGCACGCGGCGGCGATGGATTCGGCGGCCGGATGGTAGTTGGGATCGCGCTCCAGGGCCTGCTGCCAGAGTGCCAGCGCTCGCGCGATATTGCCCGAGCGCAAGTGGGCCTCGCCTAATGCGCAAAGCGCCGGCAGGTTCCGCGCGTCCTGGGTCACGACCCCCTGCAGCGCGACAATGGCTTTGTCGTATTGGCCCGTGTACAGCAGGGTCAGGCCGCTCTCGTAAGCCTCCTGCTCCGCGATTTTGTCTTTAGGATCGGCCGGCTGCCGCCGCGGCGCCTGCCGCCCGCCCGCGGTATACCCCAGCGATCCGAGAAGCTCTCGCGTCCCCGGCGGAATCTGAGGCGCCGATTGCAGTGGCGCCGGCGCATAGCGGGCCAGCAGTTCATCGAGCCGCGACTTCAGCGATCGGGCCTCCGCCGGATGCGCCGCCAGAAGATTGGCGCGCTCGCCGGGGTCCCTGGCAAGGTCGTAAAGTTCGGCTCTGGGCGCATCGATGTACTTATACGGTCCGGCTTGCAGAGAGTGTAGGGCGGCACACCCGAATGTCTCCTGAGCATAGACACTCTCGCCATAGATAGTTCGCCCGGTGTGGCCGGGTAGCAGGCTGGCTCCGGCAAACGAGCGCGGCGCGGCGATGTGCAGAAAGTCGAGAATCGTGGGCGCCACATCGATCAGCCCTCCCGGTTCGCCGACGCGCTCGGGGTATGGGGCTGTGCCCACCGGCCAGTGGATAATCAGCGGCACATGCATGGTGCTTTCGTAAATGAAATACCCGTGGCTGGTCTCGCCATGGTCTCCCAGGCTTTCGCCGTGGTCTGCCACCAATACCACCAGGGCCTGATCCCACACTCCATCGTGCGCCAGCGCGTCGCGGAACCGGCCCAGCGCCTGGTCGACATGTTCCAATTCGGCGTCGTATCCTGCGAGGGAAGGCGTGAGTCCAGCCACCTGCGGCAACGTATAGGGCGTGTGCACATCGTAGAAATGGAGAAAGGCGAAGACCGGCTCGCCGCGGTTTTCTTCGATCCACTGCCGGGCCGCCCGGGTCACCAGCGCGGCATCGCGCCGCACTCTGGTGGAGTAGGGATTCGCGAGTTGCCCTGGCGCCGTCTGGAACGGGCTGTCGTAATTCTCGAACCCCTTGTCCAGCCCGTAGCGCCGGTCAAGGATGATGCTGCCGACGAATGCCCCGGTGCGGTAGCCGTTGGCGCGCAATACCGAAGCCAGCGTGACCGCATCCGGCGGCAGGCTCTCGGCATTCGCCTCCACGTGGTTGGCAAACGGGTAGGTCGACGTCATCAGTACGGTGTGCGAAGGAAGCGTCAGAGGAACTTGAGTATCGATCCGCAGGTAAATGGTTCCCTTGTCGCCCAGGGAATCGATGTTGGGAGTGCGGATCCTGGCATAACCGTAAGCGCTCAGGTGATCGGCCCGCAGCGTGTCGATGGAAATCAATATCACCGGCGGTTTGCCAGCGGCGCCCGCCGGACAGGCGCACGCCAGGAGCATGAGCAAGGCTGCCTGCCGCCGCAGGATGCGCGGCGTGAGCAGCGCGAACATCGCCGAAATGCCTGGGAGCCTGACCATCCCTGAGAGCCGATTGTCGATCATTATGCCACAATCGAATAGATGACAAAAAACAGTTTCGGCGCAGCGGCGAAGCTGCGCGTTGGCGCGAGCGGGTACGACTATTTTCGGCTCGCCGCTCTTGAAGAACAAGGCGTCGGAAATGTTTCCCGCCTTCCCTTTTCCACAAAGATTCTGCTCGAAAACCTGGTGCGCTGCGAAGATGGCAAACGCGTTTCGCCGGACGACATCCGCTACGTAGCTTCGGGCCAGGCGACGCAGGATAAAGAAATCAGTTTCATGCCGGCGCGCGTGCTGCTGCAGGATTTCACCGGCGTGCCCTGCGTGGTGGACCTGGCAGCGATGCGCGACGCCCTGGCCGCCATGGGCGCCGACCCCGGCCGCGCCAATCCCCTGATGCCCGCCGACCTGGTGATCGATCACTCCGTGCAGGTGGACCGTTTCGGCACGCCGGATTCCTTCGACGTGAATGCCCTGCTGGAATTCCAGCGCAATCGCGAACGCTACATGCTGCTGCGCTGGGGCCAGACGGCCTTCAGCAATTTCCGCGTGGTGCCGCCGGATACCGGAATCGTGCACCAGGTGAACCTGGAATACCTGGCCAGCGTAGTGTTCCGTGCCGGGTCCTTGGTCTACCCCGATTCGCTGGTGGGCACGGACTCGCACACCACCATGATCAACGGACTGGGGGTACTGGGATGGGGTGTCGGCGGGATCGAGGCCGAAGCCTGCATGCTGGGTCAGCCGGTCTCCATGCTGCTGCCTCCGGTGGTCGGATTCAAGCTCCACGGGCGGCTGAAGGAAGGCTGCACGGCGACGGACCTGGTGCTGACCATCACCCAGATGTTGCGCAAGAAGGGCGTGGTGGGCAAGTTCGTGGAGTTCTACGGAACCGGTCTGAGTGCCTTGAGCCTGGCGGATCGCGCCACTGTGGCCAATATGGCTCCCGAATACGGCGCCACCATGGGCTTCTTCCCGGTGGACCAGGAGACGCTGGCGTATTTGAAATTCAGCAATCGCCCCGACGACCTGGTGGCGCTGGTGGAAGCCTACACCAAGGAGCAGGGCCTCTTCCGCACCGATGCCTCCGCCGATCCGCAGTATGCCGACACGCTGGAATTGGACCTGGCGGAAGTCAACCCATCGATGGCCGGTCCCAAGCGCCCGCAGGATCGCGTGGAACTGCCCGGCGTGAAGAAGAATTTCCACGATGCCTTTCCGGGCCCGGCGAAGGCCGCTACCGCGGAGATCGATGGCGCCTCGGCAACCTTCGAGAACGGCGCGGTGGTGATCGCCGCCATCACCAGTTGCACCAATACGTCGAATCCTTCGGTCATGCTGGCTGCCGGCCTGCTGGCCAAGAAAGCGGTGGAACGCGGGCTGCAAGTGAAGCCGTGGGTCAAGACCAGCCTCGCACCGGGATCGAAAGTGGTCATGGATTACTACAAGCAGGCGGGCCTGCTTCCTTTTTTGGAACAGCTCAGGTTCAACCTGGTGGGTTTCGGCTGCACCACCTGCATCGGCAACAGCGGTCCGCTGCCGGAACCGGTGGCGGAAGCGGTGCAGAAAGAGGGGCTGGTGGTATCGGCGGTATTGAGCGGCAACCGCAATTTCGAAGGCCGTATCAATGCGCAGGTGAAGGCTAACTACCTGGCGTCGCCGCCGCTGGTGGTAGCCTACGCACTGGCGGGAACCGTCGATATCGATCTCACGCAAGACCCTCTGGGCACGGGCTCCGACGGGCAGCCCGTGTACCTCCGCGATATCTGGCCGACGAATGAAGAGGTGCGCAGTACCGTGGGGATGGCCATCGATCGCGGCATGTTCCAGCACGAATACGCCCACGCCTTCGATGGCGACAGCAACTGGCAAACCATGCCGGTGCTCACGGGCGGCACCTTCCAATGGGATGAGAAGTCCACCTACATCAAGAAGCCGCCATACTTCGACAACATGGTGGACCCGGCCACTTCGGTGAAGGATCTCAGCGGCATGCGGGTGCTGGCGCTGCTGGGCGATTCGGTGACCACGGACCACATCTCGCCGGCCGGCAACATCGCCAAAGACAGTCCCGCGGGAAAGTACCTGGTGTCGCTGGGAGTGCAGCCAAAGGATTTCAACTCTTACGGCGCGCGCCGCGGCAATCACGAGGTGATGGTGCGCGGCACGCTGGCCAACATCCGCCTGCGCAATCAACTGGCGCCGGGAACGGAGGGAAGCTGGACGCAGCACCTGCCGGATGGCGAGCAGATGTTCATCTACGATGCCTCCATGAAATACCAGCAGGAGGGCACGCCGCTGATGATTCTGGCGGGCAAGGAATACGGGTCCGGCTCGTCGCGCGATTGGGCGGCGAAGGGCGTGCTGCTGCTGGGAGTCCGCGCGGTGATCGCGGAGAGCTTCGAGCGCATCCATCGCACCAACCTGGTGGGCATGGGCGTGCTGCCGTTGCAGTATCAGGAAGGACAGAACGCGGCCAGCCTGGGCCTCACGGGGAGCGAACTATTCCACGTGGAGGGGATTCCGGCGAGTCTGAACGGCGGCGGACGCAGAGCCCTGGTGCGCGCCGTGGCAGCGGACGGCACGGAGACGAAATTCACCGTCGTCGTCCGGGTGGATACTCCCCAGGAAGTGGAATACTATCGCAACGGCGGCATTCTGCCGTACGTGTTACGGCAGTTGGCGGGGTAAGACCTACAGCTTCAATTCCCAGCCCTTGCGAAATACCGGCTTCACGAAGCGATTGGCCTCGGGACTATTGGTGAAGCGTTGGTTCCTGCTGTCCCACTCCAGTTTGCCGGGCACATGGAGGGCGATGGCGGTGAGGGCCAGCCACTCGGCGTAGGGCGCGCTGATGCTGAAATCGGAGCAGGAACGCTCGCCGCCTTTGCAGGCGCGCACCCAGTCCAGCATGTGGCCGGGGGAGCGGGTCAGCAACTGCGGGGGCAGCACGTAATCCTTCCATCGCGAAGCCGGCAGCAGGTGCACGCCTTCGCCGCGGCTGCTGGTGGCCATGATGCCCTTCGTGCCGATGAACACGGCGCCGTTGCCGGTGAGAATGCCGGGCTTTGAGGGCCCCCCAGGCTCTCCGAAAACGCGCACTCCGGGGCCTCCGGCACCGGTCCGCTGAGCGGGGCCACCGGGCGCTCCCGCTCCCCGCCCCGCGCCGCCGCGGCCTGCGCCACGGCCTCCGCCTGGCGTGGTTCCAGTGGGCGCGGCTCCGCGTCCCATGGGACGGCCTTTGTCGGTCAGATTGTTCGTAGGCGGAAGGATCGTCTCGTTTTCCATGCCCGGCACGTGGTAGGCGTCTGGATCGGCCGCGCGAGGCCCATCGTGGTAGAACACCTTCACCGCGGGCATTTCGCCGCGCGCTGGAAAATCCAAACGTACGATGGCGCCATCCGGGTAAGTGATGGAGCTCTTCCCCTGCGAGGTGACGCACTCCAGACTGGTGGGCGCGCCCAGTTGCAGCGCCGTCTGGACCGGGCCTGCGGTGTGGGTGGCCCAATTGCCGATCTGCCCGGTGCCGAAATCCAGGAAGCCGCGCCAGTTGTAGGGAACGTAGTAGCTGCTGAAGGGCCGCGGGGCGGCGCCGCCCAGCCACAGGTCCCAATCCAGCCCGTCGGGCACCGGCTCTTCGGACGGTAGTTGCTGCAGGCCCGTGGGATGAGTTCCCGGAGTGGTGGAGATGTGCGCCTCGGTCACATCGCCGATAGCGCCGGACCAGACAATCTCCGCCGCCACCCGGTTGCATTCGTGCGAGAACCCCTGGTTACCCATCTGGGTAGCCACCTTGTATTTGGCCGCGGCGGTCATCAACAGGCGCGCCTCCCAGGGAGTCCGCGTCAGCGGCTTCTCGCAATACACGTGCTTGCCGCGCTGCATACAGGCCAGCGCTACGGTGGCATGCATGAAGTCAGGAATTCCGATGGTGACCGCGTCGATGCTCTTCTCTTTATCCAGCATCACGCGAAAGTCTTTGTACTTCGGCGGCTTTTCGTACCTCTTCAGATTGGCCGCGCCGCGATTGAAATCCACATCGCACAGCGCCACGATGTTTTCGGTCTTGGCGGCATCGTTCAAATCCACGCCGCCCTGACCGCCCAGTCCGATGGCCGCCACGTTGAGCTTGTCGTTGAACGATTTGAAGCCCAGCGCTTTCAGAGAAGGGGTGCTGCCGAAGCCGCCTCGCGGCACAGCGCCCGCCAAAAGGGTCCCAAAGAAAAAGTAACGTCGCGATACAGACATGTTTCCGCCCCACACCTTGTTATCCGGAATCGACCCCGGATGTCAAGCGGCGGGTAGCGCCGGCGGTCTTGCCGCCGGTGAGTCGATAAAATCGCCGGCGTTACCGGGCCACGGCGGGGTGTGATTGGTCGTAGCGCTTAATCATCTGGGCGGTGATGTTGGCGGCCGGCGGGGCCCACACCACCTGGTTCTCCTGGGAACTCAGGTCGAGCACGGCGGCATAGCCGTTCTGCGTCGCGAACTTCTCCACTTCCATCGCCATCTTCATCTTCAGCTCGTGCGCGGCCACGGCCTGATCGCCGGCCGCTTCCGCGCTCAGGTCCTCGGATTCGTGCTTGGCAGCGCGATTGCCGGCTTCGAGATGGCGTTCCAGGCGCAGCTTGGATTCGTCGTTCATGGTGGCGGCGCCTTTTTGCAACTGGTCCTGTAGCACTTGCAGGTCGGCCTCTTTCTTTTCCAGCGCGGCGCGCAGCGGCTCGAACTTGGTTTGCAGGTCCAGCAACGCCTGCCGGCCTTCGCGCGTGCCGGCAATGGCGGCCTGCATGTCGATCACAGCGATGCGCGCGGCAGGCGCCGGCGGAGTTTGCGAGTGAGTGGCCATGGTCAGGATGGCCACCAGAAGGGCCCCAGCGAGCAGCGAGGACAGTTTCATGGCCGTGACTTACAGCAGGCCTATCGCCAAAACCCAACTGTGTGAACGGAAAGGGCCGGCGGAGCGTAGTAGTGTGCAGAGTCCGCGACAGTGTGGGGGTGGAGAATTCCGCTAATTCTGCCGAGCTGTTAGAGTCTATGTCCTCAGGGGAGGGAAGCAGGATGCGAGCACTGGGTTTGGTAATCGTTTTATCACACGCGGCATTCGGCCAGGCGCCGGCGAAAACGCCGGAATTTGAGGTGGCCGACGTGCAAGTCAGCAAGTCCACAAACCCCGAGCAGGGGAAAGGACGGATGCTTCCGGGCGGGCGAATCGAAGTGCCGAACACCACTCTCAAGAACCTGATGATGGCGGCCTATAGCGTGCAAGAGAACATGATCACCGGTGGGCCGGCATGGCTGGAATCCGACCGCTTCGACATTGTCGCCAAGGCGCCGCCGGACACGCCGCCCGAAACGCTTTTCCTGATGCTACGCTCGCTGCTGGCGGACCGCTTCAAACTGGCCATTCACCGCGAGGACAAGCCCATGCCGGTATACGCGATGGTGGTAGGGAAAAGCGGCCCCAACCTCCAGAAGGCCGCCGGCGGACAGCAGACCTGCCGCTGGATCACGCCCGGTAACGGCCGCGTGCAGCGCGAGTGCAAGAACATGACGATGCAGCAACTGGCAATTCAGATACCGGGTTGGGGGATGGCCCACGTGGATCTGCCGGTGGTGGATTTGACGGAGATCCAGGGCGCCTACGATTTCCAATTGGAATGGAGCTTGCCCAGCGGCCGCGGAGACGCCGGCAAGGGAGATGCGCCGGCCGCAGCCGAAATGGGCGGCTCCACCATTTTCGACGCCATGAGCCAGATCGGGCTCAAGCTGGAGCAGCGCAAGCGCCCCATGTCCGTAATCGTCATCGATCACGCGGAGCGGGTCCCGACGGCAAATTGAGAGTAATTCCGGAAGGATGGCGGCTGGCGATGTCTGTCAAAACGAGTTACGCTGCGGTCAGCGATATGACTGTTGCACGATCTTTGGGTTCTTCGTGCAGGATTCCCAGGCGGCGTCGAGTCACAAGAACCGGTGTTAAGTAATTGATCCGCGTGTGCTATGACTAGAACTGGATGGATCGCATCGGGCGATACAAAATCGTCAGGGAACTGGGCCGTGGGGCCATGGGGGTGGTGTACCATGCCATCGATCCCAACATCGGCCGCCCGGTAGCCATCAAGACCATCCGGCTGAGCGATGTAGCCAACGGCGAAGAGCAGAAGCGGCTGCGCGAGCGGCTGTTCCGCGAAGCCCGCTCGGCGGGCATGCTCTCCCACCCCGGCATCGTCACCATCTATGACGTGGAAGAACAGGACGGCTTGGCCTACATCGCCATGGAATACGTGGACGGGCCCACGCTGGACCAGGTGCTTTCGGGCCCCGGACCCATCGCCCCCGAAGGCATGTTCAGCATTCTGGCGCAGACGGCCGCGGCGCTGGACTATGCCCACCAGAAAAGCATCGTGCATCGCGACATCAAGCCGGCGAACATCATGATCGCCGCCGATGGCATGGCCAAGATCGCCGATTTCGGCATCGCCAAGATCACCACGTCGGAGCAGTTCACCATGACCGGCTCCATCGTTGGCACGCCGCATTACATGTCTCCCGAGCAGGTACAGGGGCAGCCGGTGGATGGCCGCAGCGACCAGTTTTCGCTGGCCGTGATCGCGTATGAAATGCTCACCGGCGAAAAGCCGTACACCGGCGAGCACCTGACCACCGTGGTCTATAAGATCGTGGCCGAGGAGCCGGTAGCGCCGCACCGCATCAATCCGAGCCTGACGGGCGCCATCGAAAACGTGATTCGCAAGGGCCTGTCCAAGAAGCCGGATCAGAGGTACCACACCTGCGGGGAGTTCGTGGACGCGCTGGAAAAGGCTTGCGCCGCTACCAGAAACTGGAAGAGCATGCCACGCGGGGGCAGTCTGAATGAGCCGACGGTGTCCGACGCGGCGCCGCGCAGTGTGGTGACGCTGCCTCCGGCGCACAGGCCGCGGCGGAGCGGCGACGCCACCACTACGGCGGAACGTGCGGTCAAACGGAAATCCGGGTTCGTGCCGTTCCTGCTGGCCATCCTGATGGCCGCCGCGCTGTTGATGCTGATCGGCTGGCAGGCTATGCCGTGGTTGAATCCCCGGCGCCAGCCGCAGTCCGGTCCCGCCGGCGAGGACAAAAAAGCGGAGCAGGCTCTCCCGCAGACTCCGGCAAATCCCGCGGACGCCAAACCCAGCGCCATGCCGCCGGCGTCGGCCGAAGCCGCCAATCCGCCACCCGCGGCGCCATCTCCAGAAACCAAACCGGCGGAGCACAACCGCCGGCCGACGCCAAACCCGCCGAATCGAAACCGCCGGAAGAGCCCACCACCAAAGCAGTGCGTGAAGAACCCGTGAAAGCCGCTCCCAAGCATCCGGTATCGCATCCGCCTGCCATGGTAGTGCGTCAGGCAGCCACTCCGCAGCCGGTCTCGATCATCAGCAGTCCCGGAGGCGCCACCGCGACGGTGGATGGCCAGGCGTCCTGTAAGACGCCCTGCACGCTGGACGTGGCGCCCGGCCAACACACCCTGGCTGTCACCNNCCTGTAAGACGCCCTGCACGCTGGACGTGGCGCCCGGCCAACACACCCTGGCTGTCACCATGCCGGGCTACCAGGTGGAGCACCGCCAGTTGGATGTGGGCCGCGAACCCCTCGAAATGCCCGCGGTGATTCTGCGTGCCATTACCGGGACCCTGATGCTCAGCAGTTCACCCGTCGGGGCCACCATCCTGGTGAACGGCAAGCGCATCGACAAAGTGACAAACGCCATGCTGGCGCTTGCGCCGGGAAGCTACAAGATCACGGTGGAGAAGGATGGCAAGCAGGGTTCAAGCGACATCGAGATCCGCAATGGCGAAATCAAAACGCTGCGGATTCTTTTAGAGCAGTAAAGCGCACCCGGCAAGACACCCTCGAAAATCCCGAGCCGTGTGTCCACCGCAAATCCGTGCCACCCTCGAAAATCGCCCCCCAATCGCCCGGAGGTGGCCGGCGCGGGCCAAGTCCATTGACAGGCGGCTCATGAGGCGA
>OKRF01000426.1:2347-5478 GCA_900290315.1 Candidatus Sulfopaludibacter sp. SbA3 | reverse complement strand
CGGAGTTATCGAACATATATGCGACGATGGCCGCTCTGCAGCGGCGAGCGGGGCAGGCTCGCGTCGCGGCTGCCCTGAATGCGCGCCGCCTGGAGCTTTGGCGGAGTTGGGAGAAGGAGCTCCCCGGCAACGCGTATGTGCTGCGTCAGATTGCGTTGACGGAATCCATGAAAAACCGGTAACGCCGGCGGTCTTGCCGCCGGTCAGACTCACGATACGTTCGATTCAGATCCCGTTCAATCCGACGCAGGTATAGCCCGAAGAAGACAGCCGACAGGCTTCGCGCGGGCAAGCTGTCCGGCCCACTCGCCGTACCAAAAGAACCGGCGGCAAGATCGCCGGCGTTACCGGGCGCGCGGATTTTTCATCCGGGCGGGTGAGGCATTTTTGCACTTTCTTATTTCGGGGCAGCCCCCATGCCCGCCACTTCCCTGCGCAGCCATGCCTGCGCCAAGCGAAGATTCCGGCGAACGATGTGCACCGAGAGGGAGAGCGTTTCCGCGGATTCTTCCGCGGTCATACCGCCGAAATAGCGCATCTCGATCAGTTGCGCTTTCAACTCGTCCTCAGAGGCCAGGCGGGTCAGGGCGTCATCGATGGCGAGCACCGTCCGGTCGGACAAGCGGTCCACGTCCGGATGGTCGGTGCGCAACTGCTCCTCTGGAGCACAGCGCTTCTCGGTGGTGCGCGCCCGAGCCATTTCGACCAGGATCTGCCGCATCAGGCGGGAGGCGATGCCATAAAAGTGGGAACGGTTCTCGTAGCTGGGATGGCGGCCTCCGGCCAGTCGCAGAAAGGCTTCGTGCACCAACGCTGTCGTCTCCATCGCGACGGGACCGCTCTCGCGGCGCAGGTGAGCGGAAGCCAGCTTCTTCAGTTCGGCATACACCAGCGGGATGACTTCATTCAGCGCTTCCCGGTCGCCCGTCTGAATGCGCTGCAAAAGCTGCGTGATTTCCATCGCCAGTATGAATCATTACAACACGAGCGCCGGGCTGGAAATAATTTCGGCTGCAGGCGCTAAAACATCCTGATCATCTCACAGGTAGAGGTTGAAGGGCCTGAACCAAGCCCACGCACGGAGGAGTGTCCGATGAAAACGACGATATCCCGATTTGCACTTGCCACGCTCGTTGGCGCCATCAGCATGAGCGCGCAATCCACACTGCCCGATCTGTTTCCGTTCCCGAACGGGACCGGGTTGCTGGAGAATCATACTTCCGCGGGCGGGTCCATGCCCCTGACGGGCGCCTTTTTTCAATCGCTCGGGACTAATGGACGCAGTTGCGGCACCTGTCATCGCGCGGCCGAGGGTTTTGGTATATCCGCCGCGGAAGTGAATCTGCGCTTTCTTCTCACCGCCGGTGCCGATCCCATTTTCCGCACCAATGACGGATCCAACTGCGACCACAATATCGACGTTTCCACGCTCGACGGCCGCCGCAAGGCTTATAGTCTGCTCACCTCCCGGGGTCTGATCCGTATCGCTCTGCCGGTCCCGCCTGGCGCAGATTTTACCGTGATGGCGGTTCGCAACCCCTATGGCTGTAGCGAGACCCAGACTCTATCCATGTACCGCCGTCCTCTGCCCTCCACCAACCTCCGGTTCCTGAGTACGGTGATGTGGGATGGGCGTGAATCGTCCACGCAGACCGGCACACAGAAGATCACCCTCGCCACGAATCCGGCGGACCTGCTCGCCGATCTCGCCCATCAGGCCATCGACGCCACCACGGGGCATGCCCAGGGTGCCGTCCCCACGGCTGCCCAGGTGCAGGACATTGTGAACTTCGAAATGGCGCTCACGTCCGCGCAGGCGTACGATTACCAGGCCGGGTCGCTCACATCGAACGGAGCGGCGGGTGGTCCCCTGGCCATCGCTTCCGTGCCGTTCTATATAGGGATCAACGATCCCTTGGGCAACGACAAGCCGGGCACCAAGTTCAACCCGGCCATCTTCAATCTGTTCAGTGCGTGGGTGAGTCTGCGCCAGCAAGACGAATCCTTCGGCTTCGAGAACGACCAGCGCGCCAGTATCGCGCGTGGCGAGGCGCTGTTCAATTCCAAACCGATCAACATCACCGGCGTCGCGGGGCTGAACGATGTTCTCGGCGTCGCTTCCATCCCCGGCACGTGCGGCACCTGTCACTCCACCCCGAATGTCGGCAATCATTCCTTCCCGTTGCCCATCAATATCGGCGTCGGCGACCTGACCAGTCCCCTCGATGTCAGCTATCTCCCGGTATTCACCATCCGCCACAACACCACCGGCGAGATCCTATCGACTACTGATCCCGGCCGCGCGCTGGTCACCGGGCTCTGGAGCGACATAGGAAAACTGAAGGGCCCGATCCTCCGCGGACTCGCCGGCCGCGCGCCGTACTTCCATAACGGCTCGGCGCTTTCCCTCAGCGACGCGGTTACCTTCTACAACAAGCGCTTCAATCTCGGACTCACCGCGCAGGAACAACAGGACTTGGTGGCGTTCCTGAGTGTCCTCTGAAAAGACCGCCGCCCGCAATACCATGGTCCGCTTCTGACCGGTTGGATCCCACCAGGGTTTGCCTGGCGCGGAGGAGGCGGACCTCGTGCGCCGTGTCAAATCTCGCAATGACGATGGTGGCTACTAGCGAGATCTGGATGGTGCTGTTCACGAAGGTGGTAACCAGGGCCAAATCCTTGCGGAGAGATTGGGACGCGCGATATCGACCCAATGGGTCACCGTGAGGGGGATGGCCGCCATGACCAGCATGCAGGCGTCAATCCCGAGCCGTGCGTTGGAACGGGGCCGCCACCCGGAAGGGGTATAGGAAACTGAGCAAGTCGACGAAATGAGCGGGCCCAAAGATGTGCCTTCAGACCGGAGCGAGAATCACGTGCGTTCCGGCCGGCAAGCAGAATGCCACAAAAGAAAAAATAATTTACTTGCCATCAGACTATACGTATAGTAGGCTTGATCACACGTATAGTAATCCGCCATGGCCCAACCAAAACTGACGAAACTCGAGTTGCAGATTATGGAGGTGGTCTGGACCCGCGGCGCCTGTTCCGTACGCGAGATTCAGGAAGCCTTTCCGGAGCCGCGGCCGGCCTACACCACGATCCAGACTACGGTCTACCGGATGGAGACG
>OKRF01000426.1:0-2337 GCA_900290315.1 Candidatus Sulfopaludibacter sp. SbA3 | reverse complement strand
TTCCGGAGCCGCGGCCGGCCTACACCACGATCCAGACTACGGTCTACCGGATGGAGACGAAGCAGGCGCTACGGCTGGTGAAACGCATCAGCAACGCCAACATATTCGAGGCAGCGGTGACTCGCGAGCAGGCGCAAAACCGTCTGATTGACGACCTGCTGAGCCTGTTCGGCGGGCGGACCAAGCCGGTGATGGCGCACCTGGTGCGGAGCGGGAAGTTGACCCTGGACGATGTGAAAGAGGCGGAACAGGCCTTGCGGGAAATGGCCAAAAAGGAGAAACCAGAATGATGCCTGGGTACATCACACCGGTGGCGAACCACCTGTGGCAATCGACTCTGTTCGCGGCGGCGGCGGGACTACTCGCGCTGGCTCTGCGTAAGAATCGCGCGTCCGTGCGCTATTGGTTGTGGCTCGCCGCGTCGGTGAAATTTCTGATTCCGTTCGCGCTGCTGGTGAGCGCGGGAAGGCAGATGCAGTGGCCGGTCAGCCCGGCGCCCACTCAGGCGGTGCGGCCGCTATCGGACTTCGTGGCAGGCGTCGGCCAGCCGTTCTTATCGCCCGTAGTGGAGGTCCCAAAGAACATCGCGCAGAAGAGCGTGGCGCCCATTCTGATTCCCGCGGTCTGGCTTTGCGGATTCCTGGTGGCGGGCCTTTCGTGGCTCCGTAGGTGGCGCGAGGTGCGCGCGGCAGTGCGGTACGCTACGCCAGTCTGTACGGGCCTTCCCATTCCCGTGATGTACTCAAATGGCAGACTGGAGCCGGGCATCGTCGGCATCTGGCGGCCGGCCCTGGTGCTGCCGGAGGGTATCCAGGAACGTCTGACCACGGCGCAATTGGCGGGGGTGCTGGCACACGAGATGTGCCACGTGCGGCGGCGCGACAACCTGGCTGTGGCGATACACATGGTGGTGGAAAGCACCTTCTGGTTCCATCCGCTGGTGTGGTGGATCCGGGAGCGGTTGATCGACGAGCGCGAACGGGCCTGCGATGAAGAAGTCGTGCGCTTAGGATGCGAGCCGGAAGTATATGCNNACGCATCGAGGGGATCATGAGGCAGCGAATCTTGAAAGAGCTGAACGCGGGCAAGCGGCTGCTGCTGGGTACGTTAGCGGCCCTGGCTGTAGCGTCTCCGGTCGCCATCGGCATGTTGCACTCTCCGCCAATGCGGGCCCAGGACGTTCCGGCGGCCCGGTTTGAAGTGGCTTCGGTGAAAGCGGACCCGTCGGCCGATGTCCGCGCCCTCCGAAAGTTCCAGATGCTGCCCGGGGGACGCCTGACGGTCGAAAACGTATCACTGTATGGGCTGATCCTGTCGGCTTATGGTGCGTCCGCCCGATCGGTGCAGATGTCGGGGGAGCTGGATTGGATCCAGGAGGAACGTTACAACATTGACGCCACGGCGGAGAAGGGAGCCGTTCCGGCAAACCTGCCCGCTACGGTTCGCGAAGAGAGGATGCGGCGGATGCTCCAGGCTCTGCTTGCGGAACGCTTCAAGCTGGTGGTCCGGCGCGGGTCGAAAGAGCAGCCCGTTTACGCCGTGACCGTGGCCAAGGGCGGGATCAAGATGGCAAAGGCAGCAGTGGAAGAGAAGGACTGCGGTGAAGACAATCCCTGCCACACTTTTATGGGCGGCCAGGGACGCGGCGTGCACGGGAAAGCGGTGACTGTGGAGGACCTGATCTCATTCGTCGAGAACTGGTCGGACCGTCCAATCATCGACCGGACGGAACTCCGCGGACTCTACAACATGAACACCGACGGCTGGGTGCCGATGCGGGAGCGGGGTGGCGGCAACGAAGGGATGGACGACCCCGTGCGGCCGACCATTTTCACGGTGTTCGAAAAGCAATTGGGGCTGAAGCTGGAACCGGCGAAGGCCGTGGTCGATGTGTTTGAGATCGAGCACGTAGAGCGGCCCACGGGGAATTGACTAACTTTAGTGTGTATTGGACGGCGCGCGGGCGCATGCTAGAGTCGGGCTCGGGAGGCACCTTGAGTCTTCGAGAGTTCCTGGCCAAGCAGTTAATCGACGTCATCCAGTGGACCGAAGCGGACGACAACCTTCTGGCATTCCGTTATCCCGTCGAGGACATGGAGATCCAGAACGGTGGACAGCTTACCGTGCGCGATTCGCAGATGGCGCTGTTCGTGAATGAGGGGCGGATCGCCGACGTATTCGGGCCGGGCCTGTACACCCTGAACACGCGCAATCTGCCCTTGTTGACTGACTTGATGAACTGGGACAAGGGCCTGGAGTCGCCGTTCAAGTCGGATGTCTACTTTTATTCCACACGGCTGCGGATGGATCAGCGGTGGGGCACGGCCACACCCATCA
>OKRF01000427.1:8645-12343 GCA_900290315.1 Candidatus Sulfopaludibacter sp. SbA3 | reverse complement strand
ATCGCCTCCCACAATGCGGGCCGGGACGCACGCCGCGGTAATGAAAAGCCCGTGGACTTCGGGAGTCGATTTGGGCAGCAGGTGGAGTTGAGCCTCGCGCGCGGCCGCGAGTTCGGCCTGCATGAGTTGCCTGGTGGCGATGTTGCCGGCATAGGCGGGCCGCACTTCCTCTTCGCGGTACTCGCGCCCGCGCAGCGCCGCCCATGCTTCCAGCAAGAGGAACGCCAGCCCGATAGCGCCGACGGCCACACCCAACTGCAGCCAGGACGGCGAGAACGCCATGAGCCGGGCCATGTGCGTGGCAATCTCAAACGCGCCCAGGCCAAAGATGGCGGCCAGCAGATCCATGCCGAAGAAGGCGCCGAGGAGGGTGGCGGTGAAGACCGCGTCCGCCACAAGAGCTGTGGCCATGGTGCCATAGGTGACGGCATTCAGGAGGCAGCCGAGAGCGGCAAACACCACCATCAACACATTACGCAGCGTGGGCCGGTGCACCCTCCGGCCGAGAAAGGCGAGGGGCAGCAGAAGGCCCGATGCGGGAATCAGCGTGATGGTCACAACCCTTCCCGCGAAGAGAGCCACCAGGGGAAAGCGGAAGAATGGGAGTTTCATCAACTCCGAGATGAACCGGAAGGAATCGGAGTGAATGGCCCAATCCGCCAGGCCTTCGGCCAGCAGCATCCAGCCCGCGTACGCGGTACCGAACAGCGCGGCGCGAGCTACGTTGCGGCTGAACAGCTTGCCGCGGAAGAGCGCGTCCAGCGAGGTCATCTTGCCGGGATAGAATTCGCGGAGGTCGCCTTCGCCCGCGCCATAAGCCACTGCCAATCCCAGTCCCATTACCAGGAAACCTGCCGCCACAATCGCAACGGGATACCAAATGATTCCCTGCCCGGCTAGCACCAGGCCGAACACATACTCATCCAGGGCGACGAGAAAATTCGTCATCAAGGCGGCGGCAACCAGCAGGGTCAGCGAAATGGTGCGGGCGTGGGATACCTCCCGCTCCACGGTTCGCCGGGCGTAGAGGTAAATGCTATAGAGCACCACTACGGTCATATAGAGCCCGTAGATAGCCTTCAGAATCTTGAGCGGTCTGGCAGCGCGGCCCCAGTGGGCCGCGGCGTACTCTTCGTCCACGGCCGCGGTCTCGGTCTGACGGATTGGCGTGACGCCGCATACGGAGGAGACGATGTCGAAAGTGATTCCGGGAAGGGTGGCGGCGGTGGCGTGCCAGGTAAAACTGCGGCATCCTTTTCCGACCTTATCGAGCAAGGCGATTTCCGGCTTGCCGAGGGTCAGAACGTTGGTCAGGTTGAGGACCTTTCCCGCGGAATCCCGCGCGATGGCCAACGCCTGGCCCTCCGGCACGAGGGTGCCCGCGGTGGCCGACTTGATGTGGGTGAAATCGAAGCCGTATACCCGCCCGTTGCCATCCAGGTACACTTCGGCCCTTTCGCTTTTGCCGGAGTACAGCAGAATGCGGCCGGTGACCGGTGGACTGAAGGACTGTGCGGCGGCCGCGACGGGATCGCGGTGCAACCTGTAATACTCCAGCAAATTCGTGGAAGGATCGAGGGAAGCATACGCAGTCCAGTTGGTGGTATCGATTCCGCGGCCGGCGGCGAATTGTTGCGCCGTGGCGCGCGCGCTGTCGCGGTCCACCGAGACTTCCGCCGCGTTGCGCCCGACTCCACGCTGCTCCAGGATGGAGCCGCCCAGATATGCCAGGGGACCGGCGATGAGGAATACGGCCCAGCCGATTCTCGCTGCGCGCGAACCCGGGGTGCGCAAGAGCACGCGATCGACAAATGTCTCGATCACTGCCCGCCTCCCGCAGGCGCGCGCTTCACGATCATGATGGTGATGTCGTCGAACTGCGGCGCTTCGCCGGCGAACTCGTCCAACTCGCGGAAGACGGCATCGACGATGGCGGAGGGAGGTTCGGCGGCATAGCGCCGCATGACGTCAATCAGGCGGTCCGTGCCGAACTCTTCTTCGGCGAGATTGTTGGCTTCGCTGACGCCATCGGAGTAAATGGTCAGGATATCGCCGGGCTCCACGGTGCAGGTTTCCTCTTCGTACGTCTGCAGGGGAAACTGGCCGAGGGCGAGGCCGGTGCAGGGCAGGTGGGTCACTTCGCCATTGGCGCGCAGAATCAGGCCGTCGCAATGGCCGCAGTTGACCCATTGGCACAATCCCGTGACGGGGTCGTAGAAGGCGAGGAAGGCGGTGGCGTAGCGATTGGAGGGCGTGGTGGCCCAGAGCAGGTCGTTAGTGCGGCCGGCCAGCGCGCCCAATTTCGGGCCCAGAGCAGGTCGTTAGTGCGGCCGGCCAGCGCGCCCAATTTCGAATCACCATGCAGCAGGGCGCGCAAGGTGGCCTGGATATTGCCCATCAGGATGGAGGCGAACATGCCCTTGCCCGAAATATCGCACACGCAGAGCAGATGAGGCTCGGCGGACCCGCGGGCCTGCAGGGGAATCACGTCATAGTAATCGCCGCCGACCTGTTTGGCCTGGCGATTGCGCGCGGCCACGCCGGTCTGGTGCAACTCAGGGAGCGATGCCGGGAACAGCATCTGCTGGATGGCCGCGGCCATGGCCAGTTCCTTTTCCATTTGCTGCTTGACCAGGGTCTCGCGAAAATACCAGGCGTTGTTGAAGGCTACGGCGGCCTGGGCCACCAGGCCAGCGCCGAAATCCAGGTCACTTTCCGAGAAGCCCGCCTCCGCCCCGCGCGGCCCGCAGACCACCACGCCGCTGACATTGGTGCCCGAGCGCATGGGAAAAAGCACGGAGCCGTGCGGGAGTCCGTGAAGTTCGCCATTGAGGCGGTGCGCGTCAGGCAGGTCGCGAAGAAGCTCCTTGGCGGCGAGCAATTGCGCCAGGTCGAGCCCTCGCTGCCGGAGGGTCACAGGGTGCCCGTCGCGCCAGGCGGCCACGGCATATTTGCGCAGGGCCCAGCGTCCAGCGAGGGTGAGTGCCAGCAATTGGGCGATGCCGTCCGGCTCCAGGTTCGCGGCAAGGCCGCGCACCATTTCGAGAAGGGCGCGCAGTTCCTGAATCTTCTGATCGAGCGACTGGTTGAGGCGCACGGCTTCGTCGTGCGACTGGGCGTTCTGGATGCCGCTGGCAGCGAGGCCCAGAAGGGCGCGGAAGAAGTCGTGCTCTTCGTCGTCCAGATCGCCGCGCATGGGTTTGCCGATGCCGAGCAGGCCGGCCGGAGCGGCGGTATCGCCGATGGGCAGGATGCGCTCGATGCCTGCCTGGCGGGCTTCTTCTTCGACGAAGGGCTGGTCGACCGCCAGGGAGGGAATGCCGCGCACCAGGGCGACGCGCATCTCGCCATTCTTACGGATGGCGATGACGGCGCGGCCTACCAGCAGGCGGCCCATGACGGTGCGCATCAGGTGCCGCAGCAGGTCATCGACGCGCAGAGACGCATGCAGGAGTTCCGCGGATTCCAGCAGGGCTTCCAGCCTGGATTCGCCTAAGCGGGCCGCCATCTGGGCCCGGCGCATTGTAGTAGTAGGGACCATGCCGTTTTAAGAGAGTATCGCATTTGGCGCGGACGAATGATGCGGGGCGCGAGGATTTACATGCTTGGGGACTGGGGGCTGCCGCGAAGCGGGTTTGACAGGGTCGAAAAACAGGGGCCAGGGGCCGGGGGTCAGGGGCCGGGGCTGTGCAACGGCG
>OKRF01000427.1:170-8635 GCA_900290315.1 Candidatus Sulfopaludibacter sp. SbA3 | reverse complement strand
TTTCATGAAGTTTCGCGGGCGGAACGCCCATCCCAACAGACGACAAAAAACGATCGTCTGTCCTACGTGGGAGAATACGGGATTGTGAGTGACGTACCCGTTCTGATTCCGGCATACAAGCCCGGTGCGGCTCTGGTGGCCCTGGTTTCCGAGTTGCTCCAGCGCGGCGTGGAAGCGATCATTGTGGTGAACGATGGCAGCGGGCCGGAGTTCGACGGCTGCTTCCACGCGATTGCCGGCCGCAGCGGTGTCCACGTTCTGCATCACGCCGTCAACCTTGGAAAAGGAGCGGCGTTGAAAACGGGGATGAACCATGCGCTCGTCCATTTTCCCAAGTGCCTGGGCGTGGTGACCGCCGATGCCGATGGGCAGCATTGTTCCGGCGACATTCTGAGTGTCGCGGCCGGACTGCGTGAGAATGCCGGCGCGCTCATCATCGGGGTGCGCACATTCGACCGGGCGGTGCCCTGGAAAAGCCGGGTGGGCAACAACGTCACTCGCGCTCTGATGCGTCTGATGGTGGGGCAAAACCTTTCGGATACCCAAACGGGACTTCGCGGCGTTCCGTCATCCTTGATTCCCCACCTGCTGCGCGTGCCCACGTCGGGATATGAGTTTGAGCTGGATATGCTCATGGCCTGCAAACATCAGGGCTGTCCGGTAGTTGAGGTTCCCATCCGGACCATCTACGTCAACGACAACCGGGGCTCCCATTTCCATCCCATTTCCGATTCGATGCGAATATACTTCCTGCTGCTGCGCTTCAGCGTTTTGTCGCTACTCACCGCAGTATTAGATAACGTGGTTTTCGCGTTCCTGTACGCAGCGACTGCGAGTATTGGCGAATCGCAGATCACGGGCCGTTTGGTGGCGATGATATTCAATTACCTGGGAGCGCGGAGCGTGGTTTTCCAGTCGCAGCAGAAACATGCGATTGTCTTTCCTAAGTACGTTTCGCTGGTAGTTTGTAATGGCCTTGTCTCCTACATACTCATTCAGTTTCTGCATTTTCGGATGGGCGTAAGCACGGTGCCCGCGAAGCTGATCGCGGAGGGGCTGCTGTTCATCGCCAATTTTGCGATTCAAAGAGATTTTGTGTTTACCCGGACGAAGCGGGAACCTGCAAAGCAGGCCACGGATTGGGACCGCTACTACACCAGCGTTCCGTTCACGGCGAAGCTGACCCGGCGGTATTCGACGGCGGTGCTTCTGGATGCGATGCGCCGCTATGTCTGTCGAGCGCCCTCGGTTGTCGAAATTGGCGGAGCTAACAGTTGTTTCATGGATGCCATCCTCTCCCGGATTCGTCCTCGGTCCTATGACGTGATCGACACCAATCGGTACGGACTTTCCCTGCTTGAGAAAAGGGCGTGGCAGCAGGTGCGTCTGCACGAACAGAGCGTGCTTCATCTTGCAATGGATCTCGAGGCGGACCTGGTGTTTAGTGTTGGATTGGTAGAGCACTTTGATCCCGCTGAGACACGAAGGGCGGTGCTGGCCCATTTCGATATTCTGCGATCCGGCGGCGTGGCGATCATCACTTTTCCGACGCCCACGCTGCTGTACCGGGCTGCCCGGGCGGCGATCGGGGCGGTCCGCATGTGGAAATTCCCCGATGAGCGGCCGCTGATGCCCTCGGAAGTGCTTGCGGCGGTCGCGGAGCGGGGGGAGATTCTGGAACAGAAGACGCTCTGGCCTCTGATTTTGACGCAGCACATCATTGTGGCGAGGAAGGGCCTGGCATAAGGCGAAGAAGACAGGTCGAAAAACCGGGCCAGGGGCCGAGGGNNAAAAACGATCGTCTGTCCCACGGTAAATCCATTTCATCCCTCCACTCGTATACCCGGTGTCGCGCGCTTCGCGACCACCACTTAAAGGAGAGGAAATGAGATCAAACGTTAACAGGCTGGGCGCAGCGGTGCTTCTGCTGGGTAGCTGCGCATTCGCCGCCAGCCACCGCAACGGCCCATTGTTGCTGGAAGACCAGACAGCCAACCTCAACGACTTCTATATCTTTCGCAGCTACGAAAGCGGCAAAAGCAATAACGTGGTCATGAGTATGAGCGTCCAGGGCTTCCAAAATCCCGACAACGGTCCGAGCTACTACAAGTTCTCGGACAGTGTGCTCTATCGCTTCAACATCAACAACCAGCGTGGTTTGGACGGGCGGCCGGATCTGATCGTCGACGTGCAGTTCACAACGCAGCTTCGGCCCAATCCGACCTTCGTTTCGTATTTCGGGACCATCAAGGGCATCGATGACCCGGGGATCTTCCTGTACCAGACATACACGGTGATCATCCGCAACGTGAACACGGGACAGGCCACTTACATCACCACGGACGCCAACGGCCATCCGCTTTCGGTGGCGCCGCCGAACCTGGGTCCGAAATCGACTCCGGGCTATGAGGCCACGCTGGGACAGCCTTCGGTATTCACGCTGAAGAACGGCTGGCGGATCTTCGCGGGTCCGCGGGACGACGCCTTCTATTTCGATAGCGGCGCCACCTTCGACACGCTGAACTTTCGCACGCCCGCTCCGGTGCTCACCAGCGGAGTGGACGGCGGCACGGGCAACACCTACCCCAACGCGGTGGATGGATTCGCGGGTTACAACATCAGCCTGATCGCCATCGAAGTTCCCATTTCCGCCCTGACGTCCGACGGCAGCGTACCGACTGACCCCAAGAGCTCCACGGCGAAAATCGGCGCGTGGGCTTCTACGCTGCGCCAACTCGTTACGGTGCGGCCCAGCCCGAGCGACCCGGTGTACTTTGGACAGTTCGTCCAGGTGGATCGGGTGGGCAATCCGCTGACCGTGGAAGCTCTGATTCCGCTTCCGATGAAGGACTACTGGAACCGCAGCGAGCCCGCTAACGATGCCCAATTTGCGCAGTACATCGGTGCGCCGTTCTTCGTATCGGGCATTCTAAACGGCGTTTACGGCCTGACCGTGCCGCCGACGCCACGCAGCGACCTGTTAGGCGTCTACGTCCCAGACATTACAAGGATCGATCTCACCATTCCGCCCACACCGCTCGCCAAGCAGAGCCGGCTGGGGCCGCTGGGAGGCGACAACGCCGGTTGGCCCTTCGGCGGACGGCGTCCCAACGACGACGTAGTCGATATCGGACTGCGCGCGCTGGCCGGGGTACTGGTTCCGGGCTTCAGCAACGTGCCGGCTTTGGGCGACGGCGTGAACGAGAACGACGTCCCCACGCTGGATCATTTCCCGTTCCATGCTCCGCCGCATGCGGGGTACCTGCATAGTCAGGAAAACGGTACGAACGGGAAGGGTATGGTTACGGGTCAGTAGCAGGATTCAAGCGCACCGCGGAGGCGCGGAGGCGCGGAGAAAAGCGCGGAGGAAGCCTGTGTTGGCCTTTCTCCGCGTCTTCCTCCGCGCCTCAGCGCCTCCGCGGTGAAATGAGATCTGGAGGATTTCATGAAAACTCTCATATCGACGGTTCTTTTCGCCAGTTTGGCTATGGCGCAGTCTTCTGATGCCGACAGGATTCTTGGGGCTCTTTCCGACCGGTCGTTGGCCGAGCATGTTTCCGGGATGAGCACCGATGAGCGGATCGCGATGTACAGCCTGATGGTGAAGACCAAGGGTGACGATCTGCATTATCAGGTGCTGCTGGCTGGGGCTTATATTCAGAAAACGCGGGAGACCACCGACTACTCTTATCTGGAGCGCGCGGCCAGCATTCTGGACAATGTCATTTCCGCGGATGCGAATCATTATGAAGCGCGGCGGCTGCTGATCGAGACGCAATTGGAGCGGCACCTGTTCGCCAAGGCGGCGGAAAGTTCGCGCCGGCTCATCAAGATGGATGCAGCCGACCCTTGGAACTGGGGCACTCTGGGTGACGCTCTCACGGAGATGGGCGAGTATAACGACGCAGCGGAGGCGTATCAGAAGATGGTGACGCTGCGTCCCGACCTGGCCAGTTACAATCGCGCGTCGCACTTTCACTTTCTGTTCAACGACGTTCCCGGGGCGATCGACATCATGAAGAAAGCGATCGAAGCGGGCAGCAGTTCACCGGAAAATGTGGCGTGGTGCATGGTGGATCTAGGGAACATCTATTTCAAAGCCGGCCAATCCAAGGAGGCGGCGCAGTCTTTCACCAATGCGCTGCGGACGTTCCGCGGATATCATCCCGCCTATGCCGGGCTGTGAAGGGCGCCATCGAAAACTACAGGCGGGCCCAGGAAATCACGCCGCTTCCGGACTATGCCGCGGCCCTTTTCGACCTGTACCGGAAGACCGGGCAGACGGCGCTGGCGCAGAAGCAGATGGACTTGCTGGACGCCATCGACCGCGTATCGCGGGCCACCGGCGAGACGGCCAATCGCAACCTGGTGTTCGCGTTCGCCGACCACGATATCAAGCTGGATCGGGCGCTCGAACTGGCAAAAGGCGAGCTCGAATTCCGCCGCGACATTTATAGTTATGACGCGCTGGCCTGGGCGCTCTACAAGAATCGGCAGTACGCCGAAGCGCAGCAGTACATGGAAAAGGCGATGGCTTTAAAGACGCCGGAACCTTTGTTCCACAAGCACGCCGTAGCGATTTCGCAAGCCTTACAGAGGGCCTCCAAATGAAGACATCGATTTTGTTTCTCGCTCCCGTTCTTGCCTTCGCGGCCGATCAGGCGCCGCTGGAAAGGCTGTTTGACGCCAAGTTGGGCGCGACCCAGCGGGCGGGCGCCTGCTTCGAATTGCGCGGCGCCAAAGACGCAGACACGATCGCGGCGATGACGCGCGCGATCGAAGATCCCGATCTGCTGAGTTGCGCCGTTCAGAATTTGCGTCTGGCCGGGGCCGCGGCGGCTCTCAAAGAGGCGCTAACCAGCCCGCACGAGCAAGTTCGGGCCGCGGCGGCGCGCGAACTGGGGAGCTTCCAGGATCGCGATATGCTGGAGCCGCTCAGCCGGGCCGCACAGGATGAGAACCTGTTGGTGGCGACTAACGCGCTCGCCGGCCTGAGCCAGTATCGCGACGCGGCGGTGATTCCCTACCTGGCCGCACTGGCGAGCAAGGGCGGGATGGTGGGCGATATGGCGATCGACCGGCTGGCGGACATGGACGCGGCAGGCGCTTTGAAGGTGGCCCGCGAGTTACTCAACAGCCCGCAGGTGCCGGACAAACTGTACGCCATGCGGGTGATTGGGGCGTACGGGGACCGGAGCGATCTGCCAGCGCTGCGGAAGATTGCGGCGTCGGGGCAGGAGAACCTGGCGCAGCGCAATCGCGGGTTCGGGTTTATGCCCCCGATCAGTCTGGCGCGCGCGGCGGACACGGCGATTCGGGCGATCGAGGGGCGGTAGTCAATCGCTCCCAACTGCTCGCTGAGTGGGGCGGACCCTCGGGGCGGATCACCGGGGTTTGCAGGTAACATAAAGCTTGCGAGACCTGTTTCTTCACGGGTGCGTGGCTTGTGGCGTGGCCACGGCGCTGATCACGGAATTACTAAGTCCCTTTCACTTGCTGCGGCGGGGGCCCTTGATTGTCGCCTGGTTGGTCGTAATTGTACTGCTGGCTCGTCCTAAGATTCACCGCTTCGCGATTCGGCCGGTGGAAGGGGCGATCGCGGTTGCGATTGTGGTGATTGTGGGGATCGTTGCGGTTACGGCCTGGGTGAGTCCGCCGAACTCGGCGGATGCCATGGCGTATCNNNNTCGTTGCGGTTACGGCCTGGGTGAGTCCGCCGAACTCGGCGGATGCCATGGCGTATCACATGCCGCGGGTCGTCTATTGGGCTCAGGCGGGGAGCGTGGCCTTTTTTCCGACTCCGTATTTCAATCAGATCAGCTTGGCGCCGCTGATGGAGTACTTCGCGCTGCACTCGTATCTGCTCAGCGGCGGCGACCATTTCGTCAACCTGGTTACCTGTGCTGCCTTCGTGGCCGCGATCGTTGGAGTGTCGTCTATCGCGGGGGCGTTAGGGCTGGGCACCAGGGGGCAGGCGTTCGCGGCGCTGTTCTGCGCGACACTGCCAAACGGAATTCTGCAGGCGTCCGGCGCAAAGAATGACTGGATGCTGGCGCTGTGGCTGGTCTGCGCGGTTTACTTTGCGGCTCGTGACAACGCTCCGCTCACTGGTCTCTCAGTGGGGCTCGCGCTGGCGACGAAGGCCACCGCGTACCTGTTCGCTCCACCGCTGCTGGGCGCCCTTTTTCTTGTTCGGCGCACCCCGTTGCGTGTGCGGTGGCTTGCCTGGATGGCCGCGGGCGCTCTGCTAGTCAACACTCCGCAGTACGTCCGAAATGTGCAACTCAGCGGCTCGCCTTTGGGCTACGATTCGGCGCACGGGGATGGAGTTTACCGGTGGCGGAACGAGCATCCTGGCGTGAAGTCCATGGTATCGAATGCGATCCGGCACACTTCCGAGCAACTGGGCGGCCGTTGGGCGAGTTGGAATCGAGGGGTCTTCCATGCGGCGGTGGCGCTGGACCGGGCACTCGGCATCAATCCCGATGACCCCGATACGACGTGGCCGTACACACGTTTCACTCCTCCGCAGAATGCGAATCATGAGGCCAATGCCAACAATCGATGGCACCTGGTGTTGCTGGCGATCGCGGCGCTGTTTTTGCTTGTGACGCGCAGGCGCGCTTGGATTCTCTACGGATCCGGGCTGCTCACGGCATTCCTGCTGTTCTGCTTCTATCTGAAATGGCAGGAGTACATGGTGCGGCTGGAACTGCCGCTGTTCGTGCTGGCCGCGCCGCTGGCCGCCGCTTTCCTGGAGGCGCTGCGGCCGTCCATCCTGGCCATTGCGGTTTGCCTGTTTTTGGTGAGCAGCGCGCGGCTGCCGCTTCTGCAGAACTGGACGCGTCCCCTGAAGGGCCCGCAATCGCTGTTCGTGACTTCGCGCGAGGACAACTATTTCCGCGATATGGTGCAATGGGATAATCGCGCATCGTACATGCCCTCGGTGGATCTCACGGCGCGCTCGGGGTGTGATCTGGTGGGTATCGACATCGGCCAGAATCAGCTCGAATACCCGTTCCAAGCGCTGCTGCGTGAACGCAATCCCGGGGTACGGTTCGTGCATACCGGCGTCGAAAATGCGTCGGCGCGGTACGCTGCGCCCGGCCAGCCCACGCCGTGTGCGGTGTTCTGCCCGGATTGCGAAGGAGTAGCGCGCAGGATCGCGATGTACAGCCGGATCGGACCGCCTGTCACGCTCGGCCATTTTCTGCTCTTTCTGCCGCCCGCACGTGCTATACTCCCGGCGAAATGATCTCCATTCTGCGAGTTTTTCTTGTGTGTGCGTTGACCACCGGCCTGTCCGCACAGCCTCCAGGGCGCCTGAAGCGCACCGTCAGCGACGCCGAAGTCATGCGAGTGCACAACTCCGCCATCCTGATCGATACACATAACGACGTCACCAGCGCGACAGTGGCCGGGCTTGACATCGGTAAGCCGAATACCGATCATCACACCGACCTGCCGCGCATGAAGAAGGGCGGCATGGGCGGGCAGTTCTTCGCTGTCTACGTGGCTGCCAGCTACGTNNACCGCACACTGGACATGATCGATACCGTCAAGCACGATATCGTGGCGCGGTACCCCAACGATTTCATGTTCGCTACGACGGCCGCCGACATCCGGCGCGCGCACAAGATGCACAAGATCGCGGCGCTGATGGGCATCGAAGGCGGCCACGCCATTGAAGACAGTCCGCGGATTCTGCGCGACTACTACGAGCTGGGTATCCGCTACATGACCTTAACGCACACGAACAGTAATCACTGGGCGGACTCTTCGGGCGACGCCAACAAGCCCAACAACGGTCTTTCGCCTCTGGGCAAAGAGATCGTGCACGAGATGAATCGGCTCGGGATGATCGTCGACATCTCGCACGTTTCCGACAAAACGTTTTTCGATGCGGTGGAGACCAGCCAGGCGCCCATTTTCGCGTCGCACTCTTCCTGCCGCGCCCTCTCCCCCGCCCCGCGCAACATGACGGACGAGATGATTCAGGCGCTGGCGAAAAAAGGCGGCGTGGTCCAGATTAATTTTGCTTGCGATTTTCTAAACGCGGACGTTTTCAGGGCAGATGAGGCGGCCAATGCGAAGATGGTGCCGATTCGCGATGAGCTGATGAAGAAGTACGCGGGCGAGCCGGACGGGATCCAGCGAGCCATGCGGGAGGCGCGCGAGGCCGTGGGTACCGCGAATGGTCCCCGCGCCACCCTGGCCGACGTGGTGAAGCATATCGATCACGTGGTGGCCCTGGCTGGCGTGGACGCGGTCGGGCTGGGGAGCGATTTCGACGGGATCGACTGCGCGCCGGTGGATCTGGATAGCGTGGACAAATGGCCCAATCTCACGCGGGCGCTGCTGCAGGAGGGGTATACGGCGGCGGAAATCCGGAAGATCTATGGGGGGAATACGCTGCGCTTGATGGAGGCGGTGGAGCGGACAGCGCACAAATGAGCTGTGGGACA
>OKRF01000427.1:0-160 GCA_900290315.1 Candidatus Sulfopaludibacter sp. SbA3 | reverse complement strand
CACGAAGATTCGCCAAAAGGCGGCGAATTTCGAGCCTGTTGGGGTGCCCGCGCGCGGGCAACGATGGGTATGAAAATGGGGGAACGCCTCGGGCTTTCGCGAAGGGGCAAATTCGAGCCAGGCACGAAGATTCGCCAAAAGGCGGCGAATTTCGAGCCTG
>OKRF01000518.1:2455-10147 GCA_900290315.1 Candidatus Sulfopaludibacter sp. SbA3 | reverse complement strand
ACATAAACTTAGTCTCCATTTTAACTGATGATTGTTATTTGCCTGGGTTTGGTGCCCCAAAATTTCGAGCTGAAGCGCCAACTAATTCCGGGAAGAATATATCATCCGCACAGCAGGAGCAAACGTTAACTCTGGAGTTATCGCGTATAAATCTTCCAGTGACTTGCCATGCGTCTAGAACCTCTTTTTAAAGAAGAAGTCGATGCCGAACATTCCGTTCTCTTCGCGCAGGGCCACCACGCTCCATTGCTTGGCGAAGGCCCACTCCACGCGGATTACCTGCGGGTTGCTGTTGGTGACGTTGGTGATGTAGGTGAAGGTGATGTCTGGCGTCACCTGCTGCTCCAGGGTGAGGCGCGCCTGCGGGTTGTTCTCCACGCCGGGCAAGGTGGGGTCGATGCGCAGACGGCTCACGCCGAAGAAGCGCTGCAATCGCCCGGTCACAGGGCTGGCGATGGCCTGACCCAGCAGCGCCGAAGCGCCCATCTGCTGCCACGATTGCGGCGATGTAGCCTGCTGCGCCAGCATGGTAGGATCGCCAGTTGGGGTCCGTCCGGTGGCCAGCAGCGCGACAATTTCGTTGAACTGCAGGGGCGGATCGCTGCGCGGCGTGAGGTTCAGTTTTCCCAAGGGCCCGGAGACAGTCAGGGTGACATCGACGCCGCGCGCCTTGGTTTCCAGGTCAACATCCAGCACGGGCTCGACGCGGATGGGATTGTAGAAAGCGATGGAGCCTTGATTGATGGAGTACTTGGTTCCGAAGAATATGAGTTGGCCCTGCGTGATGTTGATGCGGCCAAGGACCGCCGGATTACTGAAGGTACCTCTCAGCCGCAGGTTTGCCTCCACGCCGATGTCTTGCGTGAGCGTGCTCTGCACCTGAATGTCGGGCGCAGTCTGAATCTGAATATCGAAGTTCATTCCGCCCAGAATTCCCGAACGGGCCGAGGGAGTGCGCACGGGTTCGGCGGAGGCGGCGATAATGGAACTGAAGTCGGATTGCGGGTTGAAGCCCGTGCGCAGCACGGTGACGCTGCCGGAAAGCATACTTCGATCGCTGGTGCCGGTGAAGTTCAGGGCGGCGTTCGCGACGGTGCTCACGCCTTCCGGGTAGCGGATGCGCACGGCATCGACCAGCGCATGAATCCGGAAGATCAATTGGCCGCCGCCATAAGCCGCAAACCCCGAAAGAGCGATATTGCCGCCGCCGGTTTCGCCGCTGAAATTCTGAATGGTGGCGCGATCTCCACTGAACAGAATGACGCCGTTGGCTTTGGAGATGCCGTTGGGCAGGTCGCTGACCTGGAAGGCGGCGTTCTGAAATGCCACGCGCCCGCTGATTTGCGGAGAGGTGAAAGTGCCGCGGATGGAGGCATCGGCCGACACTGTCCCTGAGGAGGTGAAGTCGCGATTGATCTCCCGCACGATGGCCAGATCCACCCGGCCGTTGACGCGCAGGTCGAGTGGACTCCTATCTTGCAGGGAGGCCTTGCCCGTGACCGAGAGATCGGTATCGTGGCCCACCAGATGGGCGCTGGTTACGGTGACCACGGAGTTGACCATGCTCGCCACGATCGGTCCGGAGTTGCGGAGCGTAACGGCGGGCTGCGCTCCAGCGGGCCGCGGGACGGCGGCATTCTCCGTGAATTCGAGGTTGGGGATGCGCAATTCGGCGTGGCAGTCCTGAGGTCTGAGCAGAGGGCCATCCACCCGGACCTGACCCTCAGCGAAGCCGGCGACGGGCAGAGATTCGGTGGGATTCGCTGGCCGCAACCAGCCGTTCAGCACGGCGAAATCGACGCGGGAAAACGTGACTGTGGCGCTGCCGGGATAGTCGCCTTCCAAGCGCCAGGAGCCATCCCCCCGGATGATGGAGTTGGCGAACGCGGACTCCAGGTGGGCGTGCAGTTCCTGCCCTTGCGAGTTCACCGTCAGATGCGGATCACCCAGGGGTTGCCCGCTGAGTTCCAGGCCGTGCCCGGAGAAATCGCCGTGCAGGTCCATCACGCGCACCCCGAGCTCGCCGTTGCGCGCCGGTGCCAGATCCACCGATCCGGAGGCGGTCACCTGGAGGACTCCTTTCGCGCTGGGGCGTTCGGCAACGATGGTGCGGATCTGGTCCACCGGCATGGCGTTGGTGCTTACATCGAAACGCAGGTGGCCGGCATTCAGCACATTCGTGGCGTGATCGAAAGTCGCGGCCAGATGCGCCGTCTTAAGGCCGGCGGCAAGCTGTCCGGCGGTCAGTTCCAATTGCCGCCCGCTGTACCGCACATGGCCGGTGAAGCGATCGAACGGCTCGCCTTGCAACTCGCCCCTGGTGACTTCGAGATCGGCGGCCACCAGCGGATCGCCAATTGTGCCGTTGACCTGCGCGGTTGCACTCAACGTGCCGGAAGCCGGAATCGGTTTGGCAGTGATCATCGCGGCCATCTCCTTAACCCCGGTGTTGCGAACGGAGCCGGAGCCATCGATAAGACTGGTCGGATCCGGTTTCCAGTTGTGCAGGGCCACGGCGATTTGGAACTGCCCGCGCAGCGTGCCGTGCGCCAGGGACGCGTTCTGCACCCGGAGGCTGTCCTCCACTGCGTCCATGTCCGCCTGCAGGGAATCGACGTTCTGGCCGCTGTAGACGGCATTGGCAGCAGTGAGATGGCCGGTCACGCGGGGATGTTCCAGGCTGCCGGTGACGGTGCCATCGAAGGCGGCGGAGCCGTTCTGCAGCTTCACGGGCAGGGTCGAGGCGCTTTGCCCGAGGAGGGGTAGAAAGTCGTTGAGATCGCGCGTCTCCAAGTGCACCGACAGGCGTTCGCCCACCACGCCGGACATTTCCGCACGCGATGAAGGCAGCACCAGGGTGGAGCGGCCCACTGCGATCCGGCCGCCACGCGTATCGTAGGTGGCGGTGATTTGTCCGTGGACCGGCGGCCCTTCGGCGGCCGGCGTCATACTGAGATCGACGCTGGCCCGCAATTCGTTTGTCCGCAGCAGCAGTCCCTCCACATGCGTCCGGCCCGAAACCAGCCCGTCCCAGGGCAGCGGCGCTGTGCTGTACACAGCCACGGCGCGCCGCGCATCCAACCCGCTCACTTCGCCGGTCACGTCGAAGCGTTCCAGGTTGCCCAGGCGGGCGTTACCGCGGAAGACGCCGCCCAGCAGGTCCACGGCGAGCTCGCGTAGTTCCAGATCGCCGCCGTGCACTTCGGCCATGGCGATGCTCCCCGCCAGTTGCGTGGGGCACGGCCAGACTGTGCCCTGGCACCGGCCCGCGCCGCTCACGCTGGTGGCAAAGCGCAGGCCTCGCAGTTCGACCTTTTGCGGGTCTGCCGCAAGAGTGCCTTCGGCGCGCGAGTTGCGGAGTTGCACGTAAGCGCCCAGATACTCGACGCCGGAGGCATGCAGGTCTCCGGCAACGGCGTAGTCCGCTCCGCCCTTCCAATTCAGGGTGCCTTGCGATTGCACGCCGCCGCGTTCCAGCAGCTTGATTCCCAGCGCCCGCGCCACGTCGCCGACCGCTGCCTGCACCTGGTAGCGGATGGTTCCATGCGGCGATTGTAGATCGTCAAGCGCGCCGGTGAACTGGAGCGTGGAGTGTCCGGTGGTGATGTTGGCCTGGGTGATGCCGATATGATTCCTGGCAACGGCAAGCGCCAGGGTGACATCCAGCGGCGTGGCTGCCAGGCCGGGCGCCTGCACTTCCAGCGGTCGCATGGAGAGCGTGCCGCGATACTGCGGGCCGGCGCCATCGAAGAACAGCGCCAGTTCCAGATTCTGGCCGCGCGCATCGAACGGGGTGCGGCCGCGCGCTTCCACTTCGAACAGGCCCCGGCGCAGTTGGAATCGGCCCGCCGCCAGTTTGAGCAGGGGATCGAGCGGCCGCGAGGCGGGGTTCTTGGGAGTCTGCGGCTCCGGCAGATTGGTGCTGCCATCGGGATTCACGATCAGGTAGACGCGCGGCTCCGTTACATCAAGGTACTGCACGTCCACATCGCGCTTGAGCAGCGATACCAATCGCAGGCCGACAGCCACTGACGAAGCGCGCAGCAGCGGTGGTCTATCGGCGGGTTCTCTGCCGTGTACCACCAGCCCGCCGGCTTCGGCCCGCATTTGTTTCCAATCGAAGCGGAAGGAGCCCAACTCGGCGCGGCCACCGGTGGCCTTTTCGATTTCGGCGACGATCCTTGCTCTCACCTTGTTATAGAACCAGGAGCTCCGCAGTGTGACCACGAGGGCCAACGAAAGAACCAGAACGAGTCCGGCAAGAGTGGCCAACACGGTCCAGACCTTGCGCCGGCGGCTCATTGGATGGCCTCCTGGTGATACACAACCTCGGTGCGTTTGCGGGCGGCCTGCAGCCAGCGATCCATTTCCTGATCCACCTTCTGGCCGATGAGGGTCTGCTCGATCTGATCGCGATAGTCTTCCAGCTTGGCGGTTGCACCGGGGTGGGCCAGACGCGCCGCCGGCGTCACGGTCTTAGCGAAGTAATCCTGGATCTCCTGATCGGTCACCTGAACGCCGGGCCGAAAGCGCACGTCGATGAACAGGAGCAGGGTGCGCTGCCACAAGAGTTCGTCCTTCACGTCCTGTTCGGTGATGCCTGTGGCGGCCAGCGTCTGTTGGAACGCGGCATCGTCCGCGAAGAACTTCTTTTGGAACTCCGCCAGTTCCGGTTCCACTTCGGAAGCTGCGGGAGTGGGATAGCGGGCGCTCTCCAGTTCGTTGCGGATCAACTTCTGCTCCACCATGCGGTCGATTGTGGTGCGCTTGCCGGCAGCGGAGAAATCGGGCTTGACGCCGTTCAGAAAGGCGGTCACACGGATCTCGCGGTCCAGGTCGCTGGTAGTGATGACGCGATTGCCTACCGAGACGGCGATGCGATCGATGATGACGGCACACAGTGGCGAGGCGATCATGACGGTCAGGGCGGCCGCCGGCGCACGTCGCCATATAGAAGTGTGTGTCAAAACGTTTGTCCTATAGAAAAGAAGAACTGAAAATGGCCGGAGTTCGTCACCGTGCACTGGGTGTTGCCGTTCGCGCAGGGGTTGACTCCCGCATTGATCAGATCCTGCTCCGTTCCATTCCAGCCGAAAAAACGCGGAGGATTCAGACTGTAAGCCAGATCCAGGCGCACCGGACCAATGGGCGTACGGTAGCGTACGCCGAAACCCACCGCGTGCACCATGTAATCGAAGTCCTGCAAGTCGTGCTGTTTCACCCGAAAAGAGAAAGCATCCAGGCTGGAGTAAGTGTTGCCCATGTCGTGAAACAGAACGCCTCCGATGTTTTCGCCGATGAGGGGGAAGCGTATTTCGGTCTGGTTGAAAAACTGCACCGTGCCGCCGATGGGAAATCCCGTTTCGGTATCGCGGGGGCCGGCCTGATTTTCGGCGAAGCCGCGATGCGACGTGCCGCCGCCGCCGAAAAACCGCTCCGCCAGCGGGATGGCGTCCAGCGGATTGCCGCTGTAGTTAAACGGGTGGACGTCGCCAAACTGCGTGCTGCGCGCTAGCACCAGCCGCCTGGTGATCTGATAATAGCTGGCATTGCGGCCCAGGAAGTGTAAGAAATTACGTTCCGACCCGAAGATGTGCTCGGCCAGCCCGAGATCGACGGTGTTGTAATAGCCGCGATGCGGCTCAACGGGATCGTCGCGATGATCCTGAATCATGCTGATGGAGAGTTCGCCGAGCCGAACCGGCTGCGATAGTAAAGGAATCAGAAACGGTGAGATCTTGAGCGTCGCCTCGTCGATGCCCACGCGGCGATACGCGTAGCGGTAGAACAACGTGGTGGCCTTAGTCACACGCTGCGAGAGTTGCAGGGAGCCTTCCAGACGCCGGGAGTTAAAGGTGCGCACGTCGAGCGAGTTATCGTACAGGCCGCTGATGGAAAAGCTCAGGTTTTCGTCGTTAGCGAAGCGCGGCCATGTGTAAGTGAGCACAGCCTGCTGCTCCAGCGTGGATGCGCGCGTGCGCAGGCTGAGACTGTGGCCCACGCCCCATAAGTTGTTGCGCGAGACGTCCACCGAAACGCGGGGGGAAAAGCCGGTGGCCCCCGCCGGGGCGTCCAGGCAGGTGCTGCACCCGCCAATGCGCGTGATCTCTGCGCCGGCGCCGAATGCCGTGGACCAGCGATGCGCTTCGTCCAGGTCATAGAGCACGTACTTGCGGTCGGTCTCGCCGTCGGGATCCTGAATGGCCGCGTCGACCTTCGCGAATACCCCCAGATCGTAGAGGCGCCTCTGTGTTTCGGTGATGGCGGCGGGAGAGAGCGGGTCGCCCGGATTCAACTCCAGGACGCGGTTGATCACGCGGTCTTTGGTGACCTTGTTTCCCGTGTAGATCACCTGCCGCACAAACTGCTGTTTGCCTTCGTGAATCACATAGCTGAGGTCCACGCGGTTGGGTTGTGCCCCGGGTTTGGAACTCCACTCGAAGGTGGCATTGGGGAAGCCTCTTTCGAAGTATCTTGCCAGAATGGCGTCCCGGTCCACAGCCACGTTGAATTCGCTGAAGGGCTGGCCCTGGGAAGAACTGAGACCGGAGAGCACCTGCGACTTGTCCAGTGTCTCGATGCCGCTCACCTGCAGGTTGTCGATGAAATACTGCGGCCCCTCCGTGATATCGATGAACACGGCGATCTGACCGATCTTGCCCTGGTAATCATCTTGCACACGGTGAGTGACAGCCACGTCGCGGAATCCGTTCGACTGATACAGGTTGCGGATGGTGTCTTCGTCGCGAGCCACCAGGTTTTCGCTGTAACGTCCATGCGGGAATTGCAGAATCGAGGCCGGCCGCAGAAACATGCGCTCGGTGATGATGTCGGACGTGAAATAACGATTCCCGTTGATTTTGATGGACACAAGTTTGTGCCGTGTGCTGGTGTTGATCAGGTAGTCGATGGACGCTCTGTCGTTGGTTACGCCCTGCTCTTTGAACTGGACTTCGGCTTCGTAATAGCCGGCGGACTCCAAGTAGTCCTGCAGATTGCGCGCTCCCTCGGTGAGCAGATCGCGATCCACCGCGTGCTCCTCGAAGATGGGAATATAGCGGCGCAGTTGGCCCTGGGAGAATTTAGCGCCGATGGTGTGGACTTCGATGCGCGGCCCGGCCTCGATGTGCAATGTGGGGACGGCGAGGTTCTGCGCGGCATCGAATTTCATGGATTCCAGTGAGACCTTGGCTTCCAGGTGGTTGGTCTTCTGGTAGAGCGACCGCACGCCGTCCAGCGCCTGGCGCACGCGCGTCTGCGTCATGGGCTTCCACGTGTGAATGATCCAGCGGCGGAATTTGGTGGCGCGCAAAATGTTGGGCGAATCCATCCTGGTATCTCCCGAGAGCACAGGTGTGGTGAACCGCGCACGGGGCCCGCTGTTCACTTCGAAACGAATATTCACTTGCTGATAAGCCTTACCGGTTTCCCAATCGAACACCGGATGCAGCGTGGGCTGATAGAGGCCGTTGGCTTCTAGCAGTCTTTGTTGGCCAGCCTGGGCTGCCGCCAGCCTGGCCTGGGTGTAGGGCTCGCCCAAATTGAGCTGGGTGGCGTTCTCCAGTTGCGCCACGTTAGGCGGATTGGAGATGGACCCGGTCACGGAAACCGAACCGACGAACCAACTATTGGTAGTGATGAAGCGAATGATGACGCCGTCTTCATAGGGGACAGCTTCCACCTGGATATCGG
>OKRF01000518.1:1745-2445 GCA_900290315.1 Candidatus Sulfopaludibacter sp. SbA3 | reverse complement strand
GGCTGGTTGACAGGGTTGAACTGGATGTTCTTGACCGGCTTGCCTTCGTATTGTTGATACTGCGCCTGGCACACCCGCGGCCCGATCAAAGCGAGCAGCAACAGCACGCGGGGAATGAAGGCAGGGAGCCGGCACACCATCCTCATAATAACGTAAGTGATTCATAGCAACTTTGTTACCATGAGTCTTTCCATGAACGCGGCCGAGCGCGAGCGCTATTCGCGGCAGATCCTCTTTCCGGGAATCGGAGAAGCGGGGCAGGAGGCTTTGTTGCATGCTCACGCAGCGATTGCCGGCTGTGGAGCGCTGGGTAGTTTCCACGCGGCGGCGCTGGCGCGCTCCGGTGTGGGCCGCCTGACCATCGTGGATCGCGACTACATCGAGCCCAGCAATCTGCACCGGCAATGGCTGTTCGAAGAATCGGATGCGGCCGCGTGTCTGCCCAAAGCTGTGGCGGCGCAACGGCGAATCGGCGCCATCAATTCCGGCGTGCGGGTTCAGGGCGTAGTGGCGGACCTGACCGCAGCCAACGTGGATGAATTGCTGAACGAAGCCAATTTGATCCTGGACGGCACCGATAACTTCGATACGCGCTACCTCATCAACGACTTCGCCGTGAGCCGGGGAATCCCGTGGATTTATGGTGCAGCCGTCGGCAGTTACGGCCTGGTGATGCCGGTGATCCCAGGGGTAACGGCTT
>OKRF01000518.1:0-1738 GCA_900290315.1 Candidatus Sulfopaludibacter sp. SbA3 | reverse complement strand
GTGATGCCGGTGATCCCAGGGGTAACGGCTTGCCTGCGGTGTATTTACCCGGAGCAGCCGGCCGGAGTGCAACCGACTTGCGAGACGGGCGGGGTCTTGAACGTGATCGTTTCCACTGTGGCCTCGCTGCAGGTGGCCGACGCATTGAAGATTCTGTCCGGCCACGGCGACCTGGTGCGTCCACGGATTACCACAGTGGACGTGTGGGACGGCGGAATCCGGCAGATCGCGTCGCCGCCGCGCGATCCCGATTGCCCAACCTGCGGACGGCGGGAGTTTTCGTACCTGGAGCGGACTGCGGTGGCGCCGGTGAGTTTGTGCGGCCGCAATGCGGTGCAGATTCGCGATCGGGAGCGGCCCATCGATCTGCTGGAACTGGAGGCTCGGCTGAGACCGCTGGGAGAAGTTCGCGCCAATGTGTATGCTTTGCGCTTCTTCATTCCGCCGTATGAGCTGACGGTGTTTCCGGACGGCCGGGCGATCGTGAAAGGAACTAGCGATCTGGGGGTGGCGCGGAGTTTGTACACGCGGTACGTGGGGTGATTACTGCGGTGGCTGATTGGGGAAATTCAGACGCTTTTCCACTTCCAGGAGTCGCGCTTCCACGGCGGTGAGGCGCTGGTTAAGCATGATGTCGGCGATTTCGGTTTCCTTCACCTAGGCGTCGTGCTTTGGGCGAAGCTGTAGAAAGCTCTTAACATCTCCGTCTGGACATCGCGCAGGGTCTCTTTGAGATCGTCGAAGCCGTGCTGGAACTCGGAACGTAATTGTTCTCCGAGTTGTGCGAGGTCGGCTTTCGTTGCCGGTTCGTGGCCGTTTTCTACGGGATGCGGACTACGGTGAAGTTGCTGAGCGCTACGCTGTCGGTGGCTTGCGTGACCATGCCTTGAAATGAGATGGTCAGTCCATTGGTGTAGGAGTCGCTGGCGGTGGCCACTGCGGCGGTGAATGGCAGGAGGGTGCCCCAGCTTTGGGCGCTCAATTGGGCTCCCGGGGCGAGCATCGAAGCGTCGCCTCTGCCAGTCACCAGGACATCCAGAGCGGCGGCATCGCGATGGACCAGCACGGTGCTGCCCCAGTCCACTTCCAGCGAAAAGCCCCCGGCCGATCCTGTGTGGGCGGCATCGAAGCGGACTTCCACGCGGTCGCCGGGCTGCAACAGTCCGCCCGGAATGGTGCAGGTGCCGATATTCGCCAAAGTGAGGCTGGCGGTGCTGGTTCCGGTGCCGCTACAGAGCACTTGCGGACTGGAAAAGGGCTGAGGCGTGCCGGGATCCGACTCCGCCGTCCGATAGCTGGCTAGCAGGGTATCGCCAGGCTGGGGCGTCGCCGCGGCGGCGAACTGCACGGTCGTGCCGGTCAGGGTAAAGTCCTGGCCCGATGTCTGCAAGACGCCGTTGCGGTAGACTGCCAGGCTGGACGAGGGGTCCGGAGCGGCGGAAAGGCCGAAGGCAGTGTTCGATCCATCCACAATGCCGGTAGCGGCCTCGCTATCGACGAACGAAGGCACCGTGCTGCCACAGGGCCCTGTGGAGCCATCCACGTGGACGCAGTCCGAATCCGCGCCAGTCACGGAGGCCAACATGCCGGTGGGATCGACCAGGGCTACTCGACCGGAGGCGAATCCCGCACCCTTCAGCGGGCGGGCTCCCAGATCGGCAATCAGCCCTACTACCGATGTCTCAGCGATTGTATTGCTGCCGGTATCGCTCGCGGCACTGCCCGACGACGATCCGCT
>OKRF01000429.1:1644-6407 GCA_900290315.1 Candidatus Sulfopaludibacter sp. SbA3 | reverse complement strand
TTGCGCCCCCACCATGTCTTTCGGGATCTCGATCTGGTCGAAGGTGAGCGGGTCCATGAAACAACATCGGCCGGCGTCGGCGTAAAGGAACTCCAGCCCGCGGCGCTCCAGCGGAAGCTCTTCGAGCTTGAGGTCGGCGCGGAAACTGTGCTCCCAGAACGTGTGTGTATCCAGATTCTGCAGGCGCGCATGGGTGGATCCGCCCATCTGGCCCTGGCCGGGGTGATACTCCGCGGCGACCACTTTGTAATTCGCTCCCTGGTATTTGACGGCCGTTCCAGGACGCAACTGCGATGCGATGACCATCCATTACCTCCAAAATCCGCGAGAGAGAACGTCCGCGAGAGATCCTGGCGCGGCATGGTTGGCAGGTGAGAACGCCTGCCTGCAACACGACAGTTTACATCCTGGCGCGCCGCGCAACCAGCCACCTGGCCAAATCGGCGCGCGTCATGGGTTCCTTGGGTGCATCTCCGGCGATGGCGGCTTCGGCAGCGGTGAGGCCGGCTTGTGTGGGCGGAAGTGGAGCGAATCGGCATCGGGCGGCATCCAGCCCTCCAGCGTGCACCACTCGATCTCAGCGAACCCCGGCGTTTCCGGCGTCACATCGTCGAACCACACCAGGGGGTGTCCCGCCTGCAGGAGTTCGCGCTGCACGGCGCGCAGTTCCGCGTGGTCACGATAGATCTCCGCGGGCGCGCGATGGCGCCGCACACTGCGCGCGGCCAGCATGCCGGCGGCCTCGCCGATTGCCCACTCGGTGGGATGCAGACGGTATGCCCCGTTGGTGACGTGAGTGGTGCCCACGTTTTTCCCGCCCGCCAGCAGGTTCGCCGTGTCTCGCGAAATGAGCGCGCCCAGCGGAATCTGGTACGGCTTCGACGCGGGTAGCGGCTTGCGCGTGGAGCAGCCGTGGATGTCGATAGGGTACAGCCCGATGCCGGCGGTATCGTCGAACGCGCGGCCGCGCGCGCCGGGCTGCCACGGGGCGGCAACGTCCTGCTCGCGCACGGTAACGAGCGCCGCCATACGCCGCGCCTCACGTATGTAGGGGTACTGCGAGAGTCCATCGGCGGTCCCCAGCAGGTCCGTGCGCAGTTCCACTTGGGGCGCTTCGTGATACAACCACCAGGCGAAGCCCAGCGAGACTTGTTTGCCGTGCTGCATGGCGCGGGCGGCGGTCAGCGGGTCGCGCGAAAGATAGCCGGGGTCGCACACATCGTTGCCTGGCCAGTTGATCATGGCGAGATCGGCAGGGAACCGGCCGGCGGGAAACTGATCGGCCGCGATCACCCTGCGGTAGGCCCAGAAGGAGCCCGGAGTGTTGGGCAGCCTTTGGAACATGCCATAGAGCAGGGAGTGGCCATCCGGGTAGGTCACCACGAAGTGATATTGCCCGCTGTTGCGATCGTAGTTCGGCGGCTTGGTGGGTGCCGCGCCATTTCCGTCGCCGGAGGCCAGCACGAACGGATACGTGAAGCTCTGCAGGGCCGCGGGGTCGGCTGCGTCCTCCGCTTCGGGCTCGCCAGTGTCGCTGCGCGCATCGGCGCCGGCGTGGAATCCCGCGCCCGCCAGCGGCAGCAGGTCGCCGAGCTCGGTAGCGTCGATGAAGACGCTACCGGCCAATCGCGTGAACTGGCGGGTGGCGAAGCTGTACACCAGCAGGCTATCCATGCGGCCCTTACCGGCATTGGCGTCGAGCGCCACCGTCCGGAGCATCACGCGAATGGCGCCCGATGTTTGAAACGGCGCCAGCATTTCCTGTATCGCCGCGACGCCCACCTTGGGCTCAAAACAGAGCGCGCTTACCCAGCACTTACCGGGATTCTGAATGGAATCGTAAGCGGCACGAATGCGCCGGCGGAGTTCCTGGTACGATCGTGTCGCGCCACTGGTTTCGATGTAGCGGTTCTCGTCGAGAGCGGAGACGCCCTGCGATGTCATCTGTCCGCCGAGCCAGGCGGTGACTTCGGTCAGGCAGACGCGGAGCCCAGCGCGCGCGCCCGCCAGAGCGGCGGCCACTCCGCCCCCACAAGATCGCAGCGCACCAGCGGAACGTGCGTGGGCCGTGCGAGTTCGATGACGGCCTGCGATGCATCGCCGGCCACCGGCACGGCCAGGGGATCGACCGCGCGATAGGGATCGGCGGCGAACGCGGCGGCGGCGAGGAAAACTATGGTTGAGGAGAGGACCCCGCTGCGCCACAAACCGTGCCAGGCTCGAATTTCACCGCTTTTGCGAAACTTCGTGCATGGCTCGGTTTGCCCCCTCCACGATACCTGCCGTTTTTGAGTCACCAGCTCAGCCTACCTCTATTCCCCGCCCAGTCAATCGCTGCCGCCGGCTACGTTTTGTTTGCGGCGATGCTGCCCTGTGGGACAGACGATCGTTTTTTTGTCGTCTGTCGTCTTCGCACCGGCCGCAAACGTCCGGGCCGCAAAAGCTTCCCATTTTCCTCCCCCACCAGACGCGCGTTCGCTCCGTCTTGCGAATGCGTGCTACAAGGGAAGCTATGATTCCCTCTCCGGACGGCATCGATCCGAATCTCGTTCCCAAACGCATCCTTTATACTGGCGCCGTCATGCCCGCGATCGGGCTCGGCACGTTCGGCTCCGACCACGTGTCCGGCGATGAGATCGCCGCCGCCGTCAAAGGCGCGATATCGGTAGGCTATCGCCATCTGGACTGCGCTTCGGTGTACGGCAACGAGGATCGCATCGGCGGGGCGCTGCAGGAGATGTTTTCGGCCGGTCTGCGGTGCGAAGAATTGTGGATTGTCTCGAAGTTATGGAATGACAGGCACGCCGAAGGTGACGTGATCCCTTCGTGCCGGAAGTCCCTGGCAGATTTGCGGCTCGACTATCTGGACATGTACCTGGTGCATTGGCCCTTCCCCAATTTTCACCCGCCGGGATGCAGCGTGGAGTCGCGCAGCCCCGATTCCAAACCGTACATCCACGAAAACTTCATGAAGACGTGGCNNNGCCCCGATTCCAAACCGTACATCCACGAAAACTTCATGAAGACGTGGCGGCAAATGGAAAAGCTGGTGGACCTGGGGCTGGTGCGGCACATCGGCACCTCGAACATGACCATTCCCAAGCTGAAACTGCTGCTGCGCGACGCCCGCGTGAAGCCGGCCATCAACGAAATGGAGTTGCATCCGCATCTCCAGCAGCAGGAACTCTTCGACTTCGTCCGCGAGAACGGCATCGCGCCGGTGGGCTACTGCCCCATCGGTTCGCCGGCGCGGCCCCAGCGCGATCGCACGCCCGAAGATACGGTGGATATCGCCGACCCGGTGATTGTCGCGCTTGCCAGGCGGCTCGGCGTGCATCCCGCGGTGGTGTGCGTGAAGTGGGCCGTGCAGCGCGGGCAAACGCCCATTCCGCTTTCCACCAAGCGCCGCAATTATCTGGCCAACCTGGCGTGCACGGTGAGCGAACCGCTGACGGATGCCGACATGCGCGCCATCGCCGGCATCGACAAAAACTGCCGGCTGATCAAGGGGCAGGTGTTCCTTTGGCGCGATGGTCAAACCTGGGAAGATCTGTGGGACCTCGACGGAGAAATCAAATCATGATTGGCGCATACTTACCCGGCAACAGCACTGTGGAATTAAAAGAAGTCGCGGTTCCCGAACCGGGCCACGGCGAAGTGCTCCTGCGCATGAAGGCGTCGACCATCTGCGGTTCGGACATTCGCTGCATTTATCACGAACACCTGGGCAAAGGTCCCGAGGGCTACCAGGGCGTGGTGGCAGGGCACGAGCCATGCGGGCAGATCGTCAGGACCGGATCCGGCTGCCGGCGATTCGGCGCGGGAGACCGCGTCATTGTTTATCACATCTCCGGCTGCGGCGTGTGCAACGATTGCCGGCGCGGCTACGTGATCTCCTGCACCAGCGAACGCTACCGCCGTGCGTATGGCTGGCAGCGCGATGGCGGCATGGCCGGCTATCTGTTGGCGGAAGAGAAGGACCTGATCCATCTGCCCGGCGAGTTGAGCTACGCCGATGGCGCGCAGGTGGCTTGCGGCTTCGGCACCGTCTACGAGGGCTTGCAGAAGATCGGTATCAGCGGCAACGACGCCGTGCTGATCACCGGACTCGGCCCGGTGGGCCTGGCGGCCGGCGCGTTGTGCCGCAAACTGGGCGCGAGCCTCATCATCGGCATCGACGTGGTGGAAGATCGCATGAAGCTGGCGCGCGACCTCGGGCTGTGCGACGAGGTGCTGCGCAGCGGCCCCGATAACGTGGCCGAGGTGCGCAAGCTCACCGGCGGCAACGGAGTGGAGCGCGCGGTGGATTGCTCCGCCAACGAAGGTGCGCGCGCCACCGCCATCCGCGCCACTCGCAAATGGGGCCGCATCGTCTTCCTGGGGGAAGGCGGGCGCGTGGAGTTCAACCCTTCGCCAGACATCATCCACGATCAGAAGACCATTTACGGCTCCTGGGTTACTTCCACGTGGCTGATGGAAGAGCTGGTGGAACGCCTGGTGCGCTGGAATCTGCATCCCGCCGGCCTGGTGACGCACCGCTTCGCGCTCGAGAAGGTGGCCGACGCATATTCGCTGATGGCGTCGGGCAAATGCGGCAAAGTGGCCGTCTGTTTCGACGAAGAGCTGACGCTAGCCTGACCGGAAAATCGGCAGCTCGGTTGTTGCGTAGGACAGACGATCGTTTTTTTGTCGTCTGTCACTTAGGGGCGGACCGCCCCGCAAAACGGGATGAAAAAACCGGCGGGGTAGCGCCGGCGATCTTG
>OKRF01000429.1:0-1634 GCA_900290315.1 Candidatus Sulfopaludibacter sp. SbA3 | reverse complement strand
GCCGGTACGGCGAGCGAAGCGAGCCGCCGCACAGCCCCGGCCCCCGGCCCCGGTTTTTCGACCCTGTCATCTTCCGGGCTATGGTGGCGAAATTCGAGCCTGTTAGGAGGCCCGCTCGCGGGCAAGCGAAATTCATGAAGCCGCGCTGCGAACAGGAGCAAAGCATGGGCGGTGCAGACGCCTTGCACTTCTACTGGTCAACCGGGTATGATCGATCAGTAGAAGTGAAAGGTATACAGCCATGGCGTCTTCCAAGTCCGACCTTCCCCAAGGCACACTCGACCTGCTGATCCTCAAGACCGTCGCGCTCGGCCCCGTGCACGGCTACGCGATTGCGCAACGGCTTCAGCAGATCTCACGCGATGTAGTCCAGGTTCCGGGAGGATCTCTTTATCCTGCGCTGCACCGCCTGGAAACGCGCAAACTGCTGGCGGCGGAATGGCGGCAGACCGCGTCGGGGCGCGACGCCAAGTTCTACCGCCTGACGCGCAGCGGCCGGGCGCGCCTCGAAGCGGAAACGGCAAACTGGAAGCGCCTGTCGGAAACCGTCGGGCTGATCCTGGGAATGGCGGAAGGAGGCGCGCAATGAATTGGCAGCGCTGGTTGCGGCGTAACGATCGGGAAGCCAACCTCGAAAGGGAACTGAGCTTCCATATCGAAGAAAGAATCGCCGATATGGTTCGCTCCGGCGTCAGTGAGCACGACGCGCGCCGCCAGGTCCGCCTCGAGTTCGGAGCTGCCGAGCAGGTCAAGGACGAGTGCCGCGATGTGCAGCCAGCCCGCTGGGTCGAAACGTTCGTGCAGGACGTTCGATATGCCTGGCGAAACCTCCGCGGCAACCCGGGCTTCGCGGCCGTCGCCGTCGGGACGCTGGCGCTCGGGATCGGCGGCCTCACCGCGATGTTCAGCACCTTCGATACCATCCTGATCCGTCCCCTGCCGTACGCGGACCCGGACCGGCTTCCNNAAAACCGACGACCGGACAAAGTCCTTCCCCGCGCCCGCCGAATGGTACGAGTGGCGGCGTCTCAACACGGTTTTCACCGGCATCGCATCCACCCAGCCCACCGATGTGACACTGTCCGGCGACGCTCAACCCGAGCAAGTCCCGGCCCGCAAGACTACCGGCAATCTTTGGAGCGTGCTCGGCGTGAAGCCGCTGATCGGGCGCGTCTTCAACGATAAAGAAGACCGCAACGGCGTGCGCGTCGCGGTCATCAGCTACGGATTATGGCAGCGGCGCTACGGCGGGTCGCCCGATGTATTGGGCCGGAAGGTCGACGTCAACGATACCCAATATGAACTGATCGGCGTCATGCCCCGCGAGTTCTACTTTCTCCCCGCCCGTGATATCGACCTTTGGATGCCCGCGTCCTTTCCCGCCGAGATGCGGAGAAACTTCGGGTGGCACGACGAAGAGGTGGTTGCGCGCCTGAAGGCCGGCGTGACACGGCAGCAGGCGGAGCAATCCATGGCCGCGCTGAGTCTGCAAATCACCGCGAAGGACTACCCGAGACCTCATCGGACGATCGTGACATCGTTGCGCGAAGACATGACGGGCAAGACGCAAACCGCGCTGGTTGTCCTCCTGGCCGCGTCGGCGGCGCTGCTGTTGATCGCCTGCGTCAATCTGC
>OKRF01000430.1 GCA_900290315.1 Candidatus Sulfopaludibacter sp. SbA3 | reverse complement strand
AACCGCCGCCGCTACGAACCGCTGCTTTTTCATCCCGTTTCGTCCGCCCCTAATTAACAGACGACACAAAACGATCGTCTGTCCTACGACTGTTCTGACGCAGTGAGCGCGCCGACTCCGGCGGCGCAATCGGCCAGGGCCTCCGGGAAGTTCCAGTTGCGGCGCTCGATGATAGTGGCAGGCTCGTAGGTCTCGCCGGCCGCCAGGCGCTTCTCTTCCCGGCGCGTGGACCAGAGCAGCACCGGACCGAGCGCGCGCGTCACCACGCGGCTTAGGAAACCAAATTCCTGGCCCACCTGTTTGCGCAGCGCCCGCACCTTTTGACTCAGGGCTTCATTGGTGCGCTTCAGGTGCTTCTCCATGGCCCAAAGCGCGGCGGAATAGCCATCGGACAGGGCGCGAGCTTCCCAGGTGAAGCGCGCCCGCACCCTGGGGTCGGGGTCATTCTTATAGCGCATCCAGCCCTCCAGCGTGGTGCGGCAGATGCGGTAAATGCTGGGTCCGTTGAGTTCGAAGTCGCGGCGGAAGGCCCAGTCCAGCCAATGCTTGGAATCTTCCCGGGAAATGGCGGCGTGCTGGAAATTGAATTGGTGCTGACCGTGAATATCGGCCAGTTCCACACCCGGCAGCATGCGGCCCTCTTCGGTCATCTGATGGAACAACGGTGTGCCGGGCACCGGTGTGTACAGCATGAACTGGTGAAAATCCGTATTGTGCGCCACTGCGTGTTCGATTTCCTGCTGTATGTTGGCGGGCGTGTGATGCTCCAGCCCCACGATCGTGGACCCCAGCAGCTTGATCCCGTGCTGGCGCAGTTCTTTCGCCAGGGCCAGGGTGTCCTGCCCTTGCAGCTTGGCGTAGCTCGATTGCGGCGACTCCAGCCCCATCCAGATCCACGAAACACCCAGTTCCACCAGTTGGCGGATGGAGTATTGCTTGATCGCGTTGGCTGAAGAGAATACATACAGAGCCCACGGCTTGGCGTGCTCTTTCATGCGCTCCAGCAGTTGCAGCGCGCGCCGCTTATGGAGCAGGAAATTCTCGTCCATCATGAAGAACGATTTCACGCCCAGACTGGCTTCCATGCGCGACATTACCGAGTACAACTCGTCGCCGGTATCGTAGAAGTTCAGGTAGCGGCCCTTGCCGCCGAAAAACGCGGAAGTGGTGCAGAAGTTGCATCCCAACGGGCAGCCCACCGAAGGAATGATGGTGGCCGCGGTACCGCCCTTGCGCCCCGGCAGTTTCATACCCATGGTGCGGGCGCCGAAGCCGGAAACGATTTCCGGATGGCGGATCGGTGCGGCTTCGTCTTCGCCCAGGTATCGCCGCATCCAGGAAATGCCGTCTCCGCGGACAATGTGGTCGGCATCCACCATCAACTCCAGGCCGGGAATCGCCGCCACGTGACCGCCGATCACAATCTGCGAGTGCGGCGAGAGGCGCCGTATCGTGCGGCACATTTCGCGCACTTTGCCGACATTCACGATGATGGAAGAGATGCCGACGATATCGTAGCGGTTGGCCGTGAGCTCCGCCTCGAAGGCTTCGCGCGTGGGAAAGTCGAGGACCGTGGTGGGAGCGGAGATGTTTTGCTGAATCATCAGGATGCCCCACGAGCGGTGGAACATACGCAGCGAGAAAGGACCCTGCTCGCGCGTCACCTGGTTGTGATACAGCTCCATTGGGTTGATTTTGCGGCTGCCGAATTCATCGTCCTGGGCATAGGGGCCGAACACGGAGCTGAGCAGAATGCGAGCGCTGGTACCTTTTGGATGCGGTGACATTTTAAAGATTTTGAGTGCCGAAACACTACAATTATAGCACTGGGATCGCGGCGAGGCGCTAGCCTTCAATGCATTTCACTTAACGGCTCCCAGAACGCCGTCTGGTGGCCAGTCTCCGAGTGGCCGGCAATACGGACGGAGGCATGGTAAACACTGCGCCGTCAGGGAAGGGCTATCGTCCGTCAGCTACGCACTGGTCCGCTTGACAGCCAACCTCAGGCCTCACTATACTACCCATAATAGGATTATGCCTAAAAAAGAGATGCCTTCTGGTGCGTTGGTCCTGCTGATCCTGAGGGTTCTTCGCTCTGGCCCCCTCCACGGCTACGCGGTTGCCCAACGGATTCACTCTCTCTCGTCGGAGGTCCTGCACGTGGAAGAGGGGGCGCTGTATCCCGCGCTGCAGAGAATTCTCCTCAAAGGTTGGGTAACCGCCGAGTGGGGCATCTCCGAGACAAATCGACAAGTCCGTTTCTATCGCCTCACACCCGCTGGGCGGAAGCAGTTGGAAGCCGAGTTGTCCGACTATGGCCGCGTGCATGAGGCAATTCAAGCCGTCTTGCGAACCGCCTAAGGGTGAAACCCATGAATGAGTTCTTTCGCCGCCTCCGATATTTGCTGAACCGTCGCCGTTTCGACCGGGAACTCGCTGGCGATCTGGAGTTTCATCGCGAAATGGCGGCAAGTGAAAACAGACTCTTCGGCAACACACTCCACCTCCGTGAGGAGGCGCGCGAGGCGTGGGGCTGGACGTGGATCGACCGTCTCTCCCAGGACGCTTGCTATGCGTTTCGGCTGCTGCGAAAGTCGCCCGGCTTCACCCTCGCGGCTGTCCTCATTCTCTCTATCGGTATCGGCGTCAACATCGCCGCATTCGGTTTTTTCAACCTGATGGTCTTGAGGCCGCTGCCAGTTCGAGATCCAGCCACGCTGGTGCGATTCCAACGGCTCTCTCCCAAGGGTTACGCATCGGTATTGCCCTATCCGGAAATGGCGTTCTTTCGGGAGTACGTGACGACGCTCTCAGCGGTCCTGGCCTGGACTCCCTCCACGCTCAGAATGGAGCACGAACAAAGGCCGCTGAGGGCGCAATTTGTAACGGCCAATGTTTTCAGCGAACTCGGTGCGAGAGCCAGTCTCGGCCGTCTGCTCGATCCGTCCCGCGATGAGGCAAACGGCGCCGAGCCGGTGGTTGTCCTGAGTTACGCATTCTGGCAGAGCCGGTTCGGCGCCGACCCATTGATGGCGGGAAAGACAATTCGTCTGAACGACAAGCCGGTAACAGTGGTGGGTGTTGCGTCCAGCGAATTCAGCGGCCTTAGCCTGGACAGCCCGGAGTTGTGGCTGCCGATCGCTCAGCATCCCTATTTGTTCAAGGGCAGCAAACTGCTCACGGACTACTCGGTAGAAGGGAGTGGCGTCGCTGTTTGGGGCCGATTGCGCCCGGGTCTGACTCCCAGGGCAGCCGAGGAAGAACTGCGCTCGCTGGCGGCGGCACTCCGAGCGGGGCATCCCAACGACATTTGGGAGAAAGAAATCCTGCCCGGCACTCCCGGAGCCTACGCTACCAGCGCGATCAATCAATCGCACCACGGGACGGGCACAAAGGATCCGAACAAGATGATTCCCGTGGCCGGACTGGCCGGCGCGCTCGTGCTGCTCATTCTTGCCGTCGCCTGCGGCAACCTGGGCAGCCTGGTGCTGGCCCGAGGGGTGGCTCGGGCGCGGGAGATCACGATTCGCGTAGCCATCGGAGCAGGCAGAGGCCGACTGGTCCGGCAACTGTTTACGGAGAGCCTCTTGCTGGGCCTGTTGGGATCCGTGGCAGGATTGGGCCTGGGTTACGCTGTTTTGCGGGGCCTGATGGCTGTGAGCGGCACTCCGCCGTGGATGAATCCAGCGCCGGATTGGCGGGTTTTGCTTTTCGCCATCGCTCTGGGGTTTCTGGCTGCAGTCCTGTTCGGATTGATACCCGCGTTTCAGGTGGTTCGCCAACGACATCAGGCAACCCTCATACGGCAGATTCTCATCGGAGCGCAAGTCGCGGCCAGTTGCGTGCTCCTGATTGTGGCGGGCCTGCTGGTTCGGACGCTGAATCATGCGTCGGGCGATCCCGGTTTTGCGTACAGACAAGTGGTCTCGATCAATCCATCGCTCGGCAACCAGGGCTACTCGCCGGCCAAGGCCCGGGCCTATATCGACACGGTCGAATCCCGTCTCCGCGTCCTGCCCGGCGTGGAGTTCGTCTCGTCGGCGTCCACTCCCCCCTTAGGCAACAAAACCGTCACGATCGGCAAAGAAATTGGTGAACGAGTCATTCAGATCCACCCCAATAGCATCGAGCCGAGCTACTTTCAGACCGTGAAAATCCCTCTCCTGCGGGGGCGCAACCTAGAGCGCGGCGATGCGGAAGCGATCGTGGTCAGCCAGTCCCTGGCCTCGCTCGGATGGCCCGGCGAAGATCCTCTTGGAAAGCAACTGGACCTGGGGAATGGGAAATACACTGTGGTAGGAATCTCCGGCAATGCGCGGGTGGCAGAACTGGAGGATCGGGACTCGACGGAGGCCTATTTCCTCGCCGGCACTGCTGATATGCCTTCGATGG
>OKRF01000432.1:465-1805 GCA_900290315.1 Candidatus Sulfopaludibacter sp. SbA3 | reverse complement strand
CCCGCCGCGTCTCGCGAGGCAGGGCCAGTACCGGCTCCCCCCGCGTCGGGCGGATCGGCGGAAGCCGAAGTGCCGCCGCTGCCTACGGCGGCCGAGCAGCAGGCGCAGGCCGAGGCCTACCGGAAGTCATCCGACGCGCTGGACTCGCGAGTAGAGATGAGCGGCCACTCCGCCAAAGAATTCGAGATGACCTTCGAGCGATTCATGGCGTCGCTTTACATGACGGCGATGCTGCAACTGGGATTGATGCACCAGCAGGGTGAACAGCCACGCATGGACATTATCGGAGCGCGCCAGACCATCGATACGCTGGCCCTGCTGGCGGAAAAGACTAAAGGCAACCTGACCCCCACGGAAGAAAACTTCCTGCAGAACAGCCTCTACGAAGTGCGGATGGCCTATGTGGAAGTGACCAACGCGCTGTCGCGCCCGCCCCAGCCCGGAGCTGCCACAGGAACTGGCGGGCGATGACGTTCCGGGGTACGATGACGTTCCGGGGTAAACATCAAAGCATGGGCGTAGAGGCGATCGCGTGAAGGCGACGCTCACGGTGCTAGGCAGCGGCACGTCCATGGGCGTGCCCACTCTCGGGTGCGACTGCGTGGTTTGCCACTCCAGTGATCCGCACGACCGGCGCACCCGGCCATCGATCATGCTGGAATACGCAGGCAAGGTTGTGGTCATCGATACGACGCCCGACTTCTACGCGCAGGCGATTCGGGAGCGCATCACACGTGTGGATGCGGTTCTTTATACCCACACTCATGCCGACCACATCCTGGGCATCGATGACTTGCGCCCGCTGAGTTATTTTCATAAGCCGGCGAAGCTGCCGCTCTATGCGCGCCCCGACGCGGCGGCGTTTCTGCGCAAGATGTTCGGCTACATCTTTGACACCGATTACAAGTATGGCAGCTTGCCGCAGCTTGAGTTAAAGCCGATTGACGGTCCCGTAGAGCTTTTCGGCGCGCGCTTCGAGCCGGTGCGCTTGATTCATGGCGAGACGGAGATCTACGGGTTTCGCTTTGGACGTGCGGCGTATCTTACGGACCACAGCGAAATTCCGGAGGCGTCGTTCCATCAACTGGAGGGGTTGGACATTCTTTTTCTGGATGCGCTGCGGCACAAGCCGCATCCCACGCACTCTACCGTGGAAAATTCGCTCCGCATCGTGGACCGGGTGAAGGCCAAGCGGGCTTTCTTCACGCATATTTGCCATGACCTGGCGCACGAAGCGACCAACGCCACGCTGCCTTCGCATGTGCGGCTGTCGCATGACGGGATGAAGCTGGAGTTTGAAATCTGAACCCAGTGGGCAGTGGTCAGTGATCAGTGGTCAG
>OKRF01000432.1:0-455 GCA_900290315.1 Candidatus Sulfopaludibacter sp. SbA3 | reverse complement strand
GTTTGGGCCCTCGCTGGTGAGCGTGGGGAATTTTGATGGCGTGCACCGGGCGCACGCGCACGTGCTGGGCGAGATTGTACGGCGGGCGCGAGAGAGCGGAGCCAAAGCCGTGGCGGTGACGTTTGAGCCGCATCCGGCGCGCATTCTGCGACCGGACTCGGGATTGAAGCTGCTGACTCCGGTGCCGGAGAAACTGCGTTTGCTCGAAGGGACGGGCATTGATGCGGTGCTGATGCTGCCGTTCGGGCGCGATCTTTCGCTGATGACGCCGCGGCAGTTCGCCGAGCGCATTCTTAAGAAGAAACTACGCGCGCGCGAAGTGCATGAAGGCTACAACTTCCACTTCGGGCATAAGGCTGCCGGGGACACGACGATGCTGGCGCACTTCGGGCAGGAGATGGGCTTTGAAGTGAAAGTCTATCCGGAGATGAAACTGCGCGGCGAGCCGGTTTCCA
>OKRF01000435.1 GCA_900290315.1 Candidatus Sulfopaludibacter sp. SbA3 | reverse complement strand
CCGCCACAATCCGCACCATCGAGCGGCCGGTGGGCACCGTCACCACAACTGGCAGCGGCAGAGTCTCGCCGGGCATCAGCGAGAATAGTTGGCTGGACGGTGCCGCAAACTTGACGCCCGCGTCGGGACTCTCCCATTGAATGGTCGCCGGAGCGCTCCGCGTCGCGCCCTTATTCAGGAACTTGATCCGCAGTTTCACCGGTTTGCTGGCCGTCAGCCACGCCGCATCGGCGAAATCGAAGCCTGCAACGGCGATCACTGCCTCGGTGGAAACACCCACTTCGTAGGCGTCGCCATCCAGTTCGAAGCTGAGCCGCCCCTGTGCGTCGGCCTTTTGCGGGATATGCCGCACATTGCCGTCCCGCAACCGCACATAGGCCACGGTGTGCGGGCTGGCGGCTGCGTAGAGCCGCGCCGACGAGATGGAAACCTTGACGGAGGGAATCGTGGCGCCGCCCGGAATCCACTCGCGCACCGCGCAGCGAAACCCGTTCGCCGAGACGTTCTCCAGCACTGTAAAGCCTGGCTGGCGGCGGTCTGTGGCCACTTCCCAGCCCCACGCTCCGAAGTTCGGGTAGACGTCGGAGTGGCTGAACATTGCGGGCTTGGGCAGCGGATTGGCGAACGCGCGCATGTGAAAGTCCAGCGTTTTGGCGATGCCCGGCGTGCCGTGCTCCGAATCGAACTCTTCAGTCTCATGCGTAGTGTGGACGAAACTCCAGATGGAGTTCAGGCGGTGATGGTAGAACCGGATGAAATCGCGGCTCCCCGTGATCAGGCGGGTGCGCACACCATCGTAATTGGCGAAGGCATCATCGGCGTTATCCTCCGCGTCGAATCCTTTCGGGCCTACGGAATACTCCGTGGGGCCCATGAAACTCGAAGCGCTGGATACCAGGTCGGGAAACTTGCCCGCTTCCAGAAATGCCAGAAAGCCCCCCGCGGAATATCCCGATACGCCGCGGTGGTCGCGATCGGCAAGGGTACGCAGGCTGTGATCGATCACGTCGACCAGTTCCTGGAAGTAGAGTGGAAATTCGCCGGTTGTCTCAAGCGGGCCCGAATCCACCACAATCAGATCGTGCGCCGCCAGGTAATCGGAAATCTCCTTGCTGTAAGCATCCACTTCGGCGGAGCTTTCATAACCGTGGAACCAGTAGAGGGCCGGGTAGCGTTTTTGAGATGTGGCATACGTCGCCGGCAGAAAAACGCGATAGGTCCGGTTGGCGTTCATCACCTGGCTGAAATGGGTTTGCTCCTGAACGGTTACTGTCTGCCCCAGGGCCGTCGCCAATCCGAGAAGTCCCCAAAAGAAGCGCACAATTGAGTTGGTACCATTTCCACCACTCCGCCCGCAACGTGCTATTCCGAACGCAAGGCTCGCATCGGGTCCACCCGGGCGGCGCGGCGGGCGGGGATGTAGTTGGCCAGCAGTCCGATAGCAGCGACGCCCGCGATCGCCACCGTATAAGTCGCGATATCTCTCGTGCTCACCTGAAACAACAGTGTCTGTAGCAGGCGCGACGAGAGTGCGGAAGCCGCCAACCCCAAAGTTACGCCCGCCACCACGCGCACCATTCCGCTGCCCAGCACTTTCGCGGTCACCTGTGCCGGGCGCGCGCCCAGTGCCATGCGGATGCCGATTTCGCGCGATCGCTGGCTCACCGCGAATGCAGTCACGCTGTAGATGCCCGCCGCCGCCAGCAGAATGGCTGTTGCTGCGAAAGCCGCGAAGAGCCACGAATAGATGCGTCGTTCCCAGAGCGATCGCTCCAGCCGCGAGCTCATGCTGCGCACGTCATACATCGGCAGGTCCGCATCCAACTGCCGCAGCGTGTCGCGAATGGGGCCCATCAGGCCCATCAGGCCGGCGGCGTCCACGCCCGTGCGCAGGGCGATAAACATGCCGTTGCTACCGGACACGTGGAAAGGCACGAAGACGCTGGGCTTCATCTCCTGATCGAGTCCATAGTGCTTCGTGTCACGCGTGACTCCCACCACCTGAAACCAGTCCTTCTTTTCGCCAGGATAGGAGATACGCTTGCCGACCGCGTCCTGCCCAGGGAAGTAGTAGCGGGCGAAAGTCTCGTTGATCACCGCCACTTTGGGTGCATCGGCGGCTTCGTCGCGCCCGGTGAACGGTCTGCCGGCCAGAAACTCGATCCCCATGGTTTCGAAATATCCCGGCATGGCCGTGACC
>OKRF01000437.1 GCA_900290315.1 Candidatus Sulfopaludibacter sp. SbA3 | reverse complement strand
CGGAATCCACACCCAACGTAATAACACGACGGATTGTTGTTGTAAAGTTTATTTATTTACGGCGCCTTAGTTACGGAAGGGGCACGGTGTAGACCACACCATCGCCGCGCGAGAAGATGAATACCCTGCCGGTGAACTCATCGATCCATACATTCGTTGGATCGTTCAGTCCATTGGCCAGCACCCTGGCAGGGGTTCCATCTGAACTCACAGCCAGCAACTGACCCAACCCTTGCGGATCCCCGTTGTTTTCGAGCACGAGTACTGTGCCCGAATAGCAGCCGGAAACGGCGTCGACGGCAGAGTTTAGTTGTCCGGCCACACTGCGCGACGCGCCAGCGGTGGGATCCAGAAGATACACGGCCGATCCGTCCGGGACGGCACCGAACAGCGTGACAATGAGGTGCCGGTCATCAAAGCGATGAAGGCTTTCGGGCTTAGCCGGAAACTGGGCGACCGTAGTGACTTGATGGGTGGCACGGTCGATCGCGAGCAGGCGTTTTGTGCCGGAATCCACCAGGAACAGGGTGTTCGGCGCGCCGGCAATGGTCGCCAGACCACTCGGATGCGCGGCCACGCCCAGAGTGGCGATTTGCTGGAGCGCCGCACTGTTTCCGGAGAAATCCCATAGAGTCACGGCCTGCGCGTTCAGCAACTGCTGTGAGTTGGCCGGGCTCAGGATAAACGGTCCGGAAGCGGCAACATCCGCCGAGAAAGTAGCCTGGATGATGGAGCACACAAAAGGAATCACGGGAGCGCGCTTTATGAAAGATGGTCCGCCGCTGTGAAATTCATCCGCCTCACCCAGGGCGATGAAGAGATTCCTGCCGTCGAGGGCGTAGGCGACGGGGCCGAACGGGGCTCCGTCGGACGCGCGGCCGGAGGGCAGCCCACCCAGAAACGGAATGCTCAGTTGGTCGCCATTCGGATCGGTTCCAATCAACTGGGGATGGTTCGGCATCGCACCGGCTTCGGCCAGGAGCTGGTTGCCGCCGGGCAGTACGATCGATTGGCAACCATTCGGACACACGGCAAATTGCTGAGGCTGCGCCTGGGCTGCACCAGAGGACGAGAGAAGGACCAGGAAGGCGAAAGATCCCAAGATTCGCCGCAGCGCGCCGGTGAAGCTCGAGTTGGCAAGCTGCGGGACAAGTAGTGATTGCTGGTTCAAGATATGTTCCTTTCGATGTGATGAGTGAATTGGGCCGCGAAGGGCGGCCTCAGAAGAAAGGGGCTGCGCGCCCGAGAAGCACGCGCCGTTTCCTCTTACACGGCCATAATACCAACCGATCAGAATATCGGCGTAAATCGCTGGTAAAGGTTTCGTAAATTACCATTACTAATCAACTACGCTTATGTTCGTTTCGACTGTGCTAAGGATTAACAGGTATTACTCTGATATAGAGTGCAGCTCGTAACTCCGTTGACATAGGAGTCTGGATTGGCGGCACAGATTAGGACCAATTGGTGTTTTATCTGCGTTCATTGGCGGCGGTAAGATTGTTCACATGCAAATTCGCCTGGCTCTGGCATTCCTCCTGATCGCGTGTGCGGCTCCCGCGCAGAAGGTCACCGCCGTGCGGTTTGCCAAATTGTGGGATGGGGAAAAGACCATCGACAGGCCCCTGGTGGTGATTGAAGGCAGCCGCATCCGCAGCGTGCAGGCGGGCGAGCCGGCGGCGCCGTCAGGCGCGGAGGTGGTGGACTGGTCGCGATATTACGGACTGCCGGGCCTGATCGACGTCCACACACACATGACCTACATCTCCGACCAGCCTGGACGGATAGCCCGCGGCGGCAACCGCATGGCAGCCGTCACCGTCTTTCTGGCGCAGGAGAACGCCCGCAAAAGTCTGGAAGCCGGAGTGACCACGGTGCGCGACCTGGGGTCGAGCGAGTACACCGATATCGCCATGCGCGACCTGATCAATCGCGGCGCCATGCTCGGGCCGCGCATGTTCGTATGCGGCTACGGCATCACCATCGGTGGCAGTTTCCGCCCCGGCAGCAATCCACAGCCGGGACCGGGAACGGCCGATTCGCCGGACCAGGTAGCGCAGGTGGTGCGGCGCATGATCGCCGCCGGCGCGGATGTCATCAAGATGTACGGATCGGTGGGCGGATTCGAAAATGTCAACACCCAGCAGACTTTCACTTACGAAGAGATGAAAGCGGCGGTGGATGTGGCGCACCTCATGGGCAAGAAGATCGCCATCCATTCGTACGGACCGGAAGGCGGCCGCGATGCCGTGCGGGCGGGCGCCGATTCGCTGGAGCACGCGGTGGACCTGGATGACGCCACGCTGGCGGAGATGGTGCGCCGCAAGACATACTACGTTCCCACGATTGACCACAATCGGTATTACGTGGATGCCGCCGCGGACTATAACTTCCGCGCCGGCAGTGTGGATCAGCTGAATGCCTACATCGCCAGAAATTTCGAAACAGCGAAGCGTGCCTGGAAGGCCGGTGTGCGCTTCGCCATGGGGTCGGACGCGGTGTATACCATGTTCGGAAAGAACACGCGCGAGTTGGGCTGGTTCGTGAAAGCGGGAATGACTCCGGAGCAGGCACTGAAAACCGCTACTGTAAATGCAGCGGACCTACTGGGACAGTCCGCCGACTTAGGTTCGGCAACTGCCGGGCACTATGCCGACCTGATTGCCGTCGAGGGCGACCCGCTGGCAGATATTTCCGTAGCGATCGAAAAGGTGCGCGGCGTCATGAAAAGCGGGGTGGTGGTGAAGTAGATATGCCGCAAGACCGCGCCAGGTTCGAAATTCGCCGCTTTCCCGGCGAGTCCGATCGAATCGAGAAGGCGAAAACCGTAAGTGCGCTCTTTGCGTCTTAGCGGCTTTGCGGCTTGGCGAGAAACCAGGAGGGTAAACTCGTCTTGATCAAGACCGGGAGCCAAAGCGATGAACTACGACAAGGACAAAGTTGACGAGATGGTTCTGGCGCTGTTGTGTCTAACCGTCACGGAGGAAGGTGATTGGGGAGCACGTACGTGGAAATCCCACGATTGGGATGTGATGGACCGACTCCATGCGCGGGGGTACATCTCCGACCCCAAGAGCAAGGCAAAGTCGGTTGTGCTGAGCCCAGAGGGGCTGGAACTGGCGCGGGAGCTTTTTGATCGGCACTTCGCCCTAGGGGTGAAGTAGTCCTTGGTTTCTCGCCAGGTCGCCAAGACGCAGAGAATCGTCAGCCCCGTTTTGCGGAGTTTCCCAGCCCCGTCACGTCTTGATCGCGCCGAAGGGAGCGGAACTGACGTTCCAGACGCCCTTGAGCGGGTTGTCCGTGTCCACCATGACAAAGTTGGCCAGAAAAAGGAGCGCCGCCACCAGGACGAAGCCAGCCGCTCCGGTGTACCAGTAGCGGAAGGGATGCACGAAGACCAGCAGCAAAAGCATGCTGGCGATGGTTTGGACCAGCGCAGAGAGAGTGGGCGGAATGCGCGTGAGACTACGGGCTACGCGCTCGTCGCGGCGCTCGCTGGCTTTCTGCGCCATGTCGATGAGGCGGGCGTGCATGCGCTGTTCCCCGTCGGTGCGCGGTGTGGCCTCCACCACGCTGGCGAGAAACTTCAAGAAGATCGTCTCGGCTTGCGGGTCGCTGCGCCCGTCGCCCAAGGCTCCCCATTCGTGGCGCAGCACGTGGCTGGAGTAATTGGCGATCGCCCGGCGAATGTTGGCGTACGAATCGGCATCCAGGTAGCGGCTGAAGCGCAGCACATCGTCCAGCGAATTGCATTCGCGGATGACACAGTCTTCCACGTCAGTGAACTGGCCCCAGATCACGAAAATCACAAACGCGAGAAGCACCGCGTAAATGCTGCCCACCAGTTGGACCAGGGTGCTGAGTCCTTCGGCTTCGCGCGCGGTGAAATCGTAAAAGCCTGCAGACCGCAGGATTGCATACAGGCCGAGAGCACCGGCCAGAGCGGCAAAGGGCTTCCAAGTCATACGCCGCTGTCCATTATGGCAGCAAGCGCGCCTATTCGTATCGCAGCGCAATTAATGGATCGACGGTGGCGGCGCGGCGTGCGGGAACATAGCAGGCCACCGCGGAAACAGTCAGTAGAAAAACCGCCACCGCGGCAAACGTGAGTGGATCGGCGGCGCTGACTCCGTACGGCAGGTGGGCCAGGGCCCGAGTCAGCACAAAGGCGGCCGCTACCNNAGCCGGATGCCGATCTCCCGGGTGCGCTGGGCGACTGCAAAGGAGAGGACCCCGTAAATGCCCAGCCCCGCCAACACGAGCGCCAGAGCCGCGAAGGCGTTGAGCAGAATCATCGCCTGGCGGCGGCTGCCCGTTTCCCGGCGCATCAGATCGCGCATGCTGCCCGGGTTGGACACAGGCTGCTCGCGGTCCACCGACCAGATGGCCTGCCTGACGGCGGGGAGAAGCGAAAGCGGATCGCCGGCGGTGCGGACGGCAAGGTAAGTGTTGTTCGGCCGATGGACTTGATCTTCGTCGAGATAAACAGCGGGCTTCATCGACAGGAGCAATCCACGCTCACGGATGTCGGCGACGACGCCGGCAATGGTGCGCCAAGGCTCTGCTTCGCCGCCCACCTGCACGCGGTGGCCCAGGGCGCTCTGCGGGCTGGGCCAGAACATGCGGGCAAAGGTCTCATTGACGATGAGAACAAGCTGCGATCCGGCGCGGTCGAACTCGCTAAAGAAGCGGCCGGCGACGAGGCGCGCGCCAATGGTCTGCAGGTAACCATTGGTAGTTTCGCGGTAGAGCGCGTCCAGAGCGGCATTGCCGGGGTTGGGACGGCCTTCGACGCGGCAACCGTCGCTATCGCCGATGGAGGTGAAGGGAAGGTCGCTGGCGAAGCCCGCGCTGACAACTCCAGGCAGGGCGTGCAGGCGATCCATGACGGAATTAGCGAAGGCCATCCGCTCGGCGCCGGTAGAATAGCGGGTTCCCGGCAACTCGGTGGTCACGGTGAGCAGACGTTCGGGCTGGAAGCCGGGATCGGTCGAGCCCAACCGGCCCAACGTCTGGAGCATGAGGCCCGCACCCACGAGCAGGACCATCGCCAGGGCCACTTCAGAGACTACCAGCATATTGCGGAGCCTGCGGGACGTGCCGCTGACGCCGGCACGCGCGCCCGCCTGCTTTAACACGGCATTCAGTTCCACGCGGGCGCTTTGCAGGGCAGGCGCCAGGCCGAACAGGACGCCGGCTGCTACGGAGATTGCGGCAGTGAACGTGAGAACGCGGCCATCCAGAGAGAGCGTGGGGGCAAGCGCGACAGGTACGAGCTTTTCCAGAACACCCAGGCACCAACTGGCGAGCAGAATGCCGGCCGCTCCGCCCGCAGCGGCGAGCATGAGCGATTCCACCACTACCAGGCGCATGAGGCGGCGCGAACCCGCCCCCAGGGCCGCGCGGATGGCCATTTCGCGACTGCGCCCTGTGGCGCGAGCCAACAGCATATTCGCCAGATTCGATGAGGCAATCAGCAGCACCAGACCAGAGGCGGCTACGAGAATGAGCAACGTCGGGCGTATATCGCCGACCCTGTCATCGCGCAGGGGCAGCACCACCGCGTCGACCCGGCTGTCCATCTCGGGATGTGCGATCTCAAGGCGCTTGACGATTTGGTGCATGTCCGCGCGGGCTTGTGCGACCGTCACGCCGGCCTTCAGGCGAGCGACAGCGTTGAGAAAATGGGAACGGCGATTGTTGAGGTCTTCAGGCGAAAAATAGAGCGGCAACCAAAGAGCGCAGGCGCGGCTGGGGAACAGGAACGACTTGGGCATCACGCCGATCACGCTGTATCTGGCCCTGTTGATCAGAATCTGCCGGCCCACAATGCCGCGATCCCCGCCGAAACGGTTCTGCCACAGTTGATGGCTGAGCACCGCCACCGGCGACAGGTTGCGGGCCTCCTCTTCCGTGAAGGTGCGGCCCAATTGCGGAGACACGCCCAGCAGGGGGAAAAGCTCTGGACTGGCGGCGTAGCCGAGCACCGTCTCAGGCACGCCCTCTCCTGTGAGGTTGACGGAGCGGTCGCGGTAGGCGGCCATGCCTTGAAACACGCTGTTCTGCTTTTTCCAATCGCCGAAGTCGGCGGGCGTGAGATTGCCGGCCGGGAACCCGGCGAAGCTAAACGACTACCGGCTGAAAGCCGGTAGGTTGGGCTTGCGACTGAAAGTCGCCTGAAGTGCG
>OKRF01000440.1:697-5382 GCA_900290315.1 Candidatus Sulfopaludibacter sp. SbA3 | reverse complement strand
TGAACGTCCAACTTCCGAACGCCAGTTCGCTCGAGCGGACCGAAGAGGTGATGGCGAAGATTCAGAAAATCGCTTCGGGCATCCCGGGGGTCCGCTCGGTTACGGCCGTGTCCGGATTCAGTCTGCTCAGCCTGGTCCGCACCAGCTACAGCGGCTTCGCGTTTATCAGCCTGCAGGATTGGGGCGACCGCAAAACCCGCGCCCAACAGTTCCAGTCGATCAAGGCTCGCCTCAATACGGAATTGAGCCGTCTCCCGGAGAGCGTCGCTTTCGCCTTCTCGCCACCTGCCATCCCCGGCGTGGGGACATCCGGCGGCTTCACATTCATCCTCGAAGACCGGTCCGGCGGCGATGTCGGCTTCCTCTCCGACAACCTGAACAAGTTCATGACCGCGGCGCGCAAACGTCCCGAGATCGGCAGCCTGACCACGACGTTCCTGCCGAGCGTGCCCCAGCAGTTCGTGACGGTGGACCGCGACAAGGTGATCAAGCAGGGCATCGCGGTGAACGACGTATACCGCACCATCCAGACCTTCATGGGAGGGCTGTTCATCAACTACTTCAATCGCTTCGGCCGTCAATGGCAAGTCTATGTGGAGGCGGAAGGCGAATACCGCACCCGGCCGGAAAACGTGGGCCAGTTCTATGTTCGAAACGGCGAAGGCCAAATGGTGCCGCTCTCCGCCCTGACCCGGTTCGAATCGCGCACCGGCCCGGAGTTCACGATGCGTTTCAACGAGTACCGGTCGGCGCAACTGAACGGCAGCGCCGCGCCGGGATACAGCAGCGACCAGGCCATGAAAGCGCTGGAAGAGACGTTCGCGCGAACCATGCCGGTGCAGATGGGTTACGACTACTCCGGCATGTCCTTCCAGGAAAAGAAGGCACAGGAAGGCGTTTCTTCGGGCGTGATCTTCGGATTCTCCCTGCTGTTCGTCTTCCTGATTCTGGCCGCCCTGTACGAAAGCTGGACGCTGCCGTTCAGCGTGCTGCTGAGCACTCCGGTGGCCGTATTCGGCGCGTTCGGTGTTTTGTGGCTGCGCCGCGCCTTCCTCAACCTTACCGCGCCGGCCTACCTGGTGCAGATCGAGAGCGACGTCTATTCGCAGATTGGACTCGTCATGCTGATCGGCCTGGCCGCCAAGAACGCGATTCTGATCGTCGAATTCGCCAAGGACGAATTCGAAAAAGGCAGACCTCTTGCCGAGGCCGCGATGGAAGGCGCGCGCTTGCGCCTGCGGCCGATTCTGATGACGTCGTTTGCTTTCATCCTGGGGTGCGTTCCGTTGTGGACCGCGAGCGGCGCGGGCGCGGTGGCAAGGCAGATCATGGGCACCACCGTCATCGGCGGGATGGCGGCGGCGAGCGGCATCGGAATCTTCCTGGTGCCTGCCATTTTCTATCTGGTCGAGAAGCTCTCGAACGCTTCCCGGCAGACCACGCCCGCCACCGGGCCCCAACCGCTGCCGGGGGAGGGAGACTGATCATGCTCAAGCGAACGTTGCCGGCCGCGGCAGCTCTTCTCCTGGCCGGTTGCACCGTCGGCCCCAATTACAAGCGCCCCACCGTGCCGGTGCCCGCGGGCTTTCGCGCACCGGAGCCGCTGGCGCCCTCGCAGGCCGAATCCTTCGCCGGCCTGAAGTGGTTCGAGGTTTTTAAAGACGAGAAACTGCAGGAGCTGATCCGCACCGCATTGACCCAAAACTACGACCTCCGGGACGCGGTTACGCGTGTGGAAGCGAGCCGCGCCTCGCTGGGCATCACCCGCTCGGATCAATACCCGCAATTGGCCGCCGGCGGCGAGGTCAATATCAACCGCCTCTCGCGTGATGGCGCTACGCCGATTCCGGCGGCGCTGCTTCCCAGCCAGAATCGCAACTTCGGATCGGCCGCACTGCAACTGTTGTCTTTTGAAATCGACATCTGGGGCAAGTTGCGGCGCGCCACCGAGGCCGCGCGCGCCAACCTCTTGAGTGCGGAGGAGACCCGCCAGGCGGTTGTGACTACGCTGGTCAGCGACGTCGCAACGTCCTATCTGAGCATGCGGGAGCTCGACTACGAGCTGGAGATTTCAAAACGCACGCTGCAGACGCGCGAGGAGTCGCTATCGCTGACGAAGCAGCGGCAAACCGGTGGCGTGGCCACGCGGCTCGATCTGCGGCAGGCGGAGCAATTGGTTTACACCGCGGCCGAGACGATCCCCGGAATCCAGCAGCAGATCGAGCAGCGTGAGAATCAAATCAGCCTGCTGCTCGGCGAGAATCCGGGCGGCGTGCCCCGCGGCCGCAGCCTGGTGGAGCAGGATTTTCCGCCACAGGTTCCACCGGGCCTGCCTTCGGCATTGCTCGAGCGCCGGCCCGACATACGGGCGGCGGAGCAGGACCTGATCGCCGCCAATGCGGAGATTGGCGTGGCGCGCGCCGCCTATTTCCCGCAAGTGAGCCTCAGCGGGCTCCTGGGGGGCACCAGCACCCAGCTCACGAGTCTGTTCAGCGGCCCCCACAGTACCTGGAGCCTGATACCCCAGGTCACGCAGCCCATCTTTACCGCCGGCCGCATCAAGTCGGGAGTTCGATTGGCGGAGGCAACGCGCGAGCACGCCCTGGTGCAATACCAGAAGACGATTCAAACCGCCTTCACCGAAGTCTCCGACGCGCTGATCGCCCACCAGCGGGTTCGGGAAAGCCGGGAAAAGCAGGAAGCGCTGGAGGCTGCGCTGGAAGACCGGCTCCGATTGGCTTATATGCGATACCGGGGCGGCGTCGACACACAACTCAACGCTCTGGACGCGGATCGTGATTTGTTTCAGGCCCAACTCACATTGGCCGAGCTGCGCCTGCAGGAACTGCTGAGCGTGGTCCAGCTATACAAGGCGCTCGGCGGCGGGTGGCAATGACGGTTTCAACCGCGTGGAAACCCGTTCGGGGTACTCAGGTGAATACCACGAATGTGGTATTGAATCCTGCCAAGTAGGAGGGATTCGGGCGGAGTATCCTCACTTGTAAACTTGAGTAGCGTGCTGTCCAGGCGCGGTGCTTTGAACGGGGTGAGAGCCTGTCTCTACTTTTTCAAGAATTTCCAGACGGTCGGGCAGGAGTAGGCCTACTCCTGCTAAGGGCCGCGATTGGCGTGGTAATTATTATTCAAGGAGGACTGGAACTCACTGGCAATCCGGATGCCGGGAATGGAACCTGGGTCACGGGATTGTGCGAGATGGCGATCGGCGCTTCCGTCCTGGCTGGCTTTCTGACACCGGTTGCGGCGGTGCTGCTGGGACTGACCGCTATCGGTTGGGGGACGTCCTTGATCCCGGCTCCTCATCCAAATCTCTTCCCTTCCAAACTCCTGGCAGGCCTCCTGGCAACAATGGCGAGTGCCATTGCTCTCCTCGGGCCGGGCGCCTTCTCGATCGACGCCCGCCTGTTTGGGCTTCGCGAGATCATCATTCCGCACTCGCCCTCGAATGAACATCCGGACTGAATGCGAACCATTTGGCCTCGCCGGTATTACGATGAACTCATGATTTCCCGCGCTCCCACGATGCTGGTTCGGCGGCTCTCAGCAGCGGCCATCATCAGCATTGTGGCTACCGGATGCAGCCCGCCGGACCGCGGAATTCCACCCTCCATTGAATTCACCAAGCTTCCACCCGCGGAAGAAGGCAGCTCCGAGATCACCTTTCCAATCCAGGGCCGTGTAAAAGGCGCGCGACAGGGTCAACGGATCGTGCTGTTCGCTCGCGCTGGAATGTGGTGGGTGCAACCGCTTGTGGAAAAGCCGTTCACCGCAATCGAGCGGGATTCTACCTGGAAAAGCACGACACATCCGGGCAGCGCATACGCTGCGCTGCTTGTGGACGCCGATTACCAGCCAGCCGCAACGCTGAATGAACTGCCGCCGATCGACGGCGCCATTCACGCAATCGCGACGGCTGACGAAGCCATCCTGGAGCACGCGCCGACCAAGAAAATCGAGTTCAGCGGTTACGAGTGGGCGGTGCGGCAGACTCCCGGCAATCCCGCGGGCATCCCTAACCGATACGACGGAGCGAACGCCTGGGTGGATCGGGACGGGCTGCTTCATTTGCGTATCGAGAAGCAGGCTGACGGATGGACGAGCGCCGAAGTGAGCCTTTTCCGAAGCCTGGGGTACGGGTCGTACCGGTTCGTCGTGAAAGACATTTCGCATTTGGATCCAACCGTGGTATTCGCCATCTCCTCCTGGGACGGCTCGGGCCCCTATCGGCAAATGGACATCGAAATCGGCCGCTGGGGTGAAGCGGTCGGGAAGAATGCGCAATACGTACTGCAGCCATACTATATTCCAGCCAATGTGGTGCGCTTTTTGGCTCCGCCCGGACGTCTGACTTATTCGTTCGATTGGGAGCCGGGACGGGCGGCGTTCCGGACCGTTCGGGGCGGTGGCGATGAGCCCGGAGCTCCCGTAGTCGCCAGTCATGTCTTCACGTCAGGCGTGCCCTTGCCAGGCAGCGAGATACTTCATCTGAATCTGTACGTTTTCGGCGACCGGAGAGTGCATTTCGAGCAGACTGTGGAGGTGATCGTTGAGAAATTCGAATACCTCCCATAAGTTAAAACCAAGTAAACTCTTTGCCGTCGTCCCGATGACCGCGGTGTGGTGGATGTGTTTTCTCGCCGCCGGTCTTCCTCGCAACGCCTACTGCG
>OKRF01000440.1:0-687 GCA_900290315.1 Candidatus Sulfopaludibacter sp. SbA3 | reverse complement strand
TCTTCCTCGCAACGCCTACTGCATCGACCCGAATCGGGCGATGTCACAGTATGTCCGCGAGCGGTGGGGCGCCGATCGTGGATTTCCACGCGGACCCGTTTACTCCATCAGCCAGTCGGATGACGGCTACCTCTGGATCGGGACCAAGGCTGGCCTGGTTCGTTTCGACGGGCTGAACTTCCTGCTGATGCGGGATGTGCCCGGATTGCCGAACGGCGCCAGCGTGCTCCAGCTCACGGCCGATGGCAAGGGGAACCTCTGGATTCGGCTGGAGGGTACCCTCCTGCGCTACCATGCCGGCGTCTTCCAAACCACCGGGGTTCGGTTGCAGGCGAACAGCAGCGCCATGTGCAGATTGAGGCGGGGCGACCTGCTCACCACGGGCCCCGCCGAGGCTCTCCTAGCGTCTCATGAGGGCCGGTTCGAGACCACTACGAATCTGTCCGAGCTGCCGCGTTCGCCGGTACTTTCTCTTGCGGAGACCGAAGATGGGAGCATCTGGTGTGGCACCCGCGGCGCCGGTCTGTTCCGTTCCTCAGGCGGACATCTCACACCAGTGGTGGAAGGTCTGCCGGACAGCAAGATCAATTGCCTGTTACCTGGCGCCGAGGGCGATCTTTGGATTGGAACGGATAGCGGTATTGCACACTGGATCGGCAGCCGTCTCTTGCCGCAAGCCCAGCCGCT
>OKRF01000444.1:4421-4911 GCA_900290315.1 Candidatus Sulfopaludibacter sp. SbA3 | reverse complement strand
GAGGGCTTGGTTTCAACGGCGGCCGCCTTCTCTTTTTCTTTTTCCTTGACTGCGGGCTTGGGCGGCTCGACTACAGGCTTGGGAGGCTCGGCCACTGCGGGCTTGGCCGCAACGGCGGGGGCAGGCTTGGACGGCTCGGCGACCGCGGGCTTGGCCGAAGCTGCGGGAGCCGGCTTGGCGGGAGCGGCAGGGACGGCAGTTTCAATTTTGACCGCGGGCTTGACCGAAGCGGCGGGGGCGGCTGTTTCCACTTTCACCGCGGGCTTGGCAGCCGGCTGGGCTCGGCCGGCGTCTTCACGGGTGCGGGGGCCGCTGGGGGCGCAGCAGTTGCGACAGGTTCCTTCGGAGTGGGATCCGCGGGAGGGGGTGGGGCGGGCAGATTGATCTCTCGCCGCGATGCGATGGGCACGATCTGGGCGCGCACGGCGGTCTTCGGAGCCGCCGGCAGCGGCGCTGCGGCAGAGGCCGGGGGCGCGGTTATTGGCGGGGG
>OKRF01000444.1:0-4411 GCA_900290315.1 Candidatus Sulfopaludibacter sp. SbA3 | reverse complement strand
AGCAGCGGCGCTGCGGCAGAGGCCGGGGGCGCGGTTATTGGCGGGGGCGGCGGAGGGGCTTCGGCCAGGAGGCTGGATGGGCGAAACGAACTCAGTTGCGAGGAGCGGAAGGGGAACTCCAGATAACTGGCGTCGCCCTGCAATTGGCCGCCTTCCCAAATGAAGATCCCTGCCGTGCTGGCCTTGGTGGCATACGGGCGCACCAGGAGCGCCACCTGGTGGGGATCGCGGAAACGCGCCTCCAGGAAGGCGACATCCTCGGCATCCAGAGAGAGACCCTTGCGCGTGTGGCTGCGGAAGTATCCCACCACGAGCGGGCTGTTTCCGCCCTGGCGCTGCTGCATCGCGCGCTCAAAGCGTCCCATGTCGGCATCCGACAGCCGGTACAGCGGACCTCTGCTGTAATCGCACGAAATCAACTCAAAGTCGTCAATGGAAACGATTGCCGGGTTACCCGGACTTACCGTACCCAGCAACAATCCGCCGATTTCCGAACCTCGCGAAGTCAGCGAACGAAAGTTCTCGACCACTTCTTTTTCCATGTGGTCGATCATTCCGTACGGCAAGCGAACGGAAACGGGCTTTTGTGCAACTTCCCAAATGTAGCTAGGCGGCGTGGAGGATTGTGGTTTGATTCGCTCTGCGCGCGCGGTCGACTCAGTCATTGCTCGGCCTCCGCCGGATCCGCCAGTGCGGTTCCGTCTTCATGCTAAATTTTACTCGAACTAACCTTCCCATTACCACGTTTTTTGGCGGCAGTTAACCAAATTCAGCACAGTCAACTAACCTTTGTTAAAGACTTACTAACCAATGTGTTTCAGGAAATACTAACCTTAGTTAATACTCGACTACTGTCCCCACTTATCCTAGTAATTTTTGACGGCCCTGCCTATAATGAGCGCAATGAATGGACGAACTTGCCAGCTTTGCGGTAAGCCGCTCAGTAGACTCTGGGCCGGCAGCAGCAGTGGCGGCGATTTCTGTTCACGCGAGCACCGCAATCAGTACCGGCTGCGCTGCGGCATGGATACGCTGCTGGAGGCCAATAAGCACGCCAGCCTGATGCGCCGCCGCGATCAGTTCCGGCAGTTTCCGGCGTCGCGGCTACAGTGCAATTCGGCAATTTCGCCGCGAGCTTTCGGCGCCGCTGCACCGGTGAGTGCGCGTCCGGCGTTGCGCCACCTGCCAACTCCCACGGCCCTGGCAAGTGCGAAGATCAATTCGGGCGAGGGCCGCTTTATCCCGCCCCACGCCATCGGCGGATTGCGTGGCAGATTCGGAACCCGTCCACGGCCGGCCGGCCGAATGGGCTTCGCGTCGTCGCGCCGCCCGGCACCCGTGCCCACACGCGGCAGGCGCATGCCGGTGTCTCTTGCCGGCGCCGGCACGCTGCGGATTCAGTTTCACCTGGACATCGGCGAAGGCAAGCGCCATAGCATCAGCCTGCTGCCGAAGGGGGCGCCGCGCACTTCGGTCTCTGACCGTGCTTTCCACGCGCTGAATTTGGAGCCGCTGGGGAGCCTTTCGGGCCGCCGCGCGCGCCGGCTGGAGATCGCTGCCAAGGTGGGCAACGCCTTCCGCGTCTCGGGAAGCAAAGGATTCCGCCTGCCGGCGATGCGCCTCCGAAAGGCCTCGCTGCCGGACCTGGCGCCCCACGGCATGACGTGGCCGGGCACCGTGTCCCTGCCGGGCGCCGCTTACATCGGCCAGGCCATTGAACCTTACTCTACGGAGCGGGATTTCCGTATCGCCGAAGCGCGCCTGCCGGTTTCAAAGAAACTGAGCCGCGCCGCAGGGTTGCAGATGGCCCGGGCCATTCCCCTGCCGTTCGGGAAGGCTCACGATAACCGGCTGGACATCCGCGAATCGAGGTGGATCAAGCCGGCCTCGGAAGGTCAGGTATTTCGTAATTCCGGCCTGCGCGCCGAAAGAGTCTCGGTAGGACCGGGCTCGGTGGCGCTAAAACAGCTTCCAGCGGGAGGGGCCAAGGAGAAACGCGAGGAGCGCGTTCTCTTCCTGCCGCAGGAGCAAGCATGGATCAACGTCTCATATTCATGGAATGCCAGTAAATAGGATGGAGCATAGAATGAGCACAGCCGTGAGAACCGCCAAAGTTCAGAGTCTTCGTTCACCTGAGCCGAAAGCACCGGCGCAGAACGCCGCGACGGGAGGATCGGCCTACTTGGCCCGCGCGGTGGCGCTGCATCTGGCAGGCCAGCGCGATGAGGCATTAAAGCAGCTCCAGCGCGCCGTCGTGGAGGGGCAGGCCACACCCGAAATCCATCGTGCCATGGGTCACATTCAGTTCGAGCTGGGCGACTTTGAACAGGCTGCCCGCAGTTATCGCTCGCTCACGCAGATGAAGCCGCAATACGGCATGGGCTGGTTCAACCTGGCCGTCAGCCTGGAGCGCCTGAACGCGTGGGACGAGGCTTCGGAGGCCTTCCACAATGCCTCCACACTGGACCCCAACCACACCGACGCGCATCTCGGCCTGGGCATTTGCCACCTGCGAACGGAAGATCCCAAATCGGCCCTGTTCAGCTTTGAGCGCTGCCTGGAACTGACGCCCGACCACGAGGACGCGCTGTTCGGCAAAGCCGCATCGCTGCAGTCCCTGGGTCACGCGCCCGAAGCGTCGCAGCTCTATCAGAAGATCCTGGAGCGCAATCCCGAGTCGGAGGAGTCGCTCTCCAACCTGGTGCTCATCGGACTGTCGAAAGAGGATTTCGACATGGTCCGCGAATACTCTGAGCGCCTGCTGGAAATGCGCCCCGAATCCACCATTGCACTCGAAGGGCTGGCCGCCTGGGCCTGCGCCGCCGGCGAGCACGCCCTCACTGCCAAGTTCTGCACCCTGCTGGTTTCTTATGTGCCCACGCACTTCGAGGGCTGGTTCAACCTGGGTCTGGCCCATCAGAAGTCGGGCCGCTGGTCGCAGGCGGCGGAAGCATACGAAGAAGCCCTCAAGCAGCGGCCCGAATCGTGTGAAGCATACACCAACCTGGGCATCGTGCGCGAACAACTGGGCGACATGGGCGCCGCGCGGACGGCATACGACCGCGCCATGAAGGCCAACCCCGAGTCGCTCGCGCCGCTGTGGAACACTGCGCTGGTATTGGAGCACGGCGGCCAACTGGAAGAGGCTGAGCGCTGGTACAAACAGGTGCTGGAGCGTGCGCCCAAGGAAGAGGAAGCACGGTTCCGGCTGGGCTATCTCCGCCTGCAGCGCGAGGACTATCGCGGCGCGGCGGAAGCCTTCGAGGGCTGCTTGAAGTATCGTCCGCAATGGCCCGAAGCCTACGCCAACCTGGCGCTGGCCTACAGCGGCATGGGCGAGCGCGACCACGCCGAGCGCATTTATCAGCGCATGCTGGACGCCGACCCGAAGAACGTGGACGCCATCCGCGGACTGGCGGCCCTGGCAATCCAGGCCTCTGATGTTGACACTGCCCTGGAATATCACGTGCAGTTGATCGACCTGGGCGAACGGTCGCCCGACGTCCTCTACAATGCCGGCCTCATGTACGAAAAGGTGGGCCAACTCGACAAGGCCGTCCGTCTCTATCGCGACGCGCTGGCCCAGCAGCCCGACATGCCCGAGGCACTGCTGAACCTCGGCCGGATTCTGGAATCCAATGGAAAGAGCGACGAGGCTCGCGCCTGCTGGAGTAAAGCCCTGGAAGCCGAGCCGGCTCTGGCTCAAGGGTACTTCGGCCCCGCCATCGACTAGGAAACAAGGTTGCCTAATTGCCATTTTACCGGTTGCTCATGTTGGAATTTGTCACATGGTTTGTGTGGCTTCTCCTGTTCGCCCTGCTGCAGCGCAGGCTTTGCCGCCAGTTCCCAGGCATCCGCTCCCTGTGCCGGAACGCCTTCCTGGCCACACTGGCGATAGCGATCCTTCCCGCCGCGTGGATTCTGATCCATTACCCACACGGGGCGCCGCATCTGCTGCGCGTGCTCAATCACTATTTTGGAATCGGTGTCTATCTCCAGACATCGCTGCGGGCCCTGATCCAACTCAGGTGGCTGGCGCTGGCCCCGCTGCACATGGGACTGCGCATGCCCCATCCCACGCTGACGCTCACCAGAGAGCGGCAGTTACTCGCCCTGATGGTGACATCGCCGCAGATGCTGGCAGGCGGCAGGACACCGGAAGAGGATAGGCGGCGGGTCTGATTCCGAGTCAAGATTTTTAGAACCCGGTCCACAATCAGCATCGCGACCGGTTCCTTCGTGAGCTGTATCTTCAGCCCGTTCCGTACCCCCGCCCGTTGGAGTCTGGCATGAAAGTCCAGGGTGAGGTCGTATTCTCCGGCAAGAGCGGTATCAACGGTAACCGGGCCGGTTAGGCTGCGTAAATAAATAAACTTTACAACTTCGTATTTGGAAGAATCGTGTAATTCCA
>OKRF01000447.1 GCA_900290315.1 Candidatus Sulfopaludibacter sp. SbA3 | reverse complement strand
AGAGTAGTCCACCGACCAGTGAGGCCGCAAGACAATCGTTCCCGATTGAATCTTGCCCTCCGCGAGCTGATCCAGTGCGTGCTCTCGTATTTTGTCGTTGGCCGATTTGCCGTCGCCGTCTCTCCCGAAAGCGCTCAGGTGGTATGACTGGGTTCCCCCCCAGCGGTACAGGTAGAAGACCTCATGCGGCTGGATCGACTCGTAATCCTTGGCCGCGCCAATCACTTTGCGGAACTTGGCTTCGATGTCCCCATCTTCGCCAGACCCCATGTGCGCGTACCCGCCCACTTCATCGAACAAGCTGCGATGCCACAGGCTGCTGGCGTGATACTGGTTTCGATTGGGTCCACCGAGCACACCGTGGTTCAGCGAAAAGGCCCTGGTGGGCTTGAAGAAGCGCTTCTTGTCGTCGTACCGCGAGACCGAAAAACTGAGGCGATGCGGCAAGCAGATATCGTCGTCGTCCCACACGGCGAGCAGATCGTGCCGGCACAGGGCCGCGGCGGCATTCCTCTTTTCGCCCACGGTGTGGAACCGCGAGGGAACGTTGACGACGGTCACTTGCGGATGGTGGAAGGCGATGGTCTGCCGGTCAAAATCGTTGAGGATGAGCAGCTCTTTGTCGCCGGCGTAATCCTGGTTCAGGAACGAGTAGACCGCTTCCTCGACCATGCGCTGCGGCCGTGCGAAGGTCAGACACATGCAACTGACGGGTGGAAAGGGCACGGCGGAATTAACGGCTGCCCGGCGCGGCGCGCATATAAAACGCGGCCAGATCGGTCTTCAGTTGCTTGAGAGCATCCACGTTCAAGTAGATCATATGACCCGACGGGTAATATGCGAAATCGATATTTTGCCGCAGTTTCGGCTCCAGTTCCATGTGCGCCAAGTCGAACTCCGTGATGAAGAAGGGAGTGGCAAGGTCGAACAGGCCGTTGACGGAAAACACTTTGAGGTGCGGGTCTTTGCGCATGGCGTCGGCCAGATCGCCGGCCACGTAGGCATCGCGCAGCGGCTGCGGTGGCGCTTGTCCTCCGCCGGCGCCTCCGGTTGCCGGCGGACGATGAGTGTGATCCCAGCCCTGATTGATGTTCGGGCCGCGCGGATAGTAGGTCTCTTTCGAGGTGTACTTCAATTCGCGATCGAGATAGTCGTGGAAGGCCGAGACGAACGCGCCGGTGATGCCTGTGCTGGATGGATCGTAGCCGGGATTTTCGCCGGCCGCGTCGATATCGGCGCCTTCAAAGCGGGCATCGTAGCGGCCCAGAATCATGCGCTGGCCGCGCATCAGTTCTTTGCGGAAGCGCACCGGGCTGACACGCAGGTTGGCCTCTTTGATGAACTGCACGCTGAGCCCGGTGTATCCGGCCAGTTTGGCGGCGATGGCATCCACCTGCGCCGGCGGCAGGTTGTGCCCTTGAGCCAGGGCTTCGGCGTAGGGGCCGCGGGCGAAAGCGCGCACTTCATTCAGAAACGCAGTGAGGTCCTTGCCTTTATGCTGGACTTTCTCATAGTGGTCGGCGATGGCTGCGTAGGATGGCAGGTTGCCGATGAAGACGGCGTCGCTGCCTGGCGCCATGGTGAAGTAATTCAGAATGGTCGACATGAGCACCACGCCGTTGATGGCTACGCCATCGCTCTCCAGCGCGTCCACCAGGGCCGCCGAGCGGGTAGTGCCGTAGGATTCGCCGAACAGGAACTTGGGCGAGTTCCAGCGGTGGTTCACGCTCACGTAGCGTTCAATGAATTTGAGGAAGGCTTGCACGTCCTGGTCCGTTCCGGCGAAGTTGCGGATGGTGGCCTTGCCGACGGGGCGAGAGAAGCCGGTACCCGGCGCATCCACAAACACCAAGTCTGTCTTGTCCAGCAGGCTGTACTGGTTCGGGACCAACTGGTAGGGAGCGGAGCCGGTAGCCTCGGGGCTCGCCGGTGACGACGCGGACCGGACCCACGGAACCCATGTGGAGCCAGACGCTGGCGGATCCGGGGCCGCCGTTATAGAGGAACGTGACCGGCCGGGTGCGCACATCCGTCACGTCTCCCAGCGTGTACGCCACATAGAAGATGCTGCCGTACGGTTTCTCCTCCTCATCGTTGATCAGGAGCGTGCCCGCAGTGGCGGTGTAACGGAGCGCCTTGCCATCCAGGGCGAGGGTATGTTCCGTCGCGGAATTGCTGTCGGGCGGAATCGGACTCGCGTCGCTCGCGGCGGTGGGCAGGGTCTGAGCGCTGGGGCCGCGCTGGGCAAGAACGGGTAACGCGCCGGCCAGCAGCGCTCCGGCACAGAGAAGAGTGGAGACGAGGGAACTCCGCATAATCCGTCATTCTCGCACGAGAAAAACCCGTCAGCCTGATCTGCGCGATTTTGCGGCGGACGCGAAAATAAATCGCTCGGATCAGGCTGACGGATTTATTTAGATCGCCGGCGTTACCGGCGATGTCCGTGGTCGAAGCGCTGGGGCTCGTGGTGACGGCCGTAGTCCCGGTGGTAGTGGCCGCCGAAGCCGAAGCTGAAGCCGCCATACGGAGCAACATAGGCGGGAGCGG
>OKRF01000449.1 GCA_900290315.1 Candidatus Sulfopaludibacter sp. SbA3 | reverse complement strand
GTTCTTCATCCTCTTTCTTCCAAATCGCTTCTACCTCCTCCTGAAACCGGGCAGATAAAGCGGCATAACTGTCGAACTCCAGCGGCGCCACGTCGCCCATAAAGTGCCGATGGTGGCGGCCGTGGCTGTTGTCATATCCGAGCACACGGCCATTGTCCACCCCACAAGTCAAATAGAACGTCTCGTACCACTGTTTTCTCAATCCCCGGTGGTTTCGCCGCTCCCTTCCCCACTCCACGAGTATCGCACAGGTAGGATCTTTAATAACCCATCTGTAACCGAACGACGAACGAACAACGACGAACGACGAACGCCCCCTCACCACCCGCCAAACCGCCGCGCCCAACACGCCAACCCTAACGCCAACACCAGATCGTCATGCTCCCCGCTCCGAAACGCCCCATACGCATCATGACCGCTCGCCGTGATCTTCACCTGCATGCTCATCAGCTCCGTCACCAGCGTCCGAGCCATCGGCAACCCCTCCGGGATCCGTAACTCCTCGTTATCCAGCACCACCTGCAACCCCGTCACCAGGTCCCGCTTCGGCACCCGCCACCCGTCGCGGCCCCTGACCGCATGGTCTCCTCCCGTAATCGTCGCCGCCAGCAACGTGCACTCCAGCGGCGCCCTCCGCAACAGGTCCACCACCGGCGCTCCCACTCCCGTCGCGTCCACCACCAGCACGCAGTTTCCCAACAACTCCGGAACACGCACCAGCTCGCATACCCTCCTCACCACCTCCGGATACGATGTCCCCAAAGGCAACCGTTCCAGGTGCCGCACATCCAATCCCGCCGTCGTGCGCGCCTCGCATGTCACCGGATCGAAGCCTCCCAGCGCCTGAACCCACTGTTCCACCACCGCAATCGCCGTGTAGTCGCCTTTCTGCCCCAAATCCAATCCAACAAAAAACTTTCCGGCCATTTCGCTCCATCCATTTGCGCTCCGCAAGACGAGCCACGAACCACGAGCTACGAGCCACGGGCAACGAGCCACGAACCACGAGCCACGAACCACGAGCCACGAGCTACGAGCCACGAGCCAC
>OKRF01000451.1 GCA_900290315.1 Candidatus Sulfopaludibacter sp. SbA3 | reverse complement strand
AAGATGACGCCGCCGGACGGCATATGCGATTCCAGCGTCAGCGGCTCTGGCGGCTGCACAACTCCGGCCACGATTCCCGCCTGCGAGTGCCGGCTGATAAACGGTTCCCGCACCACGAACAGCAGTTTCTGTTCGCCCCACTCCAGGCGCATCGGCTTCACCGGCTGACCTCCCAGAAAGGCAAGAATACCAGAGGTCTGGTTGAAGATGGAGGAGAGCCACCCCGTGCTGCCCGCTCCCGTGGAGACGATGACGCCGCTGGAGGAGTGGTTCTCCGCCCGGCCGGCATGCCGGATCCGATAGCGCGCCGAAACGTGCGACCGCGCGCCCACAAACAGATCGTTGAACGCGAGCAGGCGCTGTCCATCCTTGAGCCGGGCCTCGGCCATCGCGATGGAGCGATGCGGCGCGCGATTCGCCAGCGCCAGCTCCAGGTGGCGGCGCAGGTTGTCCGGCCGGAATGGCAGCAGGATGCCGTCGAAGCGCTCGGGGTCCGGATTGACGGCCATGATCGGCCGCCCTCCCACGTACTTCGCAGTGTTGGCCACCAGCCCATCCTGCCCCAGGGTCACCACCAGATCCCCCGGTGCAAAGACGTACGTGGGAACGAACCCGCGGTCCATCACTTGCACTTTCAGCCCCGCTTCGATGGCGCGGCGCACCGTGTCGAGCGAGGCCTGGTATGCGGAGTGCTCGGTCACGTATCCCGCGAAATCCCCGCCAGCGTGCTCGATGCAAAACTTCGCTTGTGCCAGCGTGTTGAAACGCTCGATCAACTCTTCGAGGCGCGTCTTGCGCGTCACCAGCACGATCTTCTCGAACACCGTCACCCCCGTGCCGTTCCGCTGCCAATCAGCGAGCGCAACAGCTCTGGTGAGACATTGACCTCACCGATCTTCTGGGCGTTAGCCGCCAGTTCCTGAAAGGCCATGGCGATGGTGTTGCGCGTATCCCCGCCGCCCGGGTGAAGCATCGTCAAGAGGCGCCAGTCGAGCCCCTGTACCGGTTCGATCATGGCTTTCAGAGCGTAGGCGCGGCTCTCGGCTTCCTTGCGCTCGTTCTCCACTTTTTGGTCTGTCAGCAGGGCGCGCTGCTTCTCCAGCGCGATCTCCGCCTCCAGTTCCCTTTCATGCAACTCGCGCTGCTTGTCCTGCACGAGCAGATCCGTCTGCAGTTCGTTTTCCTTGATGTGGCGTTCCTGTTCGATGGCGGCGTTGCGGCGTTTGTAAACGGCATCGTCGGAGCCGCGATTCAACGCCTCGCGCGCTTCCGCTTCCAGCGCTTTGGCCATTTCCGGCGTCGGTCTGAGCGAGAGCACTGCCAGGTTCAGAATCTCGACTCCGAGCTGCTGCACCTCTCCGCTGGCGCGCAGCTTCTCTTCCACCTTGGTGGTCAAACCTTCCCCGCGCATCAGTCCGTCGCGCAGGGGAAGCACCTGGATCTCGGCCCGCATCAGCGTCTGCAGGCAGTAGACCAGCCGCTCGGGCAGCTTCTGAAACTGGTCCGTGACGTAACGGCCGCGCGCATCCACCGTAAAATCCAGCATGGCGGCAGCCTTGCGCGCGTCGGCGATGCGGTAGGTGAGTTGGCCCTGGATTGTGAGGGTCTGAAAATCGGAGGTCGGTTCGTTGAACACGAACGGGATATTGGCGCTGGCTTGCGGGACCACCACGATGGTGGAAGACGGCACAAAGTAAAAGAAGGAAAGGCCGGCTCCCTCCCGCACCGTTTTGCCGTTGGAGTAATGCAACACGTAATCGGCCGGGCTGGTTTTGCGATATTTCAAGCCGAACATTTGAGGCACCTCCTTAAAGTGTCTTGCTGACACAATTATGGTGTTAGTTTGACACTTTGTCAAGAGGGATCTTCGATCAGCCGCGCCGGCGGCAAGACTGCTGGCGTTACCTGGGGTCCGCGCGTGATATTCTCAACGCAAGGTGTTCTCATGACTTTCCGCTGGGGTTTTGCGCTTGGAGCGGGCGTTGCCCTGCTGGGTTCGCTCTCCGCGTTCCAGCAGCCGTTCCGCGAATACCCGGGCGTGGAGTATCGCATCGGCGAGATTCCGCTGCCCGCGGACTGGCAGGAAAAGACCGAGTGGGCCTTTGCCCGCCTCATGTATGCTATGGGCGCGGCTATGGCTTTCGGGGCGGATTCCGTGGCAGCGGCGATTGGACCCAGGGCGACTCCATCTGGACGCAGGATTATCCACGCGCGGACCGCCATTTTGTGCAGGCCGTGCGCCGGCTCACCCGCATCCATGTGCGTTCCGTAGAGCAGCCTGTCAACCTGAACGATGGCAGCGTTTACGATTGGCCCTGGCTATACGCCGTGCAGACCGGCCACTGGCAGCTCACCGACGCGCAGGCCAAAAGCATGCGCGAGTACTTGCTGCGCGGCGGCTTTTTCATGGCGGACGATTTCTGGAGCGAGTACGAGTGGGGCGTCTTCATGGCCAGCATGAAGAAGGTATTTCCCGACCGCGAAGCGGTGGAACTGGACAACAAGGAACAGATCTTTCATACCGTCTACGACCTGGACGATCGCTACCAGGTGGCCAGCCAGGGCTCCGTGCGGGCCGGCCGGAGTTGGAAATGCGAAGACTGTCCCGCCCACTGGCGCGGCATTTTCGACGACAAAGGCCGCATCATGGTGGCCATCACCTTCCAGTCCGATATCGGCGATTCCTGGGAATGGGCCGACGCGCCCTCTTACCCCGCACATTACGCCGCCCTGGGCATCCGCATCGGCGTCAACTACATCATCTACTCCATGACGCACTGAGCAGGCAAGAGTCGCGCATCCACTCCCTGAAAAAAAAGACGGGCGTCAAGGCGAAAGCGCCTGCCCACCAAGGCCCAAACCGTTCCCCTTACGCGATTCCCGCGGCTTTCATTGCCGGAACGTACTCTTTGTCAGTTCCGTTAATATGCTTGGCGAGCCAGCTCTTGAGGAAGTTCATCAGCTTGATGGGCACCGCGACGTTACCGCTTTCGGCAGCCGCCAGTAGCCGTTCCACCTCAGCCTTCATCGCCGCGTGCTTCTCACGGTGCTGAGCCAGCCCTGTGTAGCCGGCCTGTTCCATCAATTTCTCTTCTGAAGTGAAATGGAAGCGCGTGTAGTCCAGCAAGTCCCGCGCCAGGGCGAGGACCTCGTCCTTGTTGGCGCCGCGTGCCATCACTTCATGGACTCCGTTGAGCATTCCGACCAGGTGCTTGTGCTGGGCATCGATCTGTGTCACTTCCACACTATATGAGCTGCTCCATTCGAAGAAGGCCATTTCGTCGATCTCTCCAGGATCATTTCTCATATCGGACAATCAGTCAGGATTTGCTGAAAATAAAAAGTCGCCTGCATTGTGATACATGTCAACTCAGGGATGGCGACTGGCGATTATTTTCACGATTTAGACCAACTGCCGCAATTTCCGGGAATTGCGACCAAGGTGCTGCGCGTGCTTTCGCGCGACGATACCCGCGTGGCGGAGATCGCCGGCCTGATACGCGCCGATGCCGCGCTCTCTTCCGAACTGCTGCGCATCGTCAATTCGCCGCTATACGGCATGACGTCGCGCATCAGCAGCATCCAGCAGGCGCTTCTCTTCCTGGGGTTCGATGAGATCCGCCGCTTCGTGCTGGCTGTTTCCATGAAGTCCTTCTTCCGCGCGGCCATGCGATTGGACCTGCTGCGCGGCATCTGGCGTCACAGCCTGGCCTGCGCCATCGTCTGCGAAGAGCTCTCCATGGCCTGCTCGGCGCAGGAGGGCCGCGACGACCGCGCCTATACAAGTGGGCTGCTCGCCGACATCGGCCGCCTCGGCCTGTTTGTGCTGCATCCGCAAGAGTATTCGGAACTGCTCACTTCGCCCGCCCCGGATATCGACATGCTGGAGCAGGAACGAATGCTCCTCGGCGTGGATCACTGCGAGGCCGGCGCCTGGCTGGCCGCCAAATGGAGACTCCCCGACGAAGTCCAGCGGGTGGCCGCTACCCATCACAATCGCCCGGACGCGCCCGGCTTCGACCTGGAAAAAATGGGACAGGTGGGTGTGCTGCTCACTGGCGTCCTGGGCTTCGACGTGACCCCTCCGCAGCGCGTCTATACTTTGCAGGAGATTCGAGCCCTGCTACCCCACGCCGCGCAGTATCGCTTCGATCCCGACCCCGTCACCATGCAGGCCCGCATAGCGGATAAGCTGGACGCGTTCGATTAGCCGGAAGACACAAAACGATCGTCTCTCCCGCCACCGACTCGTTCGGGGTGAGCGGGTGGGCGATGCTGAAGTTGCTGGCGCAAGGCGAGACCGATGTGGATGTGCTGGTGGTGAAGCGCGGGGGCTCCTACGCAAGAACGATGCCGCCCTGCGAGAAGCCTTGAGCGGGAAACTGGATCCGGTTTACCGATTGTTGTTGCAACAGAACCTCGCAGCGGTGGAGTTGTTGCGCCGACAGATCGAACAGATCCAGCAGGCATTGTCCCAAGCCAAGCAGGCATGCCTGCCTACGCTGGTCCGGCTCAGCAGGATCCCGCGGTGGACTGGGCTGCGGCGCAAGAACTGCTGGCAGAGATCGGTCCCGGTGCGGCCGCGTTTCCTAGTCCGGAGCAGTTGGCTTCGTGGGTGGGGGTCTGTCCAGGCACCGAACCCCAAGGCCCTAACCCGCAAATTCCGCCGCTTGGTATAAGGACTTGGCCCGCGCTGGCATGGACGTCAATTCCCTGCTCAATCCATTGTCCCCGGCGGCCTCCTAGGGCTGAACTCCGGGGGACCGGGGGAGATTCTCGAGGGTGGCGCGGGTTTGCGGCAGACCCGTGGCTCAGGATTTTCGAGAGAGGCGATGCCTTAACGGCCCGCATGAAACTGGCGGGACGCAACGCTTCGGAGTTTCGCAAAGGGCAAACTCGAGCCAGACCCGAAGATTCGCCAAGAAGCGGCGAGCCTGTTAGGGGGCCCGCTCGCGGGCAACGATAGGCATGAAAATGGACGATTGGGTACCGTTGCAAGTTCCTTCGCCTGTCAATGGACCTGGCCGGCGCCGGCCATCCCCGGGCGATTGGGGGCGATTTTCGAGGGTGCACGGATTTGCAGCTTCGTTGCCGTGTGATAGGTTTGTGAAAGCCATGATTTCAAGACGCGAGTTGGGAAGGCTGGCCTTGGGGGCGTTGGCCCTCCCCGCCACGGCGGCCAACAAGATCGATTCCGTCGTTCACGGTCTGCAGTTCGGGCTGCAGAGCTACATATTCACCGGCATCGGCTTGCCGCAGGAGGGCATCCTCGACGTAGTGATCAACTGCATGGTCGAGTCGCGATTGGGAGAGTGCGATCTCTACGCGCCCCTGGTGGAGCCCGCTCAGTTCTGGGATCGCAGCCGCGCGGCGACTCCCCAGGCGCGCGAAGAACTCGCCCAGTGGCGGATGTCCGTCTCACTCGACCACTTCCGCGCCGTCCGAAAGAGGTTTGAAGATGCCGGGATACAGATCTACGGGCTGAGTGGATTCCCCGGCGCCACCGAAGAGGAACTCAGCCGCACCTTCGATATCGCAGAGGCTCTCGGCGCGCGCCTCATCACGCTCGGCGTTACGCTGTCTGCGGCCAGACGCGTCGCGCCGTTAGCCGGCAAGCGCGGGCTCACGGTGGCCCTCCAGGGCCGGCCCGACATGCACCCCACCAATCCCGACGTGATCTCGACCCCCGAAAACTTTGACGCGGCCGTAGCACTCTCCGGGAGTTACCGCATTGGGTTCGATATCGGCGACGCCACCGGAGGCGGGTACGATGCCCTCAGATTCGTGGAAGCTCACCTCGAGCGGCTTGCCCTGATCTATCTCAAAGACCGGCGTAAAGACCGCCTGAGCGTCCCCTGGGGCGAGGGCGATACCCCCATCAAGGAGGTCCTCCACCTGATCCGGGACCGCAAGGCCGCCATCCGCTGCTACATCGATTGCGATCACAAAACCAGCAATCGCCCCGCCGACGTCAAGCGCTCCTTCGAATACGCGAAGGCCGCTTTGAGTTAAACCCAATACTGTTCAATTTAGCTTCCTAGACTGGGCTAGCTTTGGCGGCGGGAGTTCGGCTCACGCCGCTGTTTTGCTTTTTGGCGGTGCGCACCGCGGTGAAGACACGCTAACTTACGCTCTAAGGTGAAAAACAATTCAACAATTCCTCTCCCGTGACGATAGGTATTTAGAGCAACCTATGAAGCCCTCGACCCTCCGGAAGGTTCTTAGAGCAGGTGGACGCGCGGCGCTAATGGCCGCTTTTTCCTGTTTGGGGATGCAGGCAGCCAATCTGCTAACTGCGACGCCCGGCGCCATTGCGCTCGCGTGCAATACTCTCACCGGCCCTGGTCCTGCGGCGACGATTGTGGTCAAACCGGTGGCAACGCTCACCAGCAATACGGTCTCGGTGATGATGGGTGCGGTGAATGCCGGAATCGTAGTTACCAATCCCGCATCGAATATCCTGACCTCCACGAACCAGTACCAGGGCCTCTCTTATCCCGTCAGCCTGTCTGCGGGTTGCGCCGGGGCAACCAGTGGCACCGTCCTTATCCGGTTTTACGCCAGCGGAGCTCCCGACGCGCTGGTCACGGTCAACGTGACGGTAACTGCCTCAGCATCGGCACTGGTAGCGTCGCCGGTCACGGTCACTTGTATCAGAAGCGCCGGCGCTCCGGTGAGCTACACCCCTGGACCGGGCCAAACCGTCTCGGTCACGTCGGCGGCGGCGGAAGGCACACCTTTTACGGTGGATCCTTCCACAAATCCTGTGTGGCTGGCGGTGACCCCCGTTACGGGCGGANNGCAGTAACTCCGGGTCGATTCATCTGCGCAATCTGCCGGCGCCCGATGGATTGATCCCGGTCACGCTGCAGATTCTGGGCCCCTCTCCGTTGAGCGCGTTGCCGGCTGCACCTTCCCTCTCCTATACCAAAGGTTCTGGCACGCCGGCCTCTGTGAATGTGGCGTTGAGTGCGTCTGCCGCCGCCACTCCGTCCTTCACGGTGGATACTACCAGCCTGCCGCCATGGCTCACGGTGGACGCGGTCACCGGAACGATCCCCAGGAGTCTGCGCTTCACCACCACCAGCGTGGCCGATTCGAAGGCCCAAGGCGCCTATAGCGCCACGGTTCATGTGCAGGTTTCCGGTTATGCGGACCTGGGCGTACCTTTTGGTTTGACGGTGAGTAGCGTTGCGCCCGTGCTGACGGTAGCCGAGGGAACTTCACGGAACCTCTCCTGGGCGGTAGGACAACCCTTGCCCATCCCGTATATCACTCTGGCCTCCAGCGGTTCGACAATCGCTTACTCTATCGCCACGAGTGGCGTTCTGGCGCCCGTCATCAGCGATAGTTTCTTAAAAGGCCTGGTCTACAGTTACGGCACCCCGATACCGGTGACGTTCGACCAGGACGTGTTCGCAACGGCGCAACCGGGATCTATTCTCAGTGGGACGGTGACGGTGACCTGGGGCTCTCCAGCTTCCACCACGGTGATTACCATCAACATCGCAGTTCAGTCTGCCGAAGCCACATTGGCGGATGTGAGCCCGCTCAGCCTGCCGGCCGCCGCGCCGGGCCAAACCTTTACGGTGGCGCTCAGCGGTACCGGATTCACAGCCAGTCCGGATGCCAGGCAAAGGACGGTAGTGGGAATCGTATCCGCCAAATCGCTGGTCGCCGACGCCAATATCGCTTCCACCGTGGTCGACTCCGCGGTCATCATCCTGACCATTACCGTGCCCACCGCCGCGGACCCGCTCCTGCCTTTCGCTCCGGCCGGCCCGGGCGGCACTGTCACGCTGGGCGTGTGCAATCCCATGGGAACCGCTTGCAGCACTCCCACGGGAACCGCCGCACTGACCATTGACATCAAGCCCGTGATCCAGGTGGTCACCAGTGCTTCGTCCTTCGTGCAGGCATCACCACTCGCTCTAGCAACCGTGGCTCCGTATGATATGGTCAGCCTGTTCGGATTCAATTTCTGTACGGCGGGCGGCACGGGCTGCGGAAAAGCGACCCTTTTCGGCGCGGTCGCTCCAGCGACCCTGCACTACCCCACCAGTCTCACTCCGGACAAGTCCGCTTCCCCACGTCTCCTGACCGTGGCGTTCCAGACACAAGCCACTCCGCCAGTCGCCATCGCTAACGCTCCTCTACTGTTCGCCACCGACGGTCAGATCAACCTGCTGGTTCCTTCCGCAGTGGCCGCCTTCATCGGCAAATCGGTCGATATGGTGGTGAAGTTCGGTTCTTCTTCGGGAGCGCCGTTTCCCGTTAACATCGCCGCGGCCGATCCCGGTATCTTCACGCTGAGCTCCGATGGCCAGGGCGAGGGAGCGGTGCTGGACTCGGACTGGTCCATGGTAACCCGCGGAAACGAAGCCGGCATGCGGCAAACCGCGGCAGACTCAGATATCGTCCAGATGTACGTAACGGGCTTGGGCGTGCCGGATGGCGCAGCCGACAATGGCAGTTCCGGAACAGGGCTCTGGCCGGCGGACTGCGTCACCACTGCCAGCTTCCTGACGTCGCTCAACTCTCTGACATCCGGCTCCTTTACCACGCTCGATGGTGTTTTCCTGTCCAGGGGCCTGCTCAACACCGGCCGGCTGCTCCCGTGTCTGCGATCCGCCGGCAACGTTCCTTCAGTTACCATCGGCGGACAGCCCGCCACGGTGACGTATGCCGGATGGGTGCCCGATTCGGTCGCCGGCTTATATCAATTGAACGTGCGGCTTCCCGGCTCGGGCGCGGGGACGTTCACCACAGCCTCGGGCGCTACCATAGCTGGCCCTCTCACCGTTCCCGTGCAACTGCCGGTGACCATTGCGGTCCACGGCAGCAACAGCCAGGCGGGCGTCACCATGTGGGTGGCGCCGCAACTGAAAGTGACTGGCCCCGTGGGCGCCGCTTTGCAGGGCACGGTGGGGGCTAAGTGGTCCGCCACGGGCAGCCTGGTGACAGCCAGCGAAGGGACGGGTCCGTACCAATACGCAGTTACCGGCGGTTCGCTGCCCGGCGGCGTGACGCTCGATGCGGTCTCCGGGGCTATCTCTGGAACTCCAGCCGCCAATGCCGCCGGCGCCTACACCGTGACGGTGACTGCCACCGATTCGGCCGTCGCGCCGCTCACTGGCAGCGCGGCCTTCACCCTGACCGTCAACGCCGCGCATTGAGCCCCTCCGGTGTTGGCAGACAGCCGGCATGGCCTGCGCTTCAGAATCAGGGGACCTGGCAGGCGAATGTGCTTGCTCCACCAAATGCCGGCCCGAAAACCACAGCGTCTCAAGCATGACTGTGGTTTGGACCTGCCAATTCTCTCTCAATGTTCAGAGGTCTCGTAAGTACTCCCAAACTACTTAGTACCAAGGGCCTAATTTGCCCCTATGTGTCGCCAACCCTATCCCGAAAGGTTACACGAGCCGATATGAAAGTTGTGCCCAAGCACAAAGCGCGGGTCACAAAAGGAAAGTAAATAAACGTATGAAGCGACATCTTTTGTCAGGAATTCCACTCGCAGTGCTCGCGCTGGCTATCTTCACGGGCACCTTACAAGCCGCAACCTTCGCAGTCCAAACTGGCGCCCCCACCACGATCACGTGCGATACGGTTCTGGGACTCAGCGCCAATACTGTTGTTAGCATTACGCTGGCGACCGCGGCCACAGCCTCCCAAAACGCCTTGGCAACTGTTACCGCCGGAACCACGGGCACTCCGGGCAATCCATTGGCAGTCACTGTTGTAACTGGTTCTACCAGCGTGCCAAACTCAACCAATTATGTGCCATTCCAGTTCAAAATGCAGCCCGGCTGCAAAAATGCCGTGGACGGTGCAACCTTGAACTTCGTGTTCACTGGCTCCCTGGGTGGCGCGTCGGCTGCGCTCTCCGTGCCGATCGTCATGCATGTCACCGGCTCCAGTGCGACCGCGCTGTCGCTGTCGCCCAGCGCGCTCACAGTGCAGTGCACCCGGGCCGGGACGACGGACACTCCGGTAAGCGGGGCGCAAACCGTCAACATCACGTCCGCCGCGAATGGCGGCACAGCCTTCTCCGTCGACACCGCGCATGCGCCGGCGTGGCTCACCTTGGGAGGTGCAGCCATCGGAGCCAACCAAGTCGCCGGTCCCACCCCCATTGCGCTTACCCTGATAGGCAACTCGGGCAACAGTTGCAATGGCATGCTCGCCGGAACTTATAGCGGTACCGTCTCTCTGTTGAATCCGCCCGCCCCAGCTAAGCTGCTGACAGTCTACCTCCAGGTTGGTGTCACCTCCACGCTGCAGGCGTCGGGCACCCTGCCGCTTACCATTCAGCACACCGTGGGAGCCGCCGACTTTACTGCCAATCAGAAGACCTCGAGCATTACTGTCTCGGCGGGATCCGCAGTGGACTGGACCATCGATCCCACTACTGTTCCGATATGGCTGACGCCCGGCACCACCACAGCCTTGACACCGTCGGTGGGCGTGGTGTTCCAGGCGAACACCAATGCCGACTCGATGGCCCCCGGCGTCTATAGCGGTGCCGTTCACTTCAAAGTTTCGGGCGCTCTGGATTTTGTTTTGAATTTCCAACTCCAACTGAGCCAGGCGACCGCCAACCTGAGTACGGCCGATGGCGGCGCTCAGGCCGTTACCTGGACCCAGGGAACAGCCCTTCCCCAATTCCTAATCACTCCGATTGCCACCGGCGCTACCATCCAGTACACCGTCGCGGCGGGATCGGACGGAACGAAAGTGTTGAACAACGGTCAGGTAGATTCGATTTCCAGCGGAATCGCAATTCCCGGTTTAGCCAGTCCGTTTTACGTGAATTTCCCACAGTCCACTTTCAGCGCTGCTGTGGGAGGCACAGATCTGAAAGGCTCGGTGGTTCTTACCTACAATAACGGCTCTGTGAGAACGACTACGGTCAACCTTACGGTACACGTCCAGACTGCAGCGGCGCAAGCTCCCATCTTTACGGGCAGCAACCCTTCGACGTTGTCCATCGCGCCATCCGGAACCCAAATCACGGTGACTCTCGCCGGCAGCGGGTTCTCCGACGGTAGCGTCTACCCTGCGACGGTTTTTGGAGTTTTGAACGGCGCCAACGTTCAGAAAGACAACAATATCGCTGCCAACATCTCCGGCCAGAGCATCGTGGTGACCATCACGGTACCTGCATCGGCGGACGCCTATCTGCCGTTCTCCGGCGCCGGCGGTCCCATCACATTCGCCGCCTGCAATCCCACGGTTGGCACCACTACCTGTACCGCAGCTCAGACCACGCTTCAGGTCCAGGTCGGCGGCAATCCAGTCATCCAGACAGTCACCAGCGCCTCCTCGTTCGTCCAAACGCCGGCCGGCATGATCCCGCCTGTCGCGCCTTACGATATTATTAGCCTCTTCGGGACGAACTTCTGCGTCTCCGGCAACACCGGCTGCAAGACCAGCGCCTTGTACGGACAGCTCGATCCCGTAACGCTGAGATACCTCACCACACTGGCAACTCCTGGAGACCCCACCGCCACGCAGCGCTACCTCACGGTGAACTTCCAGACACACGGCGGAACCGTGACGCCACTCGGCGCGGCTCCCATCCTGTTTGCCACCAATAACCAGATCAACGTGATCGCTCCGGGCGGTCTCTTTGCCCAGATCGGCAACACGGTCGATATCGTCGTGACCTTCGGCTACGGCACTCTTCCGACCACCCTGCTCACCAGCGCCCCATATACTGTGCAGATTGTCCCGGCCAACCCCGGCGTCTTCGTCATGACCGGCGACGGCCAGGGCGACGCCGCGGCTGAGAACCTGAGCAAGGCTGGTGCGCTGGTTAACGCCGGTTCTCCCGCTTCCACGTCGGATGCCGCCGGAGATTCACTTCAGGTCTTTGTGACGGGTTTAGGTAAGCCAGACAGCACCGGAGCTGCGGCAAGCGCAACCACCTGGGGCCTTGTCTGCATGGACCCCGCTCTCTACTGGCCCCTCGTGCCTCCAGCTACAT
>OKRF01000506.1:4744-8743 GCA_900290315.1 Candidatus Sulfopaludibacter sp. SbA3 | reverse complement strand
GCCCCCGCCGGCGCCACCGCGGAGAAGCCACCCTGCCGCATCACCCGCGCTTCCAACCGCCGAGCCGCACCCTCCGCGCCCGCGCATCTCGAGGCCGAAACGCGAAAGCCGGAAGTAATCGCCATCCGCCCTTCCCCCGGTACCACCTTCCAGGGAATCGGCATCAACGAAGCGCCGTGAGCGCTCCCGACCACCACGAAAATCAGAATCCGCCATGTCTGTCTCGGCGCCTCGGCGTCCCGGCGGTGAAAATCACAGTCCCGTTTTTCCCGCACATCGTCCTCGTGATGGATGGTGGGCTGCCGCCCCGCCGCCTGTCCAGTTCACAACGGTTGCTGCCCCGTTATGACAGGTTCGTTACGCCATCGAACGCTTTTGTTTTTCAGCAAGTTGGTAACGCCGGCGGTCTTGCCGCCGGTTGCCCCCGTCGACCGGCGCCAAGATCGCCGGCGTTACCCAGTCGCTTCGGACACCGCTTTGCATTCACAATGTTAGAATCGGAGCGATTACATGTCTGAGGGTCCGAGTCCCGGTGTTTCGCATGCGCCCGGTGAAGAGCGAATTCGCGAAGAACTGGCGCGCGTGCTGGCCAGCCACGAATTCCGATCGAGCAAACGGAGCCAGGACTTTCTGCGCTACGTGATCGAGAACACCCTCAAAGGGCACGCCGACGTTCTGAAGGAACGCACAATCGGAATCGAGGTCTTCGGCCGCTCCACCAGTTACGACCCCAGTGATGACGCCACCGTCCGCGTAAAGGCCGGCGAGGTCCGCAAGCGCCTGGGCCTGTACTATTCCGCCGAAGGCGCGCACGATCCGGTTCGCATCGAGCTCCCCTCCGGCACCTACGTCCCGGAATTTCGCATCGTCGCGGATGCCTCCGCGTCCGAACCGGCCCCCGCCACCGAATCGCTCCGCCCGCGCGCGCCGTTCGTCACGCAGCGCCGGGCCGCCTTGTCCGCCGCCACATTGATCGCTCTCGCGGTAGTCGTCTGGCTCGCCATCCGGCCCGCCGTCACCCCTCTCGATCAGTTCTGGGCGCCGGTGCTGCGCGGAGCCTCACCCGTCTTCGTCTGCGCCGCTTTCGTTCCCGTCTGGGGACTGGACACCAACGCACCCAAGCCGGTGCGGGCCGAGGACTTCGTTGCCCTACCCGACCAGTTCGTGGGAGGCGGCGACCTGATCGCCACTTCGCGCCTCACCGCCATGCTCACCAAACTTCGCCATCCCTACCGCCTCAAGGTGGGCAACGACGTCTCCTTTGCCGACATGCGGTCCGGACCGGCCATCCTGGTGGGGTACTCCTACACGCGCTGGAAAGAAATCAGCTCTCAGATGCGCTTCTTCATCAAGGACGCGCCGGGCTTCGTGGGCATCACCGACAACGGCAGCAACACCGACTGGAACCTTCCCGACCTGCCACGCGACCGCCACACCGGCGAAGACTACGCCATTGTCTCGCGCGTCTTCCATCCCGATACCCATGCCATGCTGGTGGAACTGGCCGGCATTACCCAGTACGGCACCGATGCCGCGGGCGACCTGGTCACCAACCCTGACCTGATGGCCGAAGCCCTGCGGGGAGCCCCCAAAGACTGGCAGTCCAAAAACCTGCAACTGGTCCTCAAGGTCAAAGTCATCTCCGGCGCACCCACTTCCCCCAAAGTCATTCAACGGTATTTCTGGTAGCATTTGCGCTATGGAAATCCACGCGCCTCATCACCCCATCATGTCGTTGCGGGAATTCATGGTTCATCTCTTGACGGTCACAGTCGGCATTCTGATCGCTCTCGGCCTCGAGCAGTCCGTGGAGACTTACCATCACCACCGTCTGGCGGCCGAAGCCAGGGAGAACATGCTGATCGAAGTCCGCGACAATCAGAAGGAGTTGGACAAGCACCTCGCCGATCTGGGGAAGTTGCAGCAGGACCGTGAACACGGAATCGGCCTGGTCGACCGATTGCTTGCCCACAAGCACTTGGGCAGCGAAGAAGTTGTTTTGAATTTCTCGGGCGCTACGCTGAACTCGGCCAGTTGGACCACCGCATCCACGGTCGGAGCGATGGCCTACATGGAATATGGAGAAGTGAAGCGCTTCGCCGAAGTCTACAAGCTGCAGGATCTCTACGAGCGGCTGCAGAACGATCAGATCCAAACCGTCCAGACGGGAGGTGGCATGATGATGGGCATCGACGATCACGCAACCGGCGACGAATTGCGCGCCATGAAGCATGAGTTGCAGCAAAGTATCGTGTCTCTGAGAGTGCTGGGCCAACTGGGCACCGCGCTCAGCGGAGCATACGGAAAGCTGCTACAGAAGTAGCGCGGTTCACCGGCGGCAAGATCGCCGGCGTTACCAACGGGCTCGCGCTTCCCTGCAATTCGGATACACTAGTCGTGCATGAAAAATCTAGTCATTTTCCTGGCCGCCGGCGCCCTTGTTATCCCGGCATTCGGTCAAAGCGCCAAGCCATTTCTCGGCCGTTGGGATTTCACCGTGACCAACGGCGCCCGCACCTGGCCCCAGTGGATGGAACTGATTGAAAAGGACGGCAAGCTGGATGGCCGCATTCAGCCCCAGGGCGGCGCGGTCCGCCCCATTGCTGCTGCCAAAGTGGACGGCGCGCATCTCATCATCACCGTAACCGCCGCCGCCGAGCGCAACGGCCGTACCATTCCCGAGACCCTCTGGGACCTGACTGCCGATGGCGACAAGCTCAGCGGCGTGCAGAAGCAAGGCGAGAATACCAGCACCAAACTGGAAGCTGTGCGCGCGCCCGAGCTGAAGCGCCCCATGCCGGCCGGCTGGACCACTCCCGAGCCGCTCTTCAACGGCAAGGACCTCACCGGTTGGGAGCCCGTGAACAATCCCGCCAACAGCCATTGGGTGGCCAAAGATGGCGAAATGGTCAACGAGCAGCGCGGCTCAAACATCCGCACTACTCGCACATTCGACGATTTCAAATTGCACATCGAAGTGAATTGCCCCAACGTGTCTCCCGATGGCAAAGCGCAGCTCTGCAACAGCGGAATCTATCTCCGCGGCCGCGATGAGGTTCAGGTCGGAAGCGAAGGCGGCACCGTGCCGACCCACGAGATGGGCGCCCTCTACGGCTTCATCGCTCCCAAAGTCGACCTGCCCCTCGGCGCCGGTGAGTGGCAGACCTTCGACATCACCCTGGTGGGCCGCACCCTCACTGTTGTTCGAAACGGCGCCAAGATCCACGACAACGTGGAGATTCCCGGAATCACCGGCGGCGCCTTGGACAGCCACGAAGCGGAACCCGGCCCGTTCTTCCTGCAGGGCGACCACGATGGCGGCATGCGCTATCGCAACATTACCATCTCTCTACCGAAGCGCTAAGAATATGAGTGACGTGATCTCCGAATATCAAAAGTGGAAACAGCAGGGCGCGGACCTGCGCATCCAGGCCAAACAGGCCATGGAATCCCGATTCCGCGAGCTGCTCGCCGAAGCCGTGCACATTGCCGAAGAGTATCGCGCCGATTTTGGAGCCGCCCTGAAGCCCGCGTTGCCGGTGACTTCATTCCGCTACAAGGCCGGCGCCCACAAGGCCAAAAAGGCCGCAAAAAAGGTGGCGGACGCCAAAGTGGAACCGCCTCCCACACCGAAACCGAATCCCAAGGTCGCCGGATTGCACAAGAAGTTGGCCACCGCCAAGAAGAAGCTCGAAGAGGCCAAAGCCACCGGCGCCGTGACCCGCGTTCTCGAAGACAAAGTCTACGAAATCGAAGACGACCTGCGCCTGGCGAGCCAAGCCTGAACGTGGGGCAGTACAGCGCAAGAAGACAGACGACAAAAGGCGATCGTCTGTCCTACTCAGCTACCGGATTTTCATTCCTCCGGGTGAGGCTTTGCCTCATGAGCCGACTCTCTCGAAAATGCGAGCCGGGTGACCGCTGCAAACCCGTGCCAGGCTCGAAATTCGCCGCCTTTTGGCGAATCTTCGTGCCTGGCTCGAGTTTGCCCCTTCGCGA
>OKRF01000506.1:0-4734 GCA_900290315.1 Candidatus Sulfopaludibacter sp. SbA3 | reverse complement strand
CGAAATTCGCCGCCTTTTGGCGAATCTTCGTGCCTGGCTCGAGTTTGCCCCTTCGCGAAATCCTGACGCCTTTGCTCCGCCCCCATTTTCATCCCGCGGGGTGAGGCATCGCCTCACGAGCCGACTGTCACCGTATTGTGCGAACCTCAATTCGCCGTGGGCTTCTCCACGTGATCGATCACCAGCACCTCCACCGGGTCTTTGCGAGGTTCCAGCTTCAACCCCAGTTCCTGCTGAACGGCGAAGAAGATCGATTCGCCGCTCTGCGGGTCGAGCGGACCGGCGCGCTTGTCGCGGCCGAACTGGCCCCAGTCCAGGTTGGTGTACTCGTACTGTCCGCTGAGTTCCGTCTGGTCGATCACCGGGCGATCGACCCCATTGGAGATCAGACCGATCAGCATCGGAATCGTGCTCACCATAACCGCCGGCCTCTCGCGTGGCCGAGTTGCATAGGTCGGCGCTGTATAGTCGTCAGCCATTTTCCGCATCTTCGAGCCGGTCTTGGCGATGACCAACGCGTAGACCGGAACCTCCTTCATCTCGCGATGGAGCTTCAAATGGAACCGGTCCGCCAGCAGCGTCTGCACCATCTCTTGCAGCTCTCTTACAGTGGGCACAGCAGCCGATTTGGCGGCGATGTCAAAGTGGTCCCCGTTCGGAGCCGCGGCCCAACTCGGCCCACCGGAAATCTGGTGTTCTGGCACGCCGTACGCTTCCATGATGAGGTCGTTCACGGTGACGGCGTCCTCGGTGAATCGGTCGCCGTGAACCTGCAACCCCCGACCGGGTATCCGAAACATGAACTGCCCCGGACGCAACGGGTGCGGCTTCACCGACGCGACTTCGAAGGACTGCGCCCACGCCCCCGCCGAAATCACCACAGCGGCGCTGATGCCCGCGATTACGCGTTTGAGAAACGGCATGGCGACAATTGTAGCTCTGCCACCGGCCGTTTGGACTACTTGACGCCCCAGCCATCCTTAGCGATCGTGGGTTCGCTGGTCTCGATTTGCCCGGATGACCGGAAACTGCGTGCGTACATGGATTTCGGAGGCGTCCAATTCTCCAAAAGCGGCAAATCCACCATCCTGCCACTGGACAGCGCGATCTTGTACGGACTCGACCCGTCCGGAACAAGGTAGAACAGTACGAGCACCGTTTGCTCTTTTTCTTCCAGCCACACGTCGCCTTTGAACCACCGCCCATAGATCAGAAACGGCGTGCCTGACGCGTTGGGGCTTCCGAATGCGATCGGTGCGTAGGTCGCGCCCGTCTTGCCGAGGACCGCGCGCTTCATTTGTAAGTCGGAAACCCTCTGCGCGCCCTTCATCGCCGCCGCAACCACGGCCAGAAAATGAAAACCATCCTTGGGGCTGTATGCCTGATTTCCGAGTATGCCCGGAACGTTGTCCTCAATCAGGGCAAAAGGCGGACTTGGCGGAGCCGCCTGCTTCTTCGTCTCAGTTTGGGCGCCGTCTGCTCTACTGCCCCCCACCGGCACAAGGCAGCCAACGAGGGCAAGCCCTAATACTACGAATTTACACTTCGCTTTCGCCACCGTGACGAATTATACATCTTTGCGCCGGAGTCCATCACTACAATTCGCGGAGGAGGCGCACGAATCCCGCCGCCCCCAGGGTCGATTCGACTACCTCACAGCGCTTCTCGCCGGACCAGCGGAATCCGCAACGCTGGTAGACCGAGAGCGCCGCGTTGTTACCCAGGGTCGTCGCAATCTGAGCCAGCTTGCAGCCGCGTTCCCGCCCTTCGCCGGCCACATGGAGCAGCAGCGCCTGGGCCAACCCCTGGCCTCGGAATTCCGTCCGCGTGGCCACGTTCTCGATTCCCCAATCGGCCCCCACGTCCGGAAGAAAGCAACTCCACAGCGGCGCCATGCGCTTGTCCGATGCCGCAAAGTCCGCGTCACTCCACAGAAGATCGCGCTGCACTTTCCACTTGGCCTGGGCTACCGTTGCCCATCCACCGGCGCGAAACTCGAATCCGCAGAGCGCCGCGGCCGGCCGGCCCTCCACGTCCGCGATCCAGAAGCTCTCGTAATGGCACAGCGACCGTGGTTCGGCCACCGCGAGACGCCGCAAGTATTCCAGGCACCCCGCGTCATCGGCCCCGATCAGCAGATCCCAGATGCCGCGATTCACGTGGCCGCGCGACGCGGACAGCATGACCCACGCCAGAAACTCCGCATCCGCGCTCGTCCCGCGGCGGATCTTCGAGTCCATACCTATTGCTGTCGCGGACGGTCCGGCGTTGGGATCGACTTCCACGGGTCGGACTGTTCCTCTTTGATCGCCGTACTGGCGCCCCCCAGGCTGTTGTTCACCAGCGTGACCGACGATTTCATCTCCGGCGCCACGGACAGGAACACGCCAGTACCCGGCCACGCGACGCTGTTGCGCAGCGTGACGCCCTTGGATTTATCCAGCCGCACTACCGGGACATCCGCCTTCGGATTGCGCGTCTGCAGGCCATCCAGATCCAGTTCGGCGGAATCGCGAATCAGGAACGGGATGCCGCCATCAGGATTGATGCGCACGTTGTGCAGTTCCATTCCCTTCGTGTTGAAGGCGTGCAATCCCTCCTTCGCACTCGCGATCACGTCGGTCAGACGCAGCCCTTCCACCGGCATCTCGGGTAGCCCTTCCACGCTTACGGCAGTGCGGCACCGATTGATGGTGATATTCGAAATGGCAATGTTGCGGAAAACGGGTGTGCGCACCGACACCGGTTCCTCAGGAGCGCGGGTGTAATAGTTGGTCACTTCGATGGCTGGGTTGGGTGTGTCTTCAATCACCCAGTTGTCGAAGCGGAGGTTCTCCAGCAGGCCGCCGCGGCCGCGCGTGCTCTTGATGCGAATACCGCGGTCCGTGCCCTGCGCCACAATGTTGCTCGCCACCACGTTGCGAATGCCGCCGGAAGTCTCGCTGCCCAGCACCACCGCACCATGCCCGCGGTGAATCGTGCAGTTGGTGATGGCGACGTCTTCGGTGGGCCGGTTGACGCGAAGCCCATCGGCATCCTTGCCACTCTTCAGGCAGATCGCGTCGTCGCCTGTGTCGAAATACGAATCGGAAATCCGCACATTCCGGCTGGAATCGACATCCACGCCGTCGGTATTGGCGCCCGGGAAGCTCTCCACAATCACGTTGCGGATCACTACGTTTTCGCAGTAGAGAATGTGCAGCACCCACATCGGCCCGCCCATGATGTGGATGCCTTCGATCAGCACGTTCTTGCTCTCCACCGGGCGAATGAAATCGGCACGCAGCGACATCTCGCCGGCTTTCCGCACTTCGTCCGGCACCGGCTGTTTCTTCTCCAGCAGGCCGAGCAGCGCGGTCCACCCGGCGCGGTACGAAGGATCGGCCACCAGCCTGCGCCACTCGGCGTTGTCCGCCACAATCGTCCCGCGGCCGGTGATCGCGATGTCCTCCAGCTTGTACCCACCGATCATTGCGGCGGGCGCGCGCGTTTCCACGCCTTCGAAGCGGCTCTGCACCATGGGATATTCATCGCGATTGGCCACGAACCGAATGGTGGCTCCGGCGTCGAGATGCAAGGTCATGTGGCTGACCAGTTGGATGGCGCCGGAAGTATACTGTCCGGCTGGCACGAAGACGGTGCCGCCGCCGGCCTTGGCGCAGGCTGCAATCGCGGCCTTGAACGCGGACGTGGAGGATGCCGAACCATCGCGCTTGGCGCCGTAATCCATCACGTTGAATAAAGTAGACTGGGCGGCGAGCGGCAGGGCCAGGCAGACCAGCAACAGAGCGGGCAGGAATTTGTGTCTCACGGAACCAGTATAGAAGATCCGATTTATAATCTTGGTTCCATGCGATATTTCAAATCATCCATCGCGTTCCTGATCGTGGTATGCGCCGTGGTTACTCTGGCGTTTGGTCAAACCGCCACTCCGCGCCGCAAGCGCGTTCTGGCGTGGGGCGACACCCTCACGGCGTATCAGCACGATTCCATTTCCCACGCCCTGGCCACCATGGAGCGCCTGGTACGCGAATCGGGCGCCTTCGATACCTACATTCGCACCGATTCGCAGTGGATCACCAAGCAGCCCGTCCCGGCGCCGGCGCGCAACACCAGGAACCTGGATTATTTCGACGCCATCTTCTTCTATGGCACCGACCGGCGACAACCTGGACGAGCAGCAGAAGAAGGACCTGCTCAGTTTCATTCACGACGATGGCAAAGGCTTCGTCGGCGCACACACCGGCGACGACGCCTTCTTCGACTGGCCGGAGTTCGCCGAGATGATCGGAGGCTGGTTCGACAATCACCCGTGGGGCGTCTTCGATGCGCCCGTGATCGTGGAAGTCCCCAGCTTTCCCGCCATGAGAGGACTCCCCCGCACCTTCACCATCCACGACGAAATCTACGAACACAAAAACTTCTCCCGCGAGAAAGTCCACGTGCTGGCCAGCCTCGACGCCACCAAGCTCGACTACACCAGGCCCAACATCAATCGCGAAGATCACGATTTTCCGGTGGCCTGGGCCAAAATGTACGGTAAAGGCCGAGTCTTTTATTCCACCTTCGGCCACAGCGACGAAGTCTGGAACAACCCCATGATTCAGAAAATGTACCTGGAAGCCGTCAAATGGTCGTTACGCGAGGTCGGAGAGGATTTCTAGCACCGAAGAAGACACCCTCGAAAATCCCGAGCCGGGTGTCCGCCGCAAATCCGTGCCAGGCTCGAAATTC
>OKRF01000452.1 GCA_900290315.1 Candidatus Sulfopaludibacter sp. SbA3 | reverse complement strand
CGGTTTCAGATCCCCGATCTTTTCCCACGGGTACTCTGGCGCGGAGATGCGGACGCGGCTGCCCTTTACCGTATATGGGTCCGAGAGTTCGGCGATATAGAGGTTCTGCGCGCCGTTTACCTCGCCCTCCCAGCCGGACCAAACCATGTAGAGACGCGAGTTGTGCTCGAATACGGTGGCGTCGATCGCCCAGCGGTCGGATGGGTCGGTGACTTTGCCCTTCATCTGCCACTCGCCATCCAGCGGGTCGGCAGCCGGGTTTTCGAGTACCCAAATGCGGTGCGACTCGTTTCGTCCGGCATCCGCCGCGAAATAGATGTACCACTTGCCGCGCAGAAAATGCAGCTCGGGCGCCCAGATATCGTGCGAGTAAGGGCCGCTCGCGGCAGGCCGCCACACCACCTTCTTTTCGGCGCTGGCGAGCGCGGCAATGTTTTTGGTTTTCCAGAGGACCAGGCTCGATCCCGTCGAGTTCATGTAATAGTAGAACCCGTTGTGAGATGTGATCCAGGGATCGGCGCCCGAGGGGAGCAGCGGGTTGACCAGNNAGCCACAGAACGCACCACGAGCGGTTCATCCCGACACCATAGCACCCATCCGGATTGTATGGTGGCCCCTGATAGACTAACTCCTGGAGGCGGCTGCCGCTGCCTCCTATGACTATGGCTCTCTCAATCGCGACGCTATATACAGAGGAACTCAAGGCGACGATGCGCGGCCGCTTCGCGTGGTTGGGCGCCGCGGTGATTCTGTTGGCGGTCGGCGGATTAGCCACTGTCGGAACGCAGGACACGTGGCTGGATGGATACGGCATCATTGCCTACGGCCTCGTCCCGCTGGGGTTCATCCCGCTGGCCGCCGGAATGATCGCCAGTCCGCGCGCCAATCGATTTGTCGAATGCGTGTTCACCGCGCCGGTGAATCGGCGGGACTGGCTCACGGCAAAATTCCTTGTTCTGGCCACGCTCGGCGCCGCATATTACGTGGCGCTCGTTCCTATGATGGTGGTGTACAACTGGCACGTCGGCATTCCGCCGCTGCTGCAGAAATTCCTGATTTGGACACCGGGCCTGCTGATTGCGAGCATCGCCGTAGGTACCCTGATCGGCGTCCTCTTCATCGGCCGCAGCCTGGCCGCGCCCGCCGGAACCGGTATGGGCGTCCTTCTCGCATATGCCGGCCTCATCCCCCTGCAGGAACTGATGGTGGCGCAGGGCAACGGCGCGACGCGAACCGGCCACCTCACGCTCGCGAGTCCCGCCGTGCTGCTCAAGAACGCGCTGGGATTCACGCTGGCAGCCAGCAGCATTCCCGCCACCACGAAGCTGACATGGATCAGCCTGCTGGTCCTGGTGATCGGCGCCCTCGTGCTCGCCGGGTGGGTATTTCTGTGCGCGCAAGGCGTGGAAACATGGGAGGCCACGGGCCGGCAGCGATGGACCATCACGCTTGCGATCGCCGCGATGACTCTGCTACCAGTGATGTTCGCGGATACCAACTACGACAATCCCGCGCCGCATGCGAACAGCGCGCCGGCCATCCGGGCGCTCTTCTCTCGCGCCGGAACCAGTGTGGCCCTGGTGCCACCGGGCGGCAAACCCCCGGTCCGCTGCTGCAGCACCATTCTCAATCGGGATGAGTGGCCCATGGGCACTGACGAGCGCACCGTGCGAGATCTCCTGCTGCTCCTCCCTGTCGAAACCACGAGGCGCGTCACGAATCTCCACGCCAAGGTTGCCGGAGAGGTCGGGCTGGAAGTCACTGCGGATACCGATGCGCTGGTGCAAGCCGCGCCGCTCCTGGAGATGCGCACGTACCCCAACGATTCGGGGCCGGCCGCCGCCGACGGCCACCATGTGGTCACCGGTTGGATCGCGCGCATCCCGATGACGCTGAATCCGACGAAGCCCTGGGATATTGGCGGCGACCGCTATCCGTTAACTGTCAGCGCCACGTACCAGGTGGAAGGCGACAGCCAGCCGCGCACGTTCAGCGCACGCGCGGCCGTGGACGCCGAAGTGGCGAGCGCGATTTACGAAATGGGTGCTGCCTCCATGATCTTGCCGCTGCTTTGCATTGCCGCTTCCATCGTACGGTGGAGGCGGACCCGATGAGCGCCGCCACGGATTACGCCGTGGAAATGGAAGGCATCACGCGGCGCTTTGGCGACTTCATGGCGGTAGACCACGTCACGCTCAAGATCCCCAAGGGACACCTGTACGGCTTTCTCGGCCTCAATGGCGCCGGTAAGACCACCACCATTCGCATCCTCACCACGCTCCTGCCGCCCACTGCGGGCGTCGCCAGGCTCTGGGGGCACGACGTGGTCAAGGACCCGCTGGCCGTGCGCAAACTCGTCGGGCTCGTGAGTGACGAGACGAGCGAGAGCCAATCGACCTGGACCGCCCGCGAATACCTGCTATACTTTGCGCGCCTGCGCCACCTGCCGGACCCTCGCGGCCACGTCGAGCGCCTGCTCGATCAGGTCGCTCTGGATGGCGAGTTTCGAAGCAAACTGATCGGCACGTACAGCACCGGCATGAAGCGCCGCGTCGAAATTGCGCGCGCGCTCATGGGCCACCCGAAAGTGCTGTTCCTCGATGAACCCACGCGGGGGCTGGACTTGCCTGCGAAGCGCGAGATGTGGAGCCTGCTCCGCCGCCTGGCAGTCGATGAGAACGTTACGACCTTTCTCAGCAGCCACGATTCGCACGAGATCCGCAGCCTCTGTGACGAGATCAGCGTGATCAATCGTGGCAGGCTGGTGTATACCGGCGCCACACGCGAACTCGGTGTGGACCTCGATGCTTTTGAAGAGTGCCTGATCGGACTGCTGACGCGGCAAGGATGACCATGAAGAGTTCAGACCTGATTACCGAGGTCCCGATTCAGTTCATTCGCGCGGCGAGCCATTCTGGAGGCAGGCCCGCGCAATCGGCGAACCTCGGCTGATGTCATCTTCCGGGCCCCCTGTTTGTACGATTCTATTCGCCTGCCCTTGGTTACAGACGGTCCCTCAAAGGGACGTCAACGGCGATGAGCAGGAGACCGTGTGCCGTCTATAGTAGTTGGGATCTGCGAACTTTTCCGCGAAAATCCGTTCCCACCGCGCATTGTCCAAACACGCGCGGCAGTGGCCGCACGTGCAACGAACTTTCTGGACCTGACTCGCAGTGCGCGCCGGACCTGCCTCGGCATGCCGCCGTCTGATCTCTACCGGCCGCTCGTACGACTGCAACGCTTCGCGAATTGACTCGGGATTCGATAGTTCCATCGTGTTCCTCCCTCGGTTGGGGACATAATTAGGAGGTCGCCATCCGATTACTAGCCTGCCATACTCATCGGCTGAAGATCCATTAGTTTCTCGTCAATGAATGGCTCATGTCCAACGATAGAGTGCAATTCCCCACCCGATGCGGGTAATAAATTGCCATTATAAGTACTAGTATTTTCGGTTCATAACAAAGGCAAGCATCTCAGGCCAGCGTATAATCTTCCTGTCATGCGCAAACTCTTGATCGTCTCTCTGTTTTCAGCTTCCGCTTTCGCTCAATCCGGAAAACTGGGTGCCTTCACCAACTCCGGTGATGTCGGTGGCCCCGCGCGGAAAGGGTCCATGGAATTTGACGCCTCCAAAGGTCAGTACCGGATCACCGGTGCAGGCGCAAACATATGGGCCAAGGAGGATCAATTCCAATACGTCTGGCGAGAGATGTCGGGTAACGTGGCAGTCACCGCCACCATGCAATTTCTCGGTGAAGGAGTCGATCACCGCAAGGCTGGAATCATGCTCCGGCAGACTCTCGACACCGATTCGCCTTACATCGACATCGTCATCCACGGCAACGGCATGCCTGGCATCCAGTGGCGGAACACCAAAAGCGATATCACCAATGGGGTCGATTTCCCGTTCGATGGTCCGGCGAAATACAAGCTGAAGCTGGTCCGGCAAGGCGCGGCAATCGCCGTGTGGATCGCCAAAGACAGCGCCGAGTTGAAGGAACTCGGACATACCCAGGTCCAGTTGGGCAACCCGGTATTGGTAGGGCTCGCCGTCTGCTCGCATAAAGCGGACGCGTCGGACACGGTAATCTTCTCCGATGTGTCGGTGGAACAACTGGCTGCCCCGGCCGGCAAAAAACAGTAGCGATGCCATGCCGGAATCTCTCGATCGTCGAACCTTGCTGACGGGCGCGCTGGCGGCGTCCGCACGCCACCGTGCGGCCGGCGCTGCACCGTCCGCTCCGAACATCCTGCACATCATGACGGACCAGCAGCAATGGGCCACCATCGCCAGCCGATCGGAATGCCGCACTCCCCATCTCAATCGCTTGGCGGACTCCGGCATGCTCTTCGAGCGATCTTACACGCCCTCGGCGGTGTGTTGCCCGGCGCGCGCCATGATTCTCTCCGGCGCTTATCACTGGCACAACGGCGTCTACAACCAGGTGCACTCGCCGCCATCGGTTCACCGCGATATGAATGCCGATGTGGTGCTTTACTCCCAGCGGCTGCGTGATGCCGGATATCGTCTCGGTTACGTGGGCAAGTGGCACGCCTCGTACGTGCGTACGCCGCTCGATTTCGGATTCCACGAAGTGGCCGACCTGGAGGGATGCGATCCGAAACTCATCCGCCAGTTGGAGACCAACCCGGACCGTGTCGAACGCCGGCAGGGCCTCCGGGCCGTCCCGCAGCGTCAGATGCGATGGCCGGGTTCGGAGCCGTTCACTATGTGGGGCTACCGCGAGGGCCCCGAAGAAGCCACATCCCCATTCCACCGCGCCGAGTGCGCCATCCGGATGATGCGGCGTTTCGCGCGCTCCGCGCGTCCTTGGCACCTGGAGGTTCAATTCGTCGAACCGCATGATCCCTACATGCCGCTTAAGCAGTACCTCGACCGGTATGATGCCGCCGCCATCCGCGTGCCGAAAAGTTTTGCCGACTCCTTCGACGGCAAACCGGGGCTGCACGGGCGGGAATCGGAGACCTGGGGGCAGGTCACACCCGATGATTATCGCAGCGGGCGCGTGCACTACTATGCCTACACCGAGCAGGTGGACGCCCAGATTGGCCGCGTGCTGGATGCCCTGCGGGAAACCGGCCAGGAAGAAAACACCCTGGTGGCGGCCACTACGGACCACGGCGACATGGTGGGCGCGCACCGCATGTGGATCAAGGGCTGGATTCCTTACGAGGAATGTTATCGCGTGCCTTTGATCGTGCGCTGGCCCGCTCGAATCAGGCCCGGGAGTCGCAGCGGCCGCCTGGTGCAGACCCACGACCTGGCCCACACCTATGTAGCCGCGGCGGGTGCGCAGCCCATGCCGTTTGCAGACGGCCGCTCACTGCTGCCGCTCTTCGATGACCCGCAGGCCGCTACGTGGCGCGACCAGATTCTCTGTGCTTACTACGGCGGCGAATACCTGTACACGCAGCGAATCGCGATCACCGGCCGCTTTAAGTACGTCTTCAACGGGTTCGACATCGACGAGTGCTACGATCTGGCCGAAGATGCCGAAGAGATGCGCAATCTGGTGTCCTTGGGTGAGAAGCGGGCTAATGTTGACGATATGCGCGCACGCTTGTACGAGTTGATGAACCAGTTCGACGACCCCTATGGCGACCTGAATCAGAAGTCCGCCCCGATGCCGGGTGACCGGTACTGCGCGCCGCGGTATTTGCCGCGAGGCAAGCGATTGGTGTAGCCGCACGATCAGACGGATTCTGATTCTCTTCCCCTGGCGCCTGCCGCCAACATCAAAGTAACCGCTTCATAAGGTTGCGGAATTTCAGGTGAGGCCAGCGTCAGGCAGACCGCGAGCGGATTCGGTGTCCCCAGGCCGGCGGCACTCCATAGATATAGATACCGTTGTGAAGTTAAACCTGAAAGGGCCGGCAAACGCCACCCGCGAATTTAAACCTGAAAGGGCCGGCAAACGCCACCCGCGAATCTCAATAGACCCCGGAATGCAGTAACACTGTGAAACAGTAAGGGCGAATTGGCGTGGATCAAGGAACGTTGGCTGAGAGTGGAAGTGCTCTTCCACGCGGCTCTGAAGCTTGCGCCGGAACTGCGGCAGGCCTTCCTCGACGTCGCATGCGGCGGAGACCGCGACTTGCGGCATCAGGTCGAACCGCTGATCGCGAAGGACGAAAAAGCCGGGAGTTTTCTTCAGACCGCCACGGGTAACACTTCGGTCACGGAGACGGCCGGTCTGACCCTTCCGGGCCGGCAATTTGGACCATATCGGCTGGTCTCTCATCTGACCCTTCCGGGCCGGCAATTTGGACCATATCGGCTGGTCTCTCGGCTGGGCGCCGGCGGCATGGGCGAACTCTACCGGGCGCACGATACCAAACCCGGCCGCAATGTCACCATCCAACTCTGCCCGCCGAGTTTGCGCGCGACCCGGAACGATTGACGCGCTTCCGTCGCGAGGCCCGCACGCTGGCTTCGCTGAACCACCCCAACATTGGCGCCATCTACGGGCTGGAGGAGTTCGAAGGAGCCGACTGTCTGGTCCTTGAAATGGTGGAGGGGGAGATGCTCGCTGTTTCGTCGGCGCTTGGCACGCGCAAGTTAATCCATAAATGGCGTAGGTGGAATGGCGAAGCGTGGTGTCCTTTCGGTAGGCTGCGTAAAGAGTCGCCGGGCTATTTTTCCGAGAAATGGGTGGCCCTGAAAAACGGTGCCGGGAGTTTGCCAGGTTCAGAAGCAGTAGCCCTGCGTCACCCAGTAATGCCAGCCTCCAATGCCCTCGGCCGTGGATTCGTCGGCATCAACGGCAAGCAGTTGGGACAAGGGAACGGCCATGGTCCGGCCGCTCCATTGGATCAGCACCGGCATGTCGGCAGAGCAGGCATCTTCAGGCGCCATTCCCTGGGAGGACCGCATCCACAACGAAGCCATCGCTGGCGCCAATGGGCCGGAAGAGCAGGTCATGGGCTGGTATTACTACGTCGATGACAAAATCCGATTCCCTTTGTCATGCCAAGTGCGTGGATGCCGAGATCGTTTCACCGCTAAGGAAAGGGGAAACTGTCGAAGTCCGGCGCCCTCCTGGATGCGGCTTAGGGTTTGCTGAATCCCGCCTGGCCGAAAAGGATAGACTGCGGCCATGCTGATGCTTCACGCGAAAATGGCCGGAAAACGTAAATGGAATACCAGTCCGGAGATCATCGCCCGTGCCCCCTGTGAACGAAATTCCTATACCCGCTTGCAGTACTACTATATCAATATGTTTTCTAGCAGGAGATTTCGGCAGTTCGCTCGCCGGCTTGGGTAGGAGTGGGTAACGCCGGGCCGCAACCTAAACTTCTGGCCGAAACCGCCGATAGGAACAATGTGCGCAGCTTTTTGGGAAAAGCGTGTCTGTTGGCGCTCTCCGCAGGCGTAGCCGCGGGTCAGACCAAGCTGGCGGATGCCAGCCTGGAACAACTTCTCAACACGCCGGTAACCTCCGTCTCCAAGAAGGAAGAGAAGCTGAGCCGGACGGCCGCCGCTGTTTTCGTGATCGGCGCGGACGATATCCGTCGCTCCGGCGCCACTACCCTTCCCGACGTCCTCCGCATGGCGCCAGGGGTGGACGTGGAGCAGATGGATGCCAGCGTTTGGGCCATCAGCATTCGCGGATTCAATTCCCGTTATTCCAATAAAGTGCTGGTGTTGATCGACGGCCGGTCAGTCTATACACCAACGTTTTCGGGCGTGTACTGGGACCAGGTGAGCCTGCCACTCGAGGATATCGAGCGTATTGAAGTGATCCGGGGCCCGGGCGCTACCGTTTGGGGAGCAAATGCCGTCAACGGCGTCATCAGCATCCTCACCAAATTCGCCAAGGCCTCCCAGGGAGGTCTGGTGGCGGCGGGCGGTGGGTCCCATACCGAGACGATGGACCTGGCTCAATTCGGCGCCGCGGCGGGGCAGGTGGGGGCTTACCGGGTCTTCGGCAAATTCTTCGATGTCGGCAATTCGCAAATGCCCAACGGAAGCCTGGCCAACGACCGGTGGTCGGGATCCCACGGCGGTTTCCGGTCGGATTGGGACCTGTCGTCGCAAGATGCCCTGACCGTCGAGGGCGATCTGTTCCTGAACCGGGAGCACGAAACCCGGACTTCGGGATGGATGCCTTCGCCCTCGGACGCGCTCCTCCGGGAAGTCATGGATTCCGCCGGAGGCAGCCTGCTGGCCCGCTGGAGTCATTCCTCGGACAGCGGCAGCCAAACATCCCTGCAGACCTATTTCGATTCGTATCGCCGCACCGAATTCGGCGAGCCCGAGAAAGTGCAGAACTTCGACCTGGATTTCCAGCAGCACCTGAGCCTGGGCAGCCGGCAGGATATCGTTTGGGGGCTGGGCTACCGCGCCAGCACGTCCAGCGTTCCCCCCGGATACCCGGTGTCGTTTTCGCCGCCTTTACAGACAGACAGTTTGTACAGCGTGTTCCTCCAGGATGAGATCCGGGTCACTGGCTCGCTCGCGCTCACGCTGGGCGGCAGACTGGAGCATAACGCCTATGTGGGTTGGGAAGACGAGCCGAGTTTCCGCATTGCCTGGGCTCCGGGGTCCGGCCGGAATACGTTTTGGGCATCGGCCTCCAAGGCGGATCGCCAGCCGGCCAGAGCCGATACTGGCATCCAGGTCGACCTGCAGTCGGTGGTTATTGCGCCCAACGTGGTTCAGATTCTCCGGCTGATCGGCAATCCCCGGATCGACGACGAAGAGGTGCGGGATTACGAGGCCGGCTACCGCACCCGAATCGCCAGCACCCTGAC
>OKRF01000453.1 GCA_900290315.1 Candidatus Sulfopaludibacter sp. SbA3 | reverse complement strand
GGATACGCGCGATCTCGCCATTCACCGCGTGGAAAACGCCGATTCCTTCGAAGTAGGCGCCGCGGACCCCGTGCTGGGCGCGCCGCTGCGCATCCGGCCCGCCGAGGGCACGGACTCGGTGCGGGTGTATTATTCCACCTCACCTGGAGCGTCCGGGCTGCAGTGGCTGGAAGGGCCGCAGACAGCGGGCAAACAGCATCCCTTCTTATATACGCAGTCGCAGGCCATTCACGCGCGAAGCTGGATTCCGCTGCAGGATACGCCGGGCGTGCGTGTGACTTACACCGCGCGCATCCACGCGCCCGCCGGTTTGCACGCCGTGATGGCAGCGGACGGCCATGATGGCCAGTTCCGCATGGAGCAGCCCATCCCTTCGTACCTGATCGCGCTGGCCGTGGGCGACCTGGCCTTTCGGGAGCTAGGTCCGCGCTCCGGCGTCTATGCCGAGCCATCGCTGGTGGACGCCGCGGCGCACGAATTCGCCGACACCGAAGCCATGATCGGCGCGGTGGAGGAGATGTATGGTCCGTACCGTTGGGGCCGCTACGATCTGCTGGTGCTGCCCCCCAGTTTCCCCTTCGGCGGCATGGAAAATCCGCGGCTGACCTTCACCACGCCGACGATCCTGGCCGGCGACCGCAGCCTGGTCTCGCTGGTGGCCCACGAGCTGGCGCACTCCTGGTCGGGCAACCTGGTCACCAACGCCACTTGGAGCGATTTCTGGCTCAACGAAGGTTTCACCGTCTACGTGGAGCGGCGCATCCTGGAGAAGGTCTACGGGACGGCGCGCGCCGAAATGGAAGCGGTGCTGGGCCGGCGCGAACTGGATCGCGAGATGGCTGGCCTGCCGGAAGCGGACCGCGTGCTGCATATCGATCTCAACGGGCGCGATCCCGACGATGGCTGCACGCTGGTGCCATATGAGAAAGGCGCGCTGCTGCTGCGGACCATGGAGCATACGGTGGGGCGCGAGCGCTTCGATGCATTCCTGCACGCCTATTTCGACCACTTCGCTTTTCAGAGCATTACCACTGCCCAGTTTCTGGAATATCTGCGGGGGCAACTGGCTAGCGAGGTACCGGTAGAGCAGTGGATCTTCCAGCCGGGAATTCCACCGGGCGCCGCCGAGCCGCGGTCGGAGGCCTTCGACCGCATCGAATCGCCCGACCGCACCGGATGGAGCACGCACCAATGGCTGCATTTCCTGCGCACCAGGCGGGATCCGGACATGGCGCAACTGGACCGCGACTTTGATTTCACGGAGACGGGGAATTCCGAAATCCTGGCGCAGTGGCTGCAGATGGCATTGCAGAGGGACTATCAACCCGCCATGCCGAAGGTGGAACAGTTCCTATGCGCGGTGGGCCGGCGCAAGTTTCTCAAGCCGCTGTACGCGGAACTGATGAAGACTCCCTCGGGGCAGAAGCGCGCACGGGAAATTTATGCCAAGGCGCGTCCGGGGTATCACCCCATCGCGCAGGGCACGATTGATGCGATGGTGAAGTGAGGCTCGCACTGCTGTTGTTTGGCGTGGCATCCGAGCATTATGCCGTTGCGTTTCGCTGGATGTTTCGCCGCTATTCCCCTTATCGCTTCGCACCGAACATCGACAGAAGGTGGTCTCGGGCCACGTCGTTACTTTGAACTGCGTGCCATTTTGAAAACGTCGTTTCGGCCAGAGTGATCGCGTTCGCGACATCTGTTCCAACGAGCTTCCAGCCCATATCGTAATCAGCTCTGTGCCGATCCCCCTGAAGCTGTCCGAACGCTGTGATAACGTCCATCACCTGTGCCTCCACGGGCGTTGGAGTCTTCTTATCTTTCGGCGTGAATGATGCATCTCGCATCCTCTGATGGTTGAACATGCGAGCAAGCCGGGCCCGTTGGTCAGCGAACGGCCAATTCGCCACGAAATCTTCTACCAACAAGTGAAACACGGCATAATAAGCAGTTGAGATCGCCCGCCGCCGGCAGGAATCCCTATCTTCGGCATCGCCTTTCGCTGCCAGATGACGAGCGTCATCAAGCAAATCGGCGGCTAAGCCCACGCCGGTTCCTGCAAGACTTCCTGCTCCGAGACACTTCGGAAATTGTGGTATGCGAAAACGCCCATGGCTGGGAAATCAAGCTGCCCAGCTAGCCCCCAAACCACTTTACCAGCAACCTCGCGCAGGCGACGCCTCGCCGCCTCATCGGTCAGAACAATGCGGAAGAATATCGCCCACTGGCCGCTCCAGTCTTCGCCGATTTCGTAACGTATCCGTACTACGTCGGGTGCCAGATTCCTCTCGACTTCATTGATCGCGATCTGGATTTCCGACTGCTTCGTGACTGCGGAGGGCAGATACATCTGCATTTATAGCTTATCGCACTCAATGCGCGTGACGGTCAAACAGCCTATTGAGCAGCACTCGAGGTGGAACGTCATCGCCTTTTGGGTTTGCCTTGGGCCCGGATCGAGCCGCAAAAAGGGCCGGACCTGGTAACTTACTGGACCGCCACCCGGGCGATTTCGCCGTGCGGCTGGAAGCGGCAGCCCACGCGGAACACCCGCTCGATGTACTGGTCGCCGTAGGGCGCCAGCTTCTTGCGCAGGTGGCTCAGGTGCACGTCCAGCGTGCGGGTGCGGATTTCGGTGCTGTAGCCCCACACGTTCTGGAGCAGCGTTTCGCGCGGAATCACCTGGCCGGCGTGCTCTACCAGCATGCGCAGCAGCTCATATTGCTTGCGGGTGAAAGTGGCGGTGGCGGAATCCACCTTGACCACGCCCCGCTTGAAGTCGATGGATAGATGCGCATCCCGGTATTCCGGAATCTGGTTCGTGCTCGTTTCGAAAGGTCCCATGTTTTTCTCCGCTACTTGTGTAAACTGTCTGTGTCAATGTTACGAACTCGCCCTGCCGAGATCGTGTGTAACACGTAAAGAAGTTGTAAAACCGGTGCAGGGAGCCTTCCGGCGTGCGACTTCTGCATAAATCCGTACCACCGTCCGCTGTGTAGAATGGGAATCTCGCCGTCCCATACTGCTACTTTGCACCGGAATCGAGAAGAAGGCCATGCAGGAACGGTAAAAGTTTCGTAAGAACCAAACGGGGGGTTCCGCCGTCTATACTGCAAATGACAGATGGCGAGCGACACGTGGGATACTACACATAAATGCCCAAAGTCCTGATTGCAGGCGGCGGATTGGCCGGTCTTTCCGCCGCGGCCGCGCTGGGCGGAGCCGGATTCGAAGTGGAACTGTTCGAATCGCGGGCGTTTCTGGGCGGCCGCGCTACTTCCTACGCCATGCCGGCCGCGGATGGTGAAACCGGCGAGACCATCGACAATTGCCAGCACATCCTGTTACGGTGCTGCGTCAACCTGCTGGACTTTTACACCCGTCTTGGTGTCCGTGACCGGATCAAATTCTACAAAGAATACTACTTTCTGGAACCCGGCGGGCGCATTTCCGTACTAAGCCGGGGACGCCTTCCCGCGCCTCTCCATTTTCTGGGTTCGTTCCTGAAGATGCACTGCCTGAGCCGCGCCGACAAGATGGCCATCGCCAAAGCCCTGCTGGCAATCCGCAGAGAACGTACCCGCCGCAAAGATCTGGACCGCATCAGCATGCTGGACTGGCTGCTGCAGAAGCGCCAGACGCCCCACGCCATCGATCGCTTCTGGCGCC
>OKRF01000454.1:10007-11410 GCA_900290315.1 Candidatus Sulfopaludibacter sp. SbA3 | reverse complement strand
CCAGCATGGCTCGATAAGCCCGCCCAGATTAGCGTGAATGGGAAGGCGATTCAGGTGAAAGCGGAGCGCGGCACGTTCGCCGTGTTGACGCGGCGGTGGCGCAAGGGAGACACCATCGAACTGCAATTGCCGTTCTCGTTCCGCGCGATCGCTATAGAGGAGCGCGCGCCAGACACGGTGGCGGCGATGCGCGGGCCCGTGATGTTGACGGCGGTGGATCCGCCGGGGGAACTGGCGGCGCCGGCTGCAGCATTGGCGGGCATGCAGCCCGTAAGCGGAAAGCCGCTGGAGTTCGACTGCCGAACGGCTGCGGGCAACGTGAGGATGCGGCCGTTCTACCAGGTGCAGCGCGAGACCTACAGCACCTACTTCCACAGGACACCGGCATGAGCGAGCAGCGGATTCGAGCGCGTTATCTCATCCACACGGCAATGCGCGCGGAGCAGGCGGCCGAATTCATCGCGGGGGAACAATCGACGGGCACGTTCACCCGCGTACCGGGCGAGACCGCTGAACTGCGCCAGCGGCATGGCGCCCGCGTAGAATCGGTCCAGGAAAATGGAGACTCCGCCAGCGAAGTAGAGCTATCGTGGCCGCTCTCAAACATGGGGCCTTCTCTGCCCAATCTGCTGGCAGCGGTGTCCGGAAACCTGTGGGAGATGAAGCAGTTCTCGCGGCTTCGTCTGCTCGACCTGCAACTGCCGGATGCGTTCCTGGATCGCTACGGCGGGCCGCAATTCGGCGTGGCGGGCACGCGAAGGCTGTGCAATGTGTCAATGTGTACGGCCGGCCGGTGATCGGCACCATCATCAAGCCCAGCGTTGGCCTCACGCCGGAAGCGACGGCGGAAATCGCAGGCAAGCTGGCCGAAGGCGGAATCGATTTCATCAAGGACGATGAATTGCAATCCGATGGGCCGCATTGCCCGTTCGAGGCGCGGGTGACGGCGGTGATGCGCGTGATCAACAATCACGCCGGCCGCACCGGCAAAAGGGTGATGTTCGCCGCCAACATCACCGGCGAGTTGGACGAGATGCTGCGGCGGCACGACCAGGTGGTTGCACTGGGCGGCACGTGCGTGATGGTCAGCATCCATAGCGTCGGGCTACCTGCGTTGACGGCGCTGCGGAGACACTGCGCGGTGGCGATCCACGGGCACCGCAACGGCTGGGGTCTGCTGGGAAGGTCACAGGACATCAGCGTGAGTTTCGTGGCTTGGCAGAAGATCTGGCGCCTGGCCGGCGTCGACCAACTGCATTGCAACGGCATCGCGAACAAGTTCTGGGAGTCTGACGATTCCGTGATCGCCTCGGCGCAAGAGTGTCTGCGGCCAATGTTCGACGTTCCCGGGCGAGGCTGCGAAATCATGCCCGTACTGGCGTCGGGCCAGACCGCGCGGCAGG
>OKRF01000454.1:172-9997 GCA_900290315.1 Candidatus Sulfopaludibacter sp. SbA3 | reverse complement strand
ATGGCGCATCCGGACGGGATCGCCGCGGGAGTCCGCAGCTTGCACCAGGCGTGGCAGGCGGCGGTGGAAGGAATTCCGCTGGAGACTTTCGCGGCCACCCACACGGAGTTGCGTGCGGCCCTCGACAGGTTCAAGCCGTGATGGTGACGCCGCCCCCTCAAGACAGACCGGTCTTCTCCTTCTACGGCGACGACTTCACGGGATCCACGGACGCCCTGGAGGCGCTGGCGTCGAATGGCGTGCCGGCGGTCCTGTTCCTCCGCACACCGGATGACAAAGACCTCGGGGAATTCGGCTGGTGCCGGGCTATTGGGATCGCGGGCGAGAGCCGCAGCCGGACGCCCGAATGGATGTGCACGGAGGACGCCCGAATGGATGTGCACGGAACTGCCGCGAGTGTTCCAGCGGCTGCGCGAAATCGGCGCGCCGATCGTACAGTACAAAGTCTGCTCGACCTTCGACAGCTCGCCCCACACCGGCAGTATCGGGCGCGCGCTGGAGATTGGGCGGGAGATCTTCGGCAATCCATGTGTACCGGTGGTGCCCGCGGCTCCGCTGCTGGGGCGATACGTGGTGTTCGGAAATCTGTTCGCGCGGGACGGCGCCGGCATCCACCGTATCGACCGCCATCCGGCGATGAGTCATCATCCCATCACCCCAATGGGCGAGGGCGACCTGATGGTTCACCTGGGCCGGCAGACCGCCCGGCGTCTGGCATTGGTCAATGTGGTGGAACTGCGCGGAGGGTCCGCGGAGTGGCCCACGAACGTCGAGGCAGTGGTATTCGACGGTTTGGAACCCGGCGACATGACGGAGACGGCTCGCTGGATTTGGGATCGCCGCGAAACGCGCCAGAGCTTCGTGGTAGGCAGTTCCGGATTCACTTACGGCCTGCTGGACTATTGGCGCTCCCGGGGCTGGCTGCCGGAGCCTGGCTTGCGCAGCGGCGGGCCGGCGCGCAATGACGGGCGACTGCTGGTTCTGGCAGGGAGCTGCGCGCCGGCGACTTATGCTCAGGTGCGCACGGCGCTTGGTTCGGGATTCCACGGCGTTCGGCTGAATCCCCTGGATTGGAACCCTGCCGTGACCGAAGCAGAAGCGGTGGCGCAACTGGCGGCCGGACGGAGCGTAATTCTCTACAGCGCGCTTGGGAAGCAGGATCGAGTGGAGATCGACGACCCACCCGCGTTCGGCGCCGCCCTGGGACAATTGCTGCGCAGGGTGATTCTGGCGTCCGGGGTTGCCCGCGTGGTGGTAGCGGGCGGCGACACGTCCAGTCACGCGGCGCGGGAATTGGGCATCACTGCACTCACTTTTTCCGCGTCGCTGGTGAGGGGAGCGCCGCTGTGCCGGGCACATGGATGGCCGGGCAACCTGGAACTCGTACTGAAGGGCGGCCAGATCGGGCCGGAGACCTTCTTCGTGGACGTGCGGGCATGGGCGTGACGGGCCTGAAGAAGCGCTACGGCGTCCTCGGCTTTCTGGTTTCTCTGTCTGTGATTACGTTTCTGGACCGGCTCGCGATTGCGGTAGCGGGACCGCGCATTCAGGACGAATTGCACATTCCGCCGGAGCGGTGGGGCTGGGTGCTGGGGGCGTTTGCGCTGGCTTATGGACTGTTCGAGATTCCGTCCGGCGCGTCAGGCGACCGTCTGGGACCGCGGCGCGTGCTGACTCGAATCGTAGTGTGGTGGTCGGCATTCACGGCGGCGACTGCCGCGGCCACAGGGGCCGTGCAATTGATAGTCACCCAGTTCCTTTTCGGAGCGGGCGAGGCGGGCGCCTACCCCAACGCTTCGTGTGCGATCGGGCGCTGGTTTCCGAAAGCGGAGCGCGCCCGGGCTCAGGGAGCGGTGTGGGCGGCCAGCCGCGTGGGCGGCGCCCTATCCCCGCTCGTGGTTGTTCCGCTCCTGCGCGGTGTGGGATGGCGCGGCATGTTCTGCTGCTTCTCGGTGCTGGGACTGGTCTGGGCGGCGTTATGGCGAGCCTGGTTCCACGACCGGCCATCCGACCAGCCTGGAATCAGCGCTGCTGAACTTGAGGAGATCGGCTCCGCTCCGCCGCGTGTACACGAAGGCATGTGGCGCGGGCTGTTCGCCAGCCGGCAAACCTGGCTCCTGATGGCGATGTACTGGTGCTACGTCTGGGGCTCGTGGCTTTATTTTTCGTGGTTCCCCACTTTTCTGGTGCGTGGGGCCGGGCTGACCGAAGGAGAGATGGGCCTGTTCTCTGCTCTGCCGTTCGTTTTGGGTTGTTGCGGGAACCTGGCCGGGGGTGTTCTCAGCGACCGGCTGGCGGAGCGGTACGGATTAAAGGTGGGGCGCTGCGGGCAGGCAACGGCGAGCCTTGCCCTTTCGTCGCTGCTGATCTTCGGGCTGGCGAACACAAAGAACAAGGTGCTGGTGGTGGTGTTCTCTTCCGTTGGTTTTGGCGTGCTGGACCTGATGCTGCCGGCCACCTGGTCGCTTTGCCTGGACCTGGGCCACGCCCACGCCGGCGTGCTGACCGGCGCCATGAATTCGGCGGGACTTGCGGGCGGGTTCGTTTGCACCGTGCTGTTTGGGTACCTGGTGCGCGAGACGGGCGGGTACCGCGCGCCTCTTACTGTGGTGGCGGCAATGGTGATGATCAGCGCGATTCTATTCACGTTCATCGATCCCAATCGGCCGGTTTGGGGAAAGGATGGCGAGTGATGAAATTTCTGGTCACCGGTGGTGGAGGGTTCATTGGCTGGCGCGTGGTGCGCAACCTCCTGGCCCGCGGCATACCCACGGTCGTCGCCGATTGCAGCGTCGATCCGCGGCTGCGCGAGCGGTTGGAGCGCGAGAGCGGTGCGCTGGTAAGTTTCGTTGCCTGCGACGTCGCCGAGTTTTGTGATGTGGCGCGGTGTTTTCGCGCCCATCCCGATCTCTCGCACGCGATCCACCTGGCGTACCTCATGAGCGCTGAGGTGGAGGCGAACCCGCACCTGGGCGTGCGGGTGAACGTGCTGGGAATGGTAAACCTGTTCGAAGCCGCCGTCAATTACGGGTTGGAGCGGGTCGTCTTCACCAGCAGCGAGACGGTTTACGGAGCTTCGCAGCGGGTCTACGGAGACCGCCCGCTGAAGGAAACCGACTACTGCGCTCCCTCTGACCACTTCTTCACTTACGGTGTGATGAAGATCCTGAATGAATTCATGGCGGAGAAATACGTCAAGAAGCACGGGATCAGCATGGCTTGCGCGCGGCCTCCGGTGGTTTTCGGCCACGGCCGGAAACGCGGATCGGTTCTTTGGGCGGAGCAGTTCCTCTCACTCCCGGCCATTGGCAAGCCCGTTTTCCTCCCGTTCCCCGCGCTAACCATGGACTGCTGGGTCTATGTGGACGATTGCGCCGAACAACTGGTTCGACTGGCGCTCAAACCGAACCTGGCACATTTCGCCTACAATTCGAGCGGCTGCTCGATTCGGGCGTGTGACCTTGCGAATGTGGTGCGCCGATGGCTGCCGGATGCGGAGATCCATTTTGACGAGACTCAGCCGGTGACCCTGCTGGTGGACAATCTGGACGGCAGCCGCATGATCGAGGAGATTGGCTTCACGCCGCGGCCCATTGAACTCGGCGTGTTGGCTCATATGAACGAGGCGCGCGCCGAGGCCTCGCTACCGCCCCTGGGGTGAGAACGGGAGATTGCTATGAAACGCTATCGCGCAACCGTAGTCGGCAGCTTTCCCAGACCCACGGCAGTCGCCGATACGATGAAACGGCCGACGCTGTCCGCTGGCGAGGTGGACGACATGATCCGGTGGGCAGTCGGCCAGCAGGTCGAATTGGGGCTGGAGACAGTTACCGACGGCGAGGGGTACCGGGAGAATATGTATTACTTCTATCAGAAGCGCCTGGATGGCGTTTCGATGGAAGACATGGCGGTGCAGTCGTTCGGCACGGCAGGTTTTGCCATCGAGTGTGCGCGCGTGACTGGGGAGATTCGCAACCCCCGGTGCAACCTGGCGCATTATTGGAAAATCGCACGCGACGCGGCGCCGCCGAATGTCGCCGTGAAGCAGACCGTTACCGGCCCGCATGTGCTGACGCGTTTCAGCGTGAACCAGCGACCCGATTTGTATCCCGACGATCAGGTGCTGTGCCGGGCCTACGCCAAAGTTCTGGCGCAGGAATTGAAAGAAGTCATTGCCGCCGGATGCGAGCAGATTCAGTTCGATGAGCCCATGTGGACCGAATCGCCGGAACAGAGCGAATGGGCGGTGGAGATCCTGAACGAACTGATTGAATCTCTGGGGCCGGTCCGCGTGGGTCTGCACGTCTGCGGCGGCAATCCCCGGCGGAAGCGCGTCTACTTCACGAAATACACGGACCTGGCGCCTGCGTTTCGCAGGGCGCGCATCGATGAGGTAGTGCTGGAACATTGCACGCTCGGCTACAACCTGATGGACCTTTGGAAACTGTGGGACTTCCGCGGCGATCTGGCCCTGGGGGTAATCGATCAGCGTAGCGACACCATCGAGACCCCGGAAGTGATCCGCGAACGGCTGAGCCCGGCTCTCGAATATTTCCCGCCCGAGCGGCTGCTGCTGACCAGCGAGTGCGGCTTCGGGCATGTACCGATTGAAATTACCCGCGCCAAGCTGGCAGTCTTGACGCGCACTGCGAAGGAACTCCAGATATGAATCTCACACGACGAAATGCTTTGCAGACTCTGGCCGCGGGACTATCGGTCTCGCGTCTTGCGATGGCGGCCGACGAAGCGCCCAAGTTTCAACCCGAATGGGAGTCGCTGAAGCAATATCGCTGCCCTGAATGGTTTCGCGATGTCAAATTCGGCATGTGGGCGCATTGGGGCCCGCAAGGGGCTCCCAAGCAGGGCGACTGGTATGCCCGGAACATGTACATCCAGGGAACGCGGCAATACGACTACCACCTGAAACATTACGGCCACCCTTCCACATTCGGCTTCAAAGACATCATTCCCCTCTGGACGGCTAAGAACTGGGAGCCGGAGACTCTGATACGGCGCTACAAGAAAGCGGGCGCCCGATACTTCGCTTCCCTAGGGGTCCACTGCGACAATTTCGACTGTTGGAACTCGAAGCATCATCGCTGGAACGCGGTAAATATGGGACCCAAGCGTGACATCGTGGGGACGTGGTGCAAGATCGCCCGCGAGAACGATATGAAATTCGCGGTCAGCGAACACCTGGCATGGAGCTATTCGTGGTTCAACGTCAATAAAGATGCGGACGCGAAGGGGCCGTACGCCGGTGTGCCGTACGACGGCAACGATCCTCAGAATCAGGATTTCTATTACGAGCCGCACGCTGAGCGCAGTGCCAATTTCACGCAGCACCCTTCGGACTCGTTCAAGCTCTCCTGGTTCTCGCGGATTCAGGACCTGATCGACCAGTACCGGCCCGACCTTGTGTACACCGATGGCGGAGTCTTCGGGCAGATCGGGCGCGACCTCATCGCCTACTACTACAACGCCAATATGTCGTGGCATAAGGGCAACCAGGAGGGGGTTTACACCATCAAGTACCAGCGCCCGGGCGGGAATACCGGCGAGTATCAGGAGGGCGCGGGGACACGCGACATGGAGCGCACCGTGCTCAGTGAGATCTCGCCCGAGCCTTTCCACACCGATATGTGCCTCGGCCAGTGGCAGTACTTCGAGGGCTTCGAGTATAAGAAGTCGCGCGATGTGATCCACACGCTCATCGACGTGGTGAGCAAGAACGGCACGATGCTGCTCAGTGTGCCGCAGATGCCCGACGGAACGTTGGACAGCCAGGAGGAATCGATTCTCGACGACATCACCAAATGGATGGCAGGGAACAGCGAAGCGATCTATAGCACGAGGCCATGGAAGAAGTTCGGGGAGGGCCAGGAGACGGCCGCCGGAGCGGTGATCGACCTGCGCACTCGAAAACCGCTTACCGCGACCGACATCCGGTTCACTACGAAAGGGGGCAAGCTTTACGTGTTCTGCCTGGGCTGGCCGGAGAAGGACATTGAGGTGCGCGCTTTGGGCTCGGCCGCCGGGTTATGGACCGCCAAAATCTCGCATATCCGTCTGCTTGGATCGGAAGAGAAGATCAAATGGGCGTTGTCGCCGGAGCGCCTGCAGATCACGCGACCCACACATCCACCGGGAGATTTCGCGATCACCTTCGAGATCTCGTAGCGAGGGCTACCAGACCGGGATCGGCAGGCTATCCAGGTCGTGGTACATCCGGTAGGGCGTGACCTCGCCAATGGAGTAGAACGGCCGGAATTTCGCCTGGATTTTTGCTCCGCCGGGAGGCGCGAGGCGGAACACGCCCGGAGAATTGTCGGCCACCAGTTCTTTCTCCAGATTGCCGGGCTCGGGCAGACGCGGGATCGTCTCGAAGACCCAGTCATCCAACACTAAGACTACCGGGCCGCGGACTACCGCGACGCGCCGGGGATGTTGTTTGTCCACCCGTTCCATACGGAGGGTGAGCGGGATGCAGATCTCCACCTGGTCGCCCGCGCGCCAGGTTCGGTTGATTTCCGCCCAGGCGCCGGGCTTGCCGGCGGCCGCTTCCGCGCCGTTGACCGTGAGGGAAGCGTCACGCGTCCAGCCAGGGATGCGAAAGCGAAGCGCGAACTGGCTGGGCTGCTGCATGTCGAGCCGCAGCGTCGCTGTCCCGGTCTCCGGGTATGCGGTTTCCAGCACGGCCTTGATTTCGCCGCCGGGACTCTGCCATGCCACTTCGGACGGCACGTAGAGGTTCACATACAGTCCCGAGGCGTCCTTGTAATAGATCAGGTTGTGATAGTCGGCCAGGTTTTGGATGTAAGACCCCGAGCAGCAGGAGTAGCGGGAGACCTTGTAGACCTTCATGCCTCCGCCCACGCGGTAGTCGGCGTAATAGAAATGCTTCCCTCCGGTGGTGATGGGCAGCGCGGCGCCGACCCCGTTGTAGAACAGCCGCTCGGCCCAATCGCCGTACCGGGCCTCGCCGGTGAACGCCATCAAGTATCGCGACAGTTTGAATCCCGCCCACGATCCGCAGACGGCCTCGAACGTGGCGTTGCGGGCCTCCAAACTTCTGCCGAGCGTGCCATTGGGCGCTACCAGCCGTTCCATGGGGCCGTAGCCTCCCGTGGCATAACACTGCGCGTTGGCATCGGGAGGGGCTGACGTGGCGGCGAACTTTCTCCAGAAGGCTTCATACCGGTACGTGTCGGCGAACGCTTTCATCTTCGGATCACCGGTGAGTCGATACGCGCGATAGAGGTTTTCCGGAAGCGTGTACCACTCGGCCGGTTTGCCATTCAGAAGCTCGACACTGCCCGGAACGCGCTCACGGCTGTATGTGCGCATCACCCAATCGAGTGTTTTCTCCAGCAGCGGGATGGCAGCGTTGTTGCCGGCATATTGCTGCTGGTCCACCAACCCGCACACCAGCTTTTCGTAGGCGTACAGGTCCATGATGCAATTGCCATCGGGCTTGATCGTCTTGGCCCATTCCGCCAGCAACTCGGCGGATTTGTCGCGGAGCGGCGTATCGCCGGCGGCGCAATACATGCGCGCCATTCCGCTGAGCCACTGTCCGAAGACGGTGTCGCTGTTCCTGGCGCACCATCCACCCAGCGGTTTGCCGGGGGCGGGTAGGCGCGCGGCGGCGCGCCAACCTTGCAGAATGTCGTCGTTGGATACGGAGAGATAGTAGTCGCGGCCGGACTGGTACTGGTCCAGCCAGCGGCTCTTGCGAAGCCGGACGCCGCGGTAGTCGAACGGCTGCAGGACCGCGCGGGAGGCGTTCGCCGGCGCTTGAGACTGCGCCTCCCAGGCAAGCCCACCGGTGAGGGCGCCGGCCGTCCTCAGCCAATCGCGGCGCGTGGGTTCAAAGCTCATCGACCAACCGAATATCATGCCGGCCGAGGTCAGTCAATAGCGCCGTCGATCAGGGGCTGCCAAATTCCGCGCTGCGGAACTGGCAAATCCAGGATTCCCCACAGGGTTCGCGGATAATCGGGACACCGTGGCATGAGGAAGCATTCTCTTTGACGTTTCCTGACGGTGCCGCAGGTGACGTTGGGTGGTGGGAACTGGTTCGACAGACGTATCGATCGCCCCGCTGCCTTACAGATTGACCGGGGTGGTGAGGTTCCCATCGGTATGGGAACCAAGCGGCATGCCTTATTATTGATCGTACCTGCAACACTTGGTAGCTACAAGGTAGGCGAATCCGGGCAAATCCACCTCCTTACCGCCATATCCAATGCTGCAAACGAACTGTCCATTCTGTTGAACATNNCCCACAACAGCATTGGCTGGCGGGGAGGGCGAAGACTGCCAGTCAAGCATATATTGCACAGACTGACCAATAAGCACTTCGTAACTGGGGGCGACTTCCTCTCTGCCATCGGCTGCGCTGAAGTTGCAGTTTTTGCCTACCACTTTTCCGGGGTAGAGACCTCCTTTGAACGCAGCACGGCAGACATACAATGGCCCTTGTGTGTTTATAGCGGTGCTGCCGGGCTGAGGCTGCCATTTCTCCCAGCCGCCAAGGAACGCAGATTGCGGAGCCGAGCCGTTGCTTGCAGGTACCCAGCGATAGAACACCGGAATATTTCCGCTCGAGTTCGAGGGAGGATTCGGGGGCGCCGGGGGGGGCGGCTTGGGGGGAGATGGAGGGTTCGGCTGTGGACCGAAATGGTAGCAGACCTGCGAGAACAGCCCAAAACCGCGAATTTGCTGACTCCCGTCAGGCGTCTCAAATGAAGCGCCGACCGTGACGTAGCCTGTCGGGTATACTGGCGCAGCGCCTGCCGCACCATTTCCGGGCCAGATGACAGTCGCCGTGGCAACACCTTTGCCCCTTTGCACCGGATAATTGTTTCCGCCATTGGTTTGGTGCACGTCTCCACGACATCCCCCAGCAGTCTCCGGATACTCCTCAGCGTACAAGGTGAGAGCCGCGCTGCTGGTGGAAGCCAACGCGTAGTTTAGGGTCACAGTGATCCGCGTGGCATAACCGGGAGTTACGAACAGGGTCGTAGTCAGCGGCGACACCACGCTCCGAAATGTTACGAGATCATTAGTCTGCGAATTCGCGGGGACGGCCAGTGCAAAATAGCACAAAAGAGCGAATCCGGCTAAGTGAACTGAGAGCAGAGTCCGTTTCATAGTCACCCTCCAACGAAACGATGGTTCCNNAATGTCAAGGGGTCAACCGACTGTCGTCCCAGTCTCTATATAGTGACAGAACTCGGTGGACCGTTTCAGCGGCAAGTCGGCGACGGCAATCGCGGGGAAATGCCCGGTAGATCATAGGGAGTAACGACTCTCCACTCAAGGCCTTTTAATAGGCTGAGAGCAATTTCATAGGAGAGAAAAAGGGAGAGTCGCCACGAATATCAGATTGAATCGCAGAGAGCAGTGAAGCGGCTGGAGCGCAGTTTCCGGATTTCAGTGGCGTGCCGCGCGGCTCTTTCCGGCCCAACCGCTTCCCCTTCGGCCGCGCATGAGCGAAGGCCGCTTAACCCGTGCCGACCCAGTGCGAAAACCGGCGCACTCTTTGGACGGAGTTGGGCCGGCACCCCACGCAGATCAAGCCGATGACAGTCAGCTCATGAGACGATGCCTCACCCGGTGGGATGAGAATGGGGGGCGACGTTGGCGGAGATTGTCGCCGTTGGGCAAAACGGTGACAGTCGGCTCATGAGGCGAAGCCTCACCCGGTGGGATGAAAATTCGTTAGCCCCGTGGGACAGACGATCGTTTCTTGTCGTGTTCTTCAGGCTATGCGGGCATTTTCGAGAGAGTCGGGTCATGAGGCGATGCCTCACCCGGCGG
>OKRF01000454.1:0-162 GCA_900290315.1 Candidatus Sulfopaludibacter sp. SbA3 | reverse complement strand
GCACGAAGATTCGCCAAAAGGCGGCGAATTTCGAGCCTGTTGGGGTGCCCGCGCGCGGGCAACAATGGGTATGAAAATAGGGGGAACGGGTCGGGGTTTCGCGAAGGGGCAAACTCGAGCCAGGCACGGAGATTCGCCAAAAGGCGGCGAATTTCGAGCCTG
>OKRF01000455.1:6612-7065 GCA_900290315.1 Candidatus Sulfopaludibacter sp. SbA3 | reverse complement strand
GGCCAGCCGCCTCTCTGCGTCAATGTATGGTTAGGGTGGTACGGTCCTTGAGAACTATGCCGATCCGGTCCGTTGTGGTCTTCATTCTGATTTTGGCGGCGAGCGCCTCCGCGCAACTGTCGCCTTTCCCGAAGCCTTCCTATTTTCGTGAGACATTCTCTCATATGAACACCCGGGTGGAGCTGAAAGATCCGGTACACCTGAAAGACTTCGCCCAAGACGGCAAACTGCAACTTTCGCTGAAGTCTTACCTGGAGCTGGTGATGTCGAACAACACCGATATCCAGATCCAGTTGCTGAGCGTGGAGACGCCCAAGAATGCCATCATGCGGGCGCTATCCACGTGGGATCCCACCGCCAGCGCCACCTTCAGCGACACGCGGTCGAAGGCGCCTTCGGTAACCGCGCTGGCGGGGGCCAGCACCAGCGAATCGCTCAGCCAGCCGGCCAACT
>OKRF01000455.1:0-6602 GCA_900290315.1 Candidatus Sulfopaludibacter sp. SbA3 | reverse complement strand
ATTCTTCCAACAGCAGCTATGCCCTATTGAATCCTAATCTGAACGCCGGCCTGAGTTTCAACGTGAGCCAGCCGCTGTTGCGTAATCGCGGCTACTACATTAATCATCTCAACCTGATTATGGCCAAGAGCCGATATCGCGCGGCCGATTTCACTCTGAAGAGCAACCTGCTGCAAATGGTGGCTTCGGCCGAAAACGCGTACTGGGACGTGATTCAGGCCCGCGAAAATCTGCACGTGGCGGAAAGCGCGCAGAAACTGGCCGAGGAGACGCTCAAGCTGTCCCAGAAAGAACTGGAATTGGGCGCTCTTTCGCCGCTGGATATCTATAATCCCGAGCAGCAGTTGGCCACCGCGAACCTGGGCGTCTCGCAGGCCCAATTCAGCCTGGCCCAGACCGAGTATGCCCTGCGCAGGCAGATCGGGGCCGATCTGGACCCTGATATCCGCAAACTGCCGATCATCCTCACCGAAACCGTGGACACGCCGGTTGTGGCTTTGGAAATGGATTCAGAGAAGGAAGTGGAGATCGCGCTGCGCACGCGGCCGGACCTGAAGGCGGCGCTGCAAAACCTGGATATCGACGACCAGAGTCTGCAATCGGCCCACAACGAAATTCTGCCCAGCCTGAGCCTGACCGGCTCCTATCAGACTCAGGGCATTGGCGGCGTTGTCAACCCGTACACCAATCCCATTCCGGGAGGCTTGGGGGATGCCCTGAGCCAGATGTTCGGCTTCGGTTTTCCGGTATACTCCTTTGGGCTCAACTTGCAACTCCCGATCCGCAACCACGCCGCCGTGGCCGATATGGCGGACGCGCTGGTGCAGAAGAAGCGCGACGCGCTGACGGTGCGCACCACGCAGCAACAGATTCGCCTAAACATTCTGAATGCCGTGAGCAACCTGGAATCGAGCAAGAAGTCGCTGGAACTGGCCAAAGCGGCGGCCGACTTTGCAGCCAAGTATCTGGATGCCGAAAATCAGAAGTACACTTTGGGCATCGATCAGATGCAGTTCGTTCTGCAGGCGCAAAACACGCTGACGCAGGCGCAATCGTCGGTGGTCCAGGCGCAGGTGGGGCTGCGGCGGAATCTGCTCAACCTTTACACCCAGACGGGCGAACTGCTCGATCAGCGCGGCATCATCGTGCAGTAAGCCGTCCGATGCAGACCCTATTTTTGGCGCTCTTGCTTGGCGTGGTACTCAGCCTGTTGGCGCCGCCTCTGCAGGGCCGTGTGCGGGGTGTGCTGGCAGGCCGCCGGGGCTTGGTGTGGCTGACCCCATTCGCTCTGACCGGGGTCTTTGCGATCGCGTCGCTCCTGGTTGGGGCATTTACGATTCCGCTGACTGCTGCCGTCCTGGTCTACACGGCGTTGCCGGTGGCCGCGTCGTGGATGGGGCAGGATCTGCTGGCGGTTCTGCTGTTGTGGCTGCCCATCGAATTCGCGGCGGGGCAGTCCCTGGTGCCCATTCCCGCGCGGGGCTTTCTGCATAGCGTGGCGTACGGGGTGGCCATCCTGTTGGGGTTGACTCTGTTCCTGGGATTCCGCGCCTTGCCCGGCCTGAAGTACAACCTGCCCCGAAACACGCGCGACCTCTGGCTTCCTCTGGCCGGTTTTGCGGGGGTGGCTCCGGTGCTGATCGCGGTGGGGATGGCCATCGGTTTCATTCCGGCGCCGCATCTTCCCGTGCAACCCGCCGGTAAGATGGCCGGAGCGGTGGCCATCATCTTTGCCGGAACGGCGCTGCCGGAAGAGATCCTGTTCCGCAGCCTGATACAAAATCTGCTCATGCAACGCCTCGGCCCAACTACTCGAGTGTTACTGTTGGCCAGCGTGATTTTCGGAGCCGCGCACCTGGATAATGGCCCGCAGCCTTTGCCGAACTGGCGGTATATGATCGTCGCTACCATCGCCGGGATTGCGTACGGCAAGGTATTTCAGAAATCGAACAGCGTGTGCTCTTCGGCCGTTCTCCACATGATGGTGGATTGGACCAAGCACTTTTTCTTCTAACTGACTCATCGAAACCTCGCGCCTTCCTGCTTCGGCGCCCGGCGCTCTGGGTGTCGCGGCAACCTCTCCGTGTTATTCGATCGTTTCGCAATCCGCTCCCTGAAATGCCGCTCCATCGCGCGGCAGACTGGAGGTTGCCGTGAATCAAAGGTACGGCGACTCCGCGGCCTAAGGTGCCGGCCAACCAAACACGCCCCCCGGGGGCAGGAGTTTTAGCGTGGCTTAGAGAGCGTCCGCACCCAAGGGGAGACCCGGCCGCAGTTCTTGCGCGCAGGGGGATGAGCGATCGCCGGGTGGTAATGGGGCGGAGATGGATTACACCGTAAATCGCTTCCGAACTGGAACGTGTGAGAGGATTTTTGTGGTAACATTTAACCGCTCGTGAGTAAGGATCGACTCCCCATAGCAGAGCTGTTTGCAGCGTGCGCCGAGGGTGGGAGTCCGAGCGTGTGGCGACAGTTCATCGAACGTTTCCACGGCCTGATTTCGGGAATCGTCGTGCGCACGGTTCGACGGTACACGGCTCCCTCCACCGGCTTAGTCGAAGATCTTGTGCAAGAGACGTACTTGAAAATTTGCGCCGATCGCCGAACCCTGCTGAAAGGTTTCCAATTCCAAACCGACGATTCCGCGTTTGGTTTCCTGAAGGTGGTTACCGCCAACGTGGTTCACGACCATTTCAAAGCTGTGTTTGCCGGCAAGCGGGGCGCGGGATTCAGTCCTGAATCGCTGGAGGAACACCATGCGATGTCGATTGCAGGACCGGCCGGCGGTTCCGCCGAGATCGAGCGCACCCTGCTGCTGAAGGAGCTCGACGGTATTCTCCAACGTTGCCTGACTGGTGAGAACCAACACCGCGACCGGAACATTTTCTGGCTGTATTACCGCCACGGATTGACAGCCGGGGCGATTGCCCGGATACCAACTTTGGAGCTGACGGCAAAGGGGGTTGAAAGTACGATCTTGCGCTTGACGCGGCTGGTTCGTGCCGAACTTCACCATCCGCCGGGTACCGGCACGACTAAGCCAACAGATATATCATTGGAGAATTCGTTTTAACTTATGGAGGAGCCTTTGGGCGAGCCTAAAGATGGGCCCCTGATCCCGGAGGAGTTGTTTTCCGCTTGGCTGCTGGAGACGTTACGGCAGGGTCGATCGGAGAAGCGGCTGCCGGGTTGCCCTCCGGAGACTCTCTGGCTTCAGATCGCATCGGCGAGCTTGAATTCGGAAGAAACGGCGGTGCTGCTATCGCACGCTGCGGAGTGCGACTTGTGCGGCAGGCTCTTAGGGGAGGCGAATGACGACCTGAACTGCGAACTAACTCCTGAAGAGCAGCAACTGGTGACCGGTCTGAGAAGCGCCAAGCCCAAGGTCCAATTGGCTCTGGCAAACAGACTCGCTGCAGAATCCCGCCGGCCGTCAGCGGTAAGGATCCGGTGGGTTTACGCGGTGGCAGCATCTGTGTTCCTGGCCGCGGGATGTGGAATCGTATATTGGCAGTGGAGCCACGCACCGCGACGCCTGCTGGCGATGGCGTATGCCGAAAGGCGCATCATGGAGATGCGCATTCCCGATGCGAACTACGGCGTGATGAGAACCGAGCGGTCTTCGGGAGCATCGCGCCAGCCGGTTCCGGCTGCACTACGAGAGGCTGAGGGCACAATCCTGCGCAACTTGGCGAGCACTCCTGACGATCCGGAGTGGCTTGAGGAGAAAGCGAGAGCCGACCTGCTCGATTTCGACTATCCATCTGCCATGGCGGACGCTTCCCGCGCCTTAGCCGCTAAACCGCGGTGGGACGCGGCGTTGGTTGACCTTGCCGCTGCCTATTTTCAGCGCGCCGGCGCGGAGGCATCGCCAGACGACTACGGACGGGCGGTGGAAGAGCTGAGCGTCTTGTTGGGAACTGCTCCCGATCATCGTGTGGCCCTGTTCAATCGCGCCATCGCATATGAGCGTCTGATGATGTATCACGAGGCGGTGGCCGACTGGGACCACTATCTAAGGCTTGATGGCGCTAGCGACTGGAGCGGCGAGGCTCGGAGCCGCCGCGATGCCGTTCAAAAACTTCTGATATCTCGCGAAAAGGGGCACGCCGCCGCTCCCATCGTGGAGCCGTCAATATTCCAGGTACTGGCCGACCGTCACCCCGGCGAAGCGGACCGTGACATAGAAACCTATCTGGACTGGGCCATCTCGACGTGGCTGCCCCTGGCCGCCGCCACGCCGGGCAATCCCGCAGCGCAATCGGCACTGCAATCGCTCGGACGGCTGTTGGACGCTCGGCATCAGGATGTATGGTTGAACCAGGTACTCGCCGTTCCACGCTCGGCAAAGCTTGGCGAAGCGTCGGCGGCGCTGGCGGCCGCCATTGATGCCGACGCCGGCCGGGACTTGCAGTTAGGACAGCANNCGCGCGGGAGTGGAATTGGTCTATGCACTTCAGAGATCGGGCCAGCCACGGGCTTGCCTCGAGAGGTCTGAGGAACTGCTGAACACCGCCCGATCACAGCACTACCGTTGGGCGGAAGGGCAACTCGGAATTGAACGGGCCATTTGCCTGGACGCCCTCGGGCGCAAGGGCTTAGCCCTGGAATCGATCCACACGGCACTCGCGATGCTGGGGACCGCCGGCTACCCGGTATTGCGTCTGAGGGCGCTGGGAATGGCTGCGGCCATCGAGAACTCGAGCGAGCATCATAGGGCTGCTTGGGCGCTCAACACCGAGGGGCTCAAACTGTTCTGGTCGGGATCGTACCCGCCGATACGCGCTCAGCAGTTTTACAATTCGCTCAGCCGTGCCGCCGCCGATACCGGGCTTGTTTGGGTGGTGGTTGCGTTCGCCAGAGAAGCGTCTCGCGCTGCCGTATTGTCAGCCAATCCAACCGTTGTGGCCACCGCACGTTTCTGGTTGGGAAAGGACGCCACCCTGGCCGGGCTATCGGCAGAGGCGCACCGGGAGTTGTCCGCGGCCGACTTGCTTTTCGATAAGCTGCCGCACACAGCGGCCACCGAATACTACCGCACCGAATGCCGAATTGGCTTGGCTGAACTCGCTGTAAAGGATGGGCGCTTCGCGGAATCGGAGGAGTACCTGCGAAAGGCCCGGGCGCGCTTACACGAAATCGATAACTCCGTAATGATTGGCCGTTACTTTGGCGTGGCCAGCCAGCTTTACCAGCGATCCGGCAATGCCGGCCTGGCCGAGAGGGCGGCGCGCTCCCGGGTGGCGGTAGCGGAGCTTGCTTTGCAGTCTCTTCATGATATGAAGGATCGGCTGATGTGGAGCCGCGAGATGGGAGATTCTTATTACGCGCTCGCCGATTTCGAGTGGCGCCGGCAGTTGTCTGGAGACACCGCGTTGGCCATTCTCGAAGGCTATCGCGGCGCGGCATTTCGCACCCATAGCGGGCCACCGCTGAAACCGGATTTTGCGTCACTGGAGGTGGCGCCGCCCGAACCGCAAGTGGTAGGGATGGGCCAATTCGGCAAGGCGTCGAGCGGCCAGACGCTGCTGGTGTACGCCATGCTACCCGGCGGTCTTACGGCCTGGGTTTCTGCCAATGGCGGCACGTGGAGCACGCGCATCCAAGTCGAGCCGGACAAATTGCGCCACTTGGCAGCCGGGTTTCGCGACCATTGCGCCGACCGGACATTTCCGCAGTCGGGGCTTCGCAGCGAGGCGCGTCAACTCTACCGAATCCTGATTGAACCAGTGGTGGGACACCTACCTGAGACCGGTCCCCTGTTGATCGATCCTGAGCCCGCGATCGCAGGCATTCCCTTTCCTGCCCTGCTCAGTGTATCGGGCGAATATTTCGGCAACAGGCACACCGTTTCTCTGGCGCCAGGAGCACCTTACTATCGGGGGCTGCGAGCAGCCGCTCCGATCCTGCCGGAATCTCCGGTGCTTGTGGTCGGATCTCCTGCGGCGGCTGGTGGTTCGGGCGGTTTTCGATCCGCCCTGCCGGACGCAGACAGGGAGGTGCGCTCGGCTGCATCTCATTTCCGGAACTCCACGATCCTGTCCGGCAGAGAAGCCACTACGGCAGCCATTGAAAGAGAAATGGCGCGGAATTTCGTTTTCCACTTTGCAGGCCATTCGGTCGCCAACGGAGTCCGGGTGGGCCTACCCCTGGCGCCGAATCAAGTGGGCGGGGGCTACGAAGAGAACGTTATGAGTGCCGATTCGATCACGCCGCAGCTACTTGCCAACTGCCGGCTAGCGGTCTTTTCCGCCTGCGCTACGGAAGGGCTGGAGAACAGCGCGGCAGCCGACCCGGAAAGTCTCGTTTTTGCCTTCCTGCGGTCCGGTGTGCCGCAAGTGATCGCCACCCGGTGGAATATCGATTCGGCGGCCACCGCCACGTTCATGGCCGCATTTTACGAAGCTCTGACGATGGGAAAGGCTGTGGACGTGGCGCTCGAAGCGGCTGCGGCCAGCATCCGCACCCGGGCGGAGACCTCCCACCCTTATTACTGGGCCGGATTTCGGCTGTACGGAAAGATTTCTTGAGACGGAGAAGAGGAGATACCGATGAACGCGATGAATCGGCGGGACTGGCTACGAGCCGCCGCCGCAAGCTCC
>OKRF01000456.1 GCA_900290315.1 Candidatus Sulfopaludibacter sp. SbA3 | reverse complement strand
AGGCACGAAGATTCGCCAAAAGGCGGCGAATTTCGAGCCTGGCACGGATTTGCGGCGGACACGCGGCTCAGGATTTTCGAGAGAGTCGGCGCATGAGCGATGGCTCACCCAGTGGGACGAAAATGGTGGGGGAAATGCGTCGGGATTTCGCCGTGGGGCAAACGGTTTGCGGCGGACACGCGGACTTTAGCCACTTTCCCAAATCTCATGTAAACCTGGCGGGGCCGAAACTGATCTATACCTGTGAATGCAGCAGACCCGGTTGTCCGGACAAGCGCTACCGGCTGGGGAACCCCCGGCCGACGATTTGGACGATTTCGATTCGCTCGTGCGCCTTCACCGGCCGCGAATCTTTCGGTTCCTCCTGGCTTCTCTTCGGAACCGAGAGACCGCCGAGAATTTGACCCAGGATTGTTTCGTGAGGGCGTACCAGGCGCGCCACCAGTTTCGCGGCGCCTCCAGTGTGGGCACGTGGTTCATGCACATTGCCGCGAACCTGGTGCGTCATCACGAATCGAGTAGCCGGCTGAAGTTCTGGCGGCGCAACCTCCAGGCCGACGCCGACATTGGGGATCTGGGACGCGCCATTCCGGATCAGCAGCAGTCGCCCGAGGATCTGGCGCTGATTCAAGAGCAGGTGCAGGCCATCTGGAGCGCCGCCGCCAGGCTGCCTGCCCGCCAGCGAACGGTATTCCTGCTCCGCTTTGTGGAAGATATGGACCTTCTCGAAATCGCGGAAGTGACCGGGATGAAGGAAGGCACGGTAAAGACACACCTCTTTCGGGCGCTGCAGAGCGTGCGCATCCGGGTGGAGGGAACCAAATGAGCAAGCACTTATCCGATCAAGGAGTTTCTATGTACCTCATGGGTGACGTGAGCCTGGAAGAGCGCCAGCACGCTGGTCAGTGTGCGGCCTGCCAGGCCAGAATCGCGAGGCTCGCCGCCTCACTATCGAATTTCCGCGGAGCCGTCCGCAATTGGAGCGACCAGTTGCGCGCCAAAGACCGGGCATCGGAACTGCGTTGGACGGTGATTCCCGCGACGGACCACCTGGAGCGCATGCTGCTGCCCGCGTCTTTCGATGCGCCGTGGTACCACTCCTTCTGGAGCAACCTGCGCGACTTCCTGACTCCTGCGCAGCCACCGCTGGACATCACCTCCAAACCGGTCCTGGTGCGCGACATCTGGGGTCAGTACGGCCGGCAGAAAAGATCGTGGATGATGTCCGTGGCCCTGCAATCCGCTGCCGTGGCGTTGCTGTTCACCATGGCGTCCACAAGGGCGGTGCAGCAGAAGTTCATCCAGATGATGCCGCTGGTGATTCCGAGTGTCGCTCCTTACGATCTGAAACCCGCGCCTAAGACCATGGCGGGCGGCGGCGGTGGCGGCGACCGGTCGCTGCTGCCGGCCAGCAAAGGAAAGTTGCCCAAAGCGGCTCTGCGGGAGTTTGTACCGCCGCAGGCCGTGCAAGCCAATCTGAACGCCAAGCTGACTATGGAGCCGGCCATCCTGGCGCCTCCCGATGTGAATCTCCCGCAAGTCAACATGTCGGTCTATGGCGACCCGCTGGGCAAGATCGGCCCGCCCTCCAATGGCACCGGTTCCGGGGGAGGCATCGGATCGGGCCATGGCGGTGGCGTCGGTAGCGGCACGGGTGGCGGCGTAGGCCCAGGTGCCGGCGGCGGCTTCGGCGGCGGCGTATTCCGCGTCGGCGGCGGCGTAACCGCGCCCGTGCTGGTGTTCAAGGTGGAGCCGGAATATTCCGAAGACGCGCGCAAAGCGAAATACCAGGGAACCGTCACGTTGTACGTGGAAGTGGACCCTTCCGGCAAGGCCACTCACATCCAGGTACTGCACAGTCTCGGCCTCGGTCTGGACGAAAAGGCGATTGAGGCCGTGAGGAAATGGAAATTCCACCCCGGCCTGAAGGACGGCAAGCCCGTCACGGTGGCCGCCAGCATCGAAGTGAACTTCCGCTTGCTATAGTTGCCTGCTTCTCTTGGGTTGACATTTTACCTGAAGCAATCGATACTTAGGTAAAATGTCAACCCGAGTGCTCTTGTTTTTCTGCAGCGTCGCCCTGGCGCAGCAATTCGAAGTGGCTTCCATCCGGCCTGACACTGCGGGCCCGAGCGCCGGGACCAGCTTCAATGTGTTCGAGGGTGGACGGCTCAGAATCACCAACGAGCCGGTGAAACTCCTGATTCGCGCCGCCTTTCAGTTACAGGATGCGCAGATCGCCGGCGGACCCGCGTGGCTCGATACCGACCGGTACGATATTGAGGCAAAGACGGGCCGCCCGGAGCGAATTGGGCCGGCCCAAATGGCCCCGCTGCTGCGGAGCCTGCTGACAGACAGATTCAATCTGAAATTCCACCGGGAGATGCGCGAACTGACGGTGGCCGCGCTGGTGCTCGACAAGAATCCAAAGAGCGCCGGGAAGCTCAAGGCGAAGGCCGAGGACGAAGTCTCCGCGATGAACACACACGGCGGGTCCAACAAATCACAGTTGGTGGCAACAGCAACCACCATGGAGGCACTCGCTGGTTACGTAGGGAACCGTCTGGGCCGGATCGTGGTGGATAAGACCGGGCTGAGCGAAAGCTATGACTTTACCCTGGAATGGGCGCCGGAGGCGGCGGCGGATTCCCCGGTGCCGCCGTTAGTCACG